>CAMOZZ010000126.1 GCA_946631165.1 uncultured Lachnospiraceae bacterium | reverse complement strand
CGCACTTTCCAGCTGCTGACGCAGGCAGCCGGAAGAGCGGGAAGAGCCGGTTCCGTCGGCGAAGTAATGATCCAGACATATTCGCCGGATCATTATGCCGTAACATGCGCGGCGGCACAGGATTATATTTCGTTCTACAAGCAGGAGCTCGCTTACAGAAAGCTTCTTTCCTATCCCCCTGCCGGCGCCATGATGAATGTGGTCGCGCTTGACGAACAGGAGGAAAATGCGGCTGCGGGAATACAGTCGTTTTACGATCTGTCGGTGTCGTTCCTGAAAGGAGAAGGAACGATCATCGGACCGGTCGATGCGGGGATCGCGAAGATAAAGGACGTTTACAGAAAACAGTTCATTGTAAAACATCCGGACAGAAGCAGACTGATGGAACTCAGAGACAGGATCCAGGCGCTTCCGGGATGCTTAAGACAGATCGATATCACTTGATAATACAAGGAGGATCACGGGGAATGGGACTTCGGACGATAAGAGAACTCGGCGATGAGATATTAAGAAAGAAGAGCAAACCGGTAAAGGAGATGACGCCCAGGCTCAGCACGCTGATTGACGATATGCTGGAAACCATGTATTCCGCGGAAGGCGTAGGTCTGGCTGCACCGCAGGTAGGCGTATTGAAACGGATCGTCGTCATGGATGTGAGCGAGGGGCGGGACCAGCCGATCGTGATGATCAATCCCGAGATCCTGGAGACGGAAGGCGAGCAGACCGGGCCGGAGGGATGCCTCTCCGTGCCAGGCAAACACGCCGAAGTAAAGAGAGCGCAGAAGGTAAAAGTCCGGGCACTCGGCCGGGACATGAATCCCTATGAACTGGAAGGGGAGGATCTTCTGGCAAGATGCATCCAGCATGAAACAGATCATCTGGAAGGTGTCATGTATGTCGACGTCAGGACAGGGCCTCTTCTCGACAATGCCGCAGAAGAGGAATATGAAGAGGAAGAAGACGGTACGGAGGAAAAGGCTGGCAGCTGAAACCTTCGCAGCAGTATATAAAGCATCTGACAGACCACCATCTGATGGGAAGGAGGACGTCTTATGGCAGAGCGGGTCGTATTTTCAAGAGAAGAGATAGAAGAGCGCGTAAATGTACCGCAGATCGTTGAGATTGAACTGCGGCATCTGATCGAGGAAAGACTGAAACAATGCGGTATGTATTACCGTCTGTTTTCGCGCATCAAAACCTCTGCGTCGCTGGCAAGAAAATACCAGATCAAGGAATACAGTGAATCCAAAAAGATCCAGGATCTGATCGGACTCAGGATCGACGTCTATTTCGAGGACGATCTCAGCATCTGCCAGGACTTCCTGGAGGAGATGTTCCAGCTCGTGGAATGGGCGGAATCCGAACAGAACGACGATGAATTTCGGCCGATGAAAAAGAACGGCGTATTCCGCCTTCCGCATTACCTGAAAAAACAGATCTCCGCGGAAACCTGGGAAATGTGCATTGACACAACAATGGAGATCCAGCTCAAGACAGTGTTCTTTGAGGGATGGCATGAGATCGAACATGACATGAAATACAAGGGCGGTGAACTCTGGGAAGGGAAAAAGGGCACTGCCAGATATTTCAACAGTATCCTCGCAACGCTGGAACTCTGCGACAAATCCCTTGTAAGCCTGTTCGAGAACCTTGGCCATGATCTGTATAAGGAAGGGAACTGGGCAGGCATGATGAAAGCCCATTACCGGCTGAAGATCGACGACCGTCCGATGTATCCGGAACTGGAAGAGATCCTGGATAATGATCACAGGGAACAGAATATCGGAAAACTCCTGTTCAAGACGAAACGGCAGGTGCTGATCAGGGAACTTCTAAGTCTTCCCAGACGGATCCCGATCAATGTAAATACGATCACTGCACTGGTCAACAACTGCGTGATCCATGATGAAAGACTCGACAGGCTCTTCCATGAGAAGGACGTATTCAACGACGGTGCGGATCATCTCGGAGAGGAAGTTTCCTTCCGTCAGATGGAACCGCTCCGGAAGAATACGGTATTTCATGCGAAAGTCCATCTGTCCACCTTCAAGTATTCTGCCCGGGAAAGCTGTCTGGAAGCCGCAAGGCTTACCTGGCAGTGGATGATCGAGAAATACGGCAGTCTGTTCAAAGAGCTTCCCAGAAGCCCGCAGAATGTCTTTAAGGAGATCCTTGGCTACCGTCTGCGGTTCACGTATGAACCGGAAAGATCGTACTGGAAGATGTATGTCACCAATATCGATCTGGAAGCGCCCGGTCAGGTCTGGGTAGTCGAAGCGGAATGCTTTCCGGGAGAACGCTGGCAGATGCTCGATGTCAGGAATTCCTATGCGGTGGCGGAAGAGAGAAGGAACTATCTCAACAGATATTTCAGCTGTCCGAGATTTTATTCCAATATCGCGGACCGCATCGGCGTCTTTGACGTGAGATACTGCTCTTCCGTAAGAAGGGTGATAAAACCGGAAAAGGTGAGGAAGATCATCGATCTGATCAGACACCCGAAGAGAAGTTTCCCGGTCTGCCTGTTCATTTCAAAAGAAGAGAACGGCTGGCTGGATGAAGGATGGCTGGATCATTTCCGGATTGCCGATTTCACAAAGATGGCGGGCAGATATACCCATATCTATACCTGCAATACGGAGATCGGCCGGGAGATCATCAGTGCGATGGGCATAAACTATGACGGTGAGCCGGGCGTGCATGTTTTTAAGGCACACTGTATCATAGAGGACGGGACCGTCAGAGATATGAAACATGTTTACTACGGCCCGCAGGACGTGGCCGACTGCAGCTACGGCAGACAGCAGCTCAGAAGCGTCGGAAAGCGGTATGATATCGTTCACGGAGGCCAGGCTTTCTACTATAAGCTGCTGCATGAGATGCGTGACGAAATGCTGATCGAAAGCGATGTGGAAATATCGCCCGAAGCAGAAGTAACTCTGGAGGAATACCAGCCGTGAAAATACTGGTCATTGGCAGCAGGGACAGATATGATAAATACGATCCGGCGATTGCAATAAAAAAGAATGCCGAGATCATCTTTGCGGACAGGGGGACGCCGGATGATGCCGTCCTTGCAGCCGGAAAGGATGCGGAGGTCCTTTTTGCCGACGCCATCAGCCCGGTCAGCAGATACCTGATCGAAAACATGCCGGCACTCAGGATGATCCATTCCGAAGGGGTTGCTTATAACGGGATCGATCTGGCAGCCGCAGAGGAACACGGGATTTATGTCTGCAATAATAAAGGCTGCAATGCCGGCGCGGTCGCAGAGCATACCATTTTTCTGATGATGGGACTGCTCCGGAATGCGGTCGAAGGACAGGAAGCGGTTGTTTCCGGCCGTCAGATAAAGATGAAGGAACGCAGAATGGCGGAAGGCATCATCGAGCTTTCGGAATGCTCGGTGGGACTGTATGGCTTTGGAGACATCGCAAAAGCGGCAGCGAAGAGGCTGGCATCCTTCGGCTGCAGCGTGTACTATACCGCCAGGAGCAGGCGGGATGAAAAGACAGAGAAAGCGTACGGCGTCAGCTGGCTGGAACCGGATGAACTGATCGGCACCTGTGATTTCATCAGTCTTCATACAGATGTCAATCCGGAGACAAAAGGGATGGTGGACGCAGCGTTCCTCTCAAAGATGAAGCCGGAAGCGATGCTTGTGAATACTTCCAGAGGTGAACTGGTCGATAACAGGGCGCTGCGGGAGGCGCTCATCTCCGGAAAGATTGCGGGATTTGCGGCGGATACGATCGCACCGGAACCCGTGACGGCGGATAATCCGCTCGTCGCCCTGCCGGCGGAAGTCATGAAAAAAGTCTTTTATTCACCGCATCTCGGCGGGATTACCGCCGGCACCTTTAAACGTGCGCACAGGATGATGTGGGAGAACGCTGCACGGATCGCAGAGGGCATTGAACCGGTCAATCAGGTTCACTGAAAGAGAATCACGGGATGGCAGGTGTTCATTCCGAGAGTAAAAAGGTAAATCAGAAAACAGCGGGAATTATAAAAAGGGGGCGCTTCAGGTGCATATTTGGGAGATCATGCTGGTTTCCGCAGGAGTGGCTTTGAATGTTTTTGCGGTATCCGTATGCTGGGGAGCAGTGCTTCCCGCCATTAATAAAAAATGGCTGATCCTTGTCACACTTCTTCTCGGGCTGTGGCAGGGCGGTGCCATGCTTCTGGGCAGAGGCGTGGTAAATCTTCCCATTTTCGAAGGCAATACCACGTTCCTGACCGGATCCGGCAGCCGCCTTTCCGTCCTGATCTTCATGGGGCTTGGTTTATATATGTTCTTCCGGTCGTCCAGAGCGGGTGCGCTTAATGAGAAAAGACGGGATGCTTATGGGATCAAGGAAGCGTTTCTGCTGGCGATCACGATCAGTATCGATGCATTTCTGGTAGGGATCGGAATGGGCTTTCTCCGTTCCCGCATAGGCGTTTCCGCGCTTTGCTTCGTGCTGATCACGATGCTGGCGGTGGTTCTAGGCACCTATACCGGATTCTGGATGGGAAGCGAAAAGCGGCGTGTCGCGTACCAGATCGGCGGCGCAATGATGGTTTTTTCCGGTGTGGAACTTCTGGCCGGACTGATCTTCTGAGCGGAGGAGCGGATGGACAAAAGCAATCTTACCAAGGAACTGCTAGCAGAGAGCTTCAGAGACCTTCTGCTGCACCGTGATTTTGAAAAGATCACGATAAAGCATATAACTGACCAGGCAGGAGTCATCAGACCTACCTTCTATTATCATTTTCAGGACAAATATGACGTTCTCGAATATATCCTGAAGCGGGATGTGATCGATCCGGTCTCCCGGATGATCGCGGAAGACGGACTGAATTCCGCTGCGGTAAAACAGATCTTTTCCGCATTTGACAAAGACCGTATTTTCTATCAGAAAGCATTTAAAGTGACCGGACAGAATGGTTTTTTTGAGATCCTGTTTCTGAATTTTAAACAGGAATGTGAAAAATCATTCGAAGCAGAGGGAGGAACCTCGCCGGTCAGTACAGAGATGGCTGCGATGTATTACGCGATCGGCCTGGTCCATGTGGTCAGGTTCTGGATCGAAGGCGGAAAAAAATCAATGAGCCTGGATGAGATCTGTACATTTTATGAATATCTGATCACTCATTCGATCTATGATTTTATGAAGAAATGAGGCTGCCCCGGTCTGTGCGGAGCGGTTTCGGAACAGCAAATACAACGATCATTAAGGAAGGATAAAAATGAGCAGGACAGCAGAGATAAGAAGGACGACCAGAGAAACCGATATCAAATGCAGGCTTACAATCGACGGGTCAGGTTCCGGAGAACGCGACACGGGCATTGGCTTTTTTGACCATATGCTGGACGGCTTTGCCAGACACGGTCTTTTTGATCTTGCCATAGAATGCCAGGGAGATACTTACGTGGACGGCCATCATACGGTGGAAGACTGTGGTATTGTTCTCGGAGAGGCGATCAGGCAGGCGCTGGGCGATAAGGCCGGGATCAGACGTTTCGGGCACAGTTTTGTGCCGATGGACGATGCCTTGGTGCTCTGCGCCGTGGATCTTTCCGGCAGGCCTTATCTGGCGTGGGACGCGGCTTTTACCGCAGATTCGATCGGATCGATGGACACCCAGCTCGCGAAGGAATTCTTTTACGCTGTCAGTTATTCTGCCGGGATGAACATTCATATCAAAGTGCTTTCCGGAGAGAACGATCATCATATCATGGAGGCCATGTTCAAAGCCTTTGCGAGAGCGCTGGACATGGCGACAGTAACTGATCCGAGGATCGAAGGCGTTCTGTCTACAAAAGGAAGTCTGTAAGAGAATTTTCCGGAGGATCTCATGAAAGAAAAAGAACTGTATGAAGCAGCTGCACGTATGAGAAAGATGGCTTACTGTCCTTATTCACGTTTTTCTGTCGGCGCTGCAGTCCTGACGGATTCCGGAAAAGTTTATACAGGCTGCAATATTGAGAATGCTTCCTATCCCGCGGGGATCTGTGCCGAACGGACGGCGATCTCAAAGGCAGTCAGCGAAGGGGAAAAACATATCACGGTGATCGCAATAGCCGGCGGACCGGAAGGGGAAGACGGGATCTATACGCCGCCGTGCGGAATCTGCAGGCAGGTGATGGCGGAGTTCGGAGGCGCGTCCCTGAAAATTGTCCTGAAAAAAGACGGAGAGCTTGTCAGTTACAGCCTGGCGGAACTGCTTCCCGAAAGCTTTTCTTTATAAAGGACAATTATCGGTACTTGCCATTTTCCTATTGTTAATGTTATAATCATACCGAACAATCAGCCTGGGGTGCTCGAGGACCCGATTATTTTGAACCTACATTCTTACATACGGGATTCCTAAATCGGCTGATGGATGTCAGGCCTCCTCCGAGTGGAAGGCAGTAAATCCGCCTGCGGATACCCACCTGGCTTTCGGCTGGGACTCAAAAGACGGGAACGACACCCCGGGTATCA
>CAMOZZ010000125.1 GCA_946631165.1 uncultured Lachnospiraceae bacterium | reverse complement strand
TTTGCGCCGTCCGTAAGCTTCACGCTTCCGTCGTACAGATCGCCGGCGCCTTTATCCAGTTTCTCCGCGCCGTCGTACAGGTCGCCGGTGCCGCTCTTCAGATCCTTTGTTCCCTTGTACAGCGTTCCGGTCCCTTCGCTCAGATCGCCGGTGCCGCCTTTCAGATCCTTCGCCCCGGATCTCAGATCCTTTGCGCCGGATCTCAGCGACTTCGTGCCTTTCTTCAGTTCGGCCGCGCCGCTCTCAGCCTGTGACAGACCGTCCTTCAGATCCTTCGCGCCGGATTTCAGCGCTTTCGTTCCGTCCGCAAGCGTGCCGGCGCCGTCAGCGACCTGGTCTGCCCCTTTGGAAAGGGCGTCTGCGCCGTCCTTCAGGGTGGATGCTCCTGTCTTCAGGCTGTCCGTTCCGGTCTTCAGCTCTGCCGCACCGTCCTTCAGCGCGGACGCACCGGCAGACACTTTCCCCGCGCCGTCATTCAGGGTATCATTGGAAGATACAAGCCGGTCGCTGCCGGTCTTCAGTTCCTGACCGCCGGCTTTCAGGGATTCTGCGCCGGTCTTCAGCGCCTCATTGTTCGCTGACAGCTTGTCCGCGCCGTCAATAAGTGTTCCGATCCCGGACAGATCCGCTTTGTCAAGGCCGTTCAGAACACCCTGGATATAGCCTGCTGACAGGGCAAGATCACCGCCGTTTTCGTCTACGAGTGCGCCGAGGCTGGCCGCGCTTTTTCCCACAGTTCCTGCCAGTTCGCCGACCTTCGTGGGATCCGCACCGGTCGCCGGAGTGCTGTTCCGCAGTTTTTCCGCCTGCGTCCTGATCTGGGAAGCATATGCATTCAGTTCTTCCGAACTGCTGTTGTTATCACCGGCTGCTTTCCTGATCTCCGATTTTGCATCAGCGAGCTTGTCCTCTGCAGTTAAAAGATCATCGGAAAGGCCGTTCATCGCATCTGCCGCTGCATTCAGGGCTTGCTGGGCTGCTTTTTTCCCGGTCACCTTCGCACCGACACCGCTTGTATCGATCTCAATATCCTTTACTTCCGCTTCCACACCGAGCGCATCAAATACGGCAGCGATCTCATCCGAACTCATGCCGGCCTTCTTCATGATTTTCTTTGCCGCCTTTTTGCCGGTAAGCTTGCCGGACGCTTCGCCGGTGGCTTTGATCGTATCCAGTCCCGTGACTTTTGCGGAAAGTTCTGCATTTTCCAGTTGAGCGGACGCTTCATCGATTCTGGACGCGGTGCTGCTGACTGCATTTCTCGCAGAGGACAGCTTCTTTGCTGCACCGGCTGCCGAATTGCCGGCACTGCCGGTACCGTCCGTACCGCCGTCCATGCTGTCGGCGATCTTTTCCAGCGCTGCAGCGATCTCGCTGAGATCGGATGCGCTGCCGCCGCTCTGCGCCAGTTTTTTCAGTTCTTCCGCTGTCTGGCCGAGTTCCTGCGCTATGCCGCCGGCTTTCTGTGCGCCGGACACGGCATGTGTTTTAGCCGTTCCGAGATTCTCTTTCACCGCCCCCATGGTCTGCGGCAGGTCTTTCAGCTGTTTAACACCTGCCGTCAACTGTGCTGCGCCGTCCACATATTTGATGACGCCGTCTGCGAAGCTGTCTGCACCAGCTGTATATTTTGCAATTCCGTTATTTAAAGATTCTGCACCAGCCGTATATTGGCTGATTCCGTCCTTCAGACCGGATGCGCCGTCCGCCAGGTCGGAAGCGCCTTTTGCCAGGCTTCCTGCGCCCTCGGAAACTGTTCCGGCGCCATCCGCCAGATTGCCGGCGCCATCCGCCAGATTGCCGGCGCCGCCGGCCAGATCACCGGCACCTTTTGAAAGTGCGCCGGCACCGTCGTTTACATCGGACACGCCTTTATAGAGCGTCTTTCCGCCTGCATTCAGCTTCTTTGCGCCATCTTCCAGATCGCCGGCTCCCGCATCCAGTTTTTTCGTGCCATCTGCCAAATCGGACGTTCCTTTATATAAAGCGCCCGTGCCTTTATCAAGCTTTTTCGCACCGTCATCCAGTTTTTTCGCGCCGTCCTTCAGATCCCCGGCACCTTTGTCCAGTTTTTTCGCGCCGTCCTTCAGATCTCCGGTACCGCCGGCGAGCGTTTTTGCGCCGCTGCTCAGCGTCTTTGTGCCGTCATACAGATCGCCGGCACCGCCGTCAAGCTTATCCGCTCCGTCCAGGAGTTCCTTCACGCCGTCGTTCAGCTCTCCTGTTCCGTCCACCAGTTTGGCGGAAGCATCCTTCAGTTCATCCAGATCAGCCTGCAGATCATCGATACTGTCGATCCTGTCCAGGTCCAGCTCACTGATCATGCCGGTGGAAACGGCGCTGATCGTCAGCGGCAGCGAAAAATCCGTTGTGTCCGCCGTGATGGTCACATGGTCCGGGATCTCTCCGGGTTTATACTCCAGATCACTGATCGTATCCAGTTTCAGGCTCTCTTCCAGTCCCGGGAAGGCCAGTCCGACGACAGTGCATCTGCTGCCGTCTTCGATCGCTCTTCCGTTCTCCACTTCGACATTGCTGAAGTTTTCATTGGAGAGGATCGTTCCGGTGATGACTGCAAAGGGGGTGTATACCGTTTCTTCCCTGTCTCCGATCTTTACCCTGCTGCTTTCATGGTTCTCGTAATCGATCCTGATCTCGACCCTGCCGCTCTTTCCGGCAAGTTCTTCGGGAGAAATGCTGCTTCCGTTCAGCTTATAGCTGAGCTTTACGGAAACAGGAAGGCTTTTTGTCGTCTTTCCCTGATAGTAGATATCATTGCCGCCCGCATTCCACGTAAGCGCATTGCCGGCGCCTGCCGAAAACGTTTCATCACCTTTTACATTTTCGATCTCCGACAGTTCGCTGACATCATTTATGGAGCTGCTCCCGGCAGCGTTCTTCAGCCAGTTGCTGACCGTGATGTCTTCCACCTTTCCGGATGCATCCGCATTCACATAAACGGTCTCCGTTTTTTCCGGCGCCGCCGCCACGAACGCAGGCGAAGAGGCAAGGATGATGCTTAAGGCAACCGCCAGGGCGGCAGCCGCAGCTTCTTTTTTCCGTTCCTTTACTCTATTTAATATTTTTTCTGTATGTTTCATTTTGCTGCCTCCGCTTTATCTCTGCCGGCGATATTCGCCCGGCGCATTCTGAGACTTGTTCTTATAATGAGACCGTCGAACAGCGACAGTACCGAGGGAAGGATAAGAAGCACGACCGCCATGCTGATCAGTGCACCTCTTGCCATCAGTATACAAAGTTCGCTGACGATATCTATACCGGAATACAGGCCAACACCGATCGTGGCACTGAAGAAGGACAGTGCACTGACGATGACCGACCTGAAGCTGGTCCTGTGCGCGATCCAGATAGCTTCTTCCCTGCTCTTTCCCGCAAGCCTTTCCGTTTCATATCTGCCGGTCATCAGGATCGCGTAATCCACTGTCGCGCCGAGCTGTATGGTCCCGATCACGATGCTGGCTACGAACGAAATCACTGTTCCGGTAAGGAACGGGATCCCGAGATTTACGAAAATGGCGAACTCAATGACGAATATCAGAAGTACCGGCAGGCTGATCGAATCAAACACGAAGAAAATGATCAGGAAGACCAGCAGGATCGACACAGCGTTGACCACTGTGAAGTCCCTGTTCGTAATATTGATCAGGTCTCTTGTACAGGGTGCTTCCCCCACCAGCAGGCTTTCGGGATCGTAGCGGTGAATGATCTCTTCGATCCTGTCGCACTGGGCGTTCACTTCGTCGGTGGCTACCTCGTATTCGTTCGTGATGATCATCATTTCCTGCGTATCGGAAGTAAAGATGTCCTTCAGCTTTTCCGGAACGAAACTGTCAGGGACCAGCGGCCCCACCAGGCTCTCCATGCCGAGGACAGCCTTGACGCCATCCACATTTTCCAGTTCCTGCATCATCTCATCAACTTCTTTATCCGGAAGAGATTTGTCGATCAGGATCATATGCATCGCGCCCATATCGAAATATTCCTTCAGCTTGGCGTTCGCTGTGACACTGGGGAGATACTCCGGCAGGGAAGCATCAATTTTGTAATATACATCTGTATGGAATTCGCACCATGCAGCCGGCAGCACACCGACTGCCAGGATCAGTACGAAGATCCGCGAGTGCTTCAGGATAAAATCCGTTGCTTTCGGAAACTCCCTGATAAACTGCCTGTGGGTGGTCTTCCGGATCAGCGGCTCGCATACAAGGATCAGGGAAGGCAGGATCGTTACGCAGCAGACGACGCCGAACAGAACGCCTTTTGCCATGACAACGCCCAGATCCAGTCCCAGCGTAAAGGTCATGAAACACAGTGCTACAAAGCCGGCGACCGTTGTGATCGAACTGCCGATCACGGACCGCAGCGTGGCTGCGATCGCCTGCGCCATTGCCTCTTTCGAATCCTTTTCGTTTTCCTTTATCTCCCGGAAACTGTGCCACAGGAAGATCGAATAATCCATTGTTACGCCCAGCTGGAGAACAGCTGCAAGCGCTTTGGTGATGTAGGAGATCTCACCGAAGACCAGGTTCGTACCCATATTATAGACGATCGCCATTCCTATGCTCAGCAGGAACAGGAACGGGAGCAGGAAACTGTCCATGGTGACCGAGAGCACGATGACTGACAGCACCACCGCGATCACGACATAGACAACGACTTCCTTATCCGCCAGATCCTTGGTATCGGTAACGATCGAAGACATGCCGCCGAGATAACAGCCGTCCCCGGCGATCTCCCTGATCTGATGGATCGCTTCCATCGTCTCGTCTTCAGAGGTGCCCGTATCGAAGATCACGAACATCATCGTAGCGTCTTCGTTATTGAATATGTCATAGATCCTGTCAGGAAGCACACTCATCGGTACCGACAGATCCGCAATGGAATCATACCACAGTATCTTTTCAACATGCTCTACAGTCTCTATCTTTTTCCTTAATTCGGATACTTCCTTTTCCTCCAGGCCTTCACAGACGTACATGGCATAGGCGCCTGTTCCGAAATCCTCCTTCAGGATATCCTGTCCCCGCATCGTGTCGATCTCTTTCGGCAGATAAGCCAGAATATCGTAGTTAGTCCCCGTCCTGAAATAAGCTGCCGCGGACGGGACCAGAAGGAGGAAAGCAAGGATAAGGATCGGTATCCGAAGCCTGACTACAGCCTTTCCGAATCTCTGCATGACCGGTTCCTTCTTTCGGTTTCTTTCTTTTTCATACATGATATAGTCCAAAAATGACCAAAAGTCAATATTGCAGACCAGATTTTTGACTTCTGGTCATTTTTGTATAAAATCCCGCCGCGGATGATTGACAGACATCGAAAAAAAAGGTAATAAATTGGTAAAGCACCGAAAATATAAAAAGACCGGATTGTTGCCGGCGGAGAGAAAAAAAATGGAAAAGACTGTCGGAAAGGCAGAACTGAATAAGCAGAAAAAGAAATCCTCCCTGCTCGACTCGGCATACAGCCTTTTTACCCTGAAAGGCTTTAATGATACATCCATCTCGGACATCGTTCGTCAGGCAGGCGTTGCAAAGGGTACCTTTTATCTCTATTTTAACGACAAGTTCGATCTGCGGAACAAGCTGATCGCATCCCAGGGAGAACGCATATTCATGGCGGCGATCAGTGACTTATCCGGCCGGGAGGATCTGCCTTTTGAAGAGCAGGTCATTTTTCTGGTAGACACCATCCTCGACAGGCTTGCCGCCGAACCCATGCTTGTCAGCTTCATGTCCAAGCATCTGAGCTGGGGGGTGTTCCGGAACAGCCTGATCGACGGATCGTCCTCTCCCGGTTCGGTCCGCAAAGCGTATGAAGAATTCATGGCGCGGTCCCCCGTACAATACAAAGATCCCGATATTCTGCTGTACATGATCCTGGAATTCATAAGCGGGGCAAGCTACAATGCGATCCTGTACGACCAGCCGTGTCCTCTTGCCGAACTGAAACCGCACATGTACGACGGAATACGCGCCATCCTGAGAAGCGCGGAGGTGAAATGATGCGCATACTTCTGATAAGGCACGCGGAACAGTCTTCCAGGGTGTGCAATGCTGATGTCAGCCTGTCTGAAACAGGCAGGAAACAGGCGGAAGCGCTCGCGGAAAGGCTGGCTGCCTGTGAAATTGACATGATCTGTTCCAGCCCCCTTCTGCGGGCGGCCGAAACGGCTGCCGCTGTTTCAGAGAGAACCGGGATTTCCGTCCTTACGATGCCTGCGCTCTCGGAAATGGATTTCGGAGAACTGACCGGACTGCCGCATGCCGAACGGATCGAAAGGGAACGGCAGTATGGCCGGGAACGGAACGGCGCGCTGACTGACAGGCCATACCCGGGGGGTGAATCGTACGGAGAAGTCTTTGCGCGCATCAGGCCGGCGCTCGGTGAGATCACCTCTTCCGGTGCGGAATGCGCTGCGGTCGTCTCCCATCTGGAAGCGCTGCGGGCCATGGTGTCCGGCATGATCGGACTGCCGTTCGATCACGCAAAACAGA
>CAMOZZ010000124.1 GCA_946631165.1 uncultured Lachnospiraceae bacterium | reverse complement strand
CAGGATACCCTGTGCGCTCTTCATACCGGTGATGTCTTCGGGTGAAGTCTCAAGACGGACAAGAACGACCTTCTCGCCGCGCTCTGCCCATTCTACTGCATCGTCTGCTGTGAAGACGATCTTACCGCAGGCAGCGCCGGGGGAAGCACCAAGGCCTTTGCCTACAGGAGTGGCAGCCTTCAGTGCCTTGGGATCGAACTGAGGATGAAGCAGTGTATCCAGGTTTCTGGGATCAATCATTGCTACCGCTTCCTCAGGGGTGCGCATTCCTTCGTCAACCAGATCACAGGCGATCTTCAGGGCAGCCTGTGCGGTTCTCTTACCGTTACGGGTCTGCAGCATGAAGAGTTTTCCGTGCTCAACGGTGAACTCCATATCCTGCATATCGCGGTAATGGTTCTCAAGGATCTTGCAGACTTCCGTGAACTGCTTGAAAGCTTCAGGGAATTTCTGCTCCATCTCTGTGATGTGCATAGGGGTACGTACGCCGGCAACAACGTCTTCGCCCTGGGCGTTGGTAAGGAACTCACCGAAGAGGCCCTTGTCGCCTGTTGCAGGATCACGGGTGAAGGCAACGCCTGTACCGCAGTCATCGCCCATGTTTCCGAATGCCATCGCCTGTACGTTTACAGCAGTACCCCAGGAATAAGGGATATCGTTGTCACGGCGATATACGTTCGCACGGGGGTTGTCCCAGCTGCGGAAAACAGCCTTGACAGCGCCCATCAGCTGTTCCTTCGCATCGGTCGGGAAATCTTCACCGATCTTTGACTTGTACTCAGCCTTGAACTGTCCTGCCAGCTCTTTCAGATCATCAGCGGTAAGCTCGACATCCTGCTTTACGCCGCGCTCTTCTTTCATCTTGTCGATGAGCTGCTCGAAATATTTCTTTCCGACTTCCATAACAACGTCGGAATACATCTGGATGAATCTTCTGTAGCAGTCCCATGCCCAGCGGGGATTTCCGGACTGTTCTGCGATCGCTTCAACAACATCTTCATTCAGACCCAGATTCAGGATGGTATCCATCATACCGGGCATGGAAGCACGGGCTCCCGAACGCACGGATACCAGAAGGGGATTCGTTCTGTCTCCGAACTTCTTTCCGGTGATCTCTTCCATCTTGCCGATGTACTCATTGATCTGTGCCTGGATCTCCTCATTGATCTGACGTCCGTCCTCGTAATACTGTGTGCAGGCTTCAGTAGTGATAGTAAAGCCCTGCGGCACCGGCAGACCGATGTTGGTCATCTCAGCCAGATTAGCTCCTTTACCACCAAGAAGTTCACGCATGCCAGCGTTGCCTTCCTTAAACAGATACACCCATTTTGCCATATACAGGCCCTCCTATAGTGTTATTCCTTCCGGACACGATCTGTTGTTTTGATACAGATATCCGGATGTCAACATTTTTTAAGCTTTTCGCATTTCCCGAAAAACCTGTAAAATTATACCATAAATGAAAAAACAAGAAAAGCATTTTTGTTATGTTTTTCTTGTCAGTTTTTGAGGTGATTGTGCCGAAACGATGAAACGGAGGCAGCTGTCTGCCCCCGTCCCTCGTTCTATATCAGTCATTCAGGATAATTGCTTTGATCAGTTCTCTGCTGCGTTCAAGATAAAGCTGCATGGCTTCAGGGATCTGCTCCATTCCGTGGAATGTATGGGTAATGATCTTTTCCGGAACAAGACGGCCTTCGGAAATCAGGTTCATCATTCTTTCCAGTTTCAGGCGTCCGCCGCCGCACTGTACTCCCTTGATCACTTTATCCCCGTAGCCAAAGCTCCATGCTGCCAGGTCAAGCGGGATGCTGGGTCCCTTTGCGTCGAAATAAGCGATCACGTTTACAAGTGTTCCGCCGTTCTTCATGATTCCGAGTCCGAGTGATAAAGTCTCGTCATTGCCGCCGCAGACCAGTACTCTGTCTACCGGGCCGCCGTTGGCTGTCAGGACTTTCTTCAGATAATCACTGTCATGGTAATCGAACACTTCGCTTGCGCCGTATTCCTTTGCGACATCGAAGCAGATCTTTCTGGAACCGATCGCGAATACTTTTCCGGCGCCTTTCAGGACACAGGCGCGCACGCCCATCAGTCCCACGGGGCCAATACCGAACACAGCGACGGATTCGCCGAAATGAATATCCAGCTGTTCAACCCCTTCAAACGCCGTAGCCATCATATCCGTTGCGATCACTGACTGCTCCCATGTCACATTATCCGGGATATGTGCCAGATTCATTTCTGCGTCATCAAGATAATATTCGTCGACAAACGAACCGCCGCGAAGCTCGAATTCTCCGGTGTTATCCCAGTAACGGTCCCTGGGATGTCCGTCCTGTGCCGCAAGCGTATGCCAGTCAGGCATTGCAGCACATGCGGCGACACGATCTCCGGGCTTGAAATCCTTTACTTCACTGCCTACCGCGATCACGGTTCCGCTCATCTCATGACCGGAAGCTTTATAGAGCAGATCCGGACAATCGCGGCAGCCAGTCTGGATCAGGTGGGCATCTGTTGTGCAGGGGGTCCATACTGCAGGTTTCACAATGGCACCGCGCGGTCCGATTTCATCCGGCATCACACAGTCTGTTCTGATCTCCATCTTATTAACACCGACAATACAGCATCCTCGTGTTGTCTTCATCTCCCATGCCTCCTCGTATTTTTTGTATCTGCTTAAATTGCTCTTCCGGCATAATAGCCTTCCGTATTTGCTTCCAGGGCATTTCTTGCTTTGACGGCATCTCCGACTACCGTATAAGGAATACCGGCTGCTTTCACCGGCTCTTCAAGCGTGTTTTCGCTCTTATATCCGGTCGCAATCACGATCATATCCGCAGGGATCTCTTCCGTATGTCCGTCCGGATGATCAAAGACGACTGAAGATTCTTTGACCTCCTTCACTGTTACCGAGGTAAGGACACGGACATCCCTTGCTTTCAGTTCTTTGGCCAGCGGGACTTTTACGGCTACAGCGGCTTCTCTGGCAATATCCGGAAGCATCTCCAGAACCGTCACCTGCTTCAGTTCCAGTGCAAGGAAATGAGCTGTCTCTGCGCCGACTTCTCCGCCGCCGATGACAACGCACTGATTGCCGGGGATGACTTTTCCTTCCAGGACATCTGCGGCAAAATGCGCCATTTTGCTTTCCGCAAGCCCCTTGATCGGCGCTGCGGACGGCTTCGCACCGGTCGCCAGAATAATATGGTCGGCCCCAAGGTCTTTAATGCAGTTCTCATCGACTTTTGTATTGTATTTAATCTCAACGCCAAGTTTCTCACACTGTGTCAGCTGCCAGACGATGAACTGGGTGATCTCTCCCTTGCAGGGTGGGAAAGATGCTGCGAAAAAGCTGCCGCCGGCATGATCGGATGCTTCGTATACTGTCACTTTATGTCCGCGCTTTGCAGCGGCGATCGCAGCGTAAAGACCAGCCGGACCGGCTCCGATGACTGCGACATTCTTCTTCGTCTCAGCCGGAACGATCTCGCTTTCAGCGCCTTCATGGCCGAGTTCCGGATTCAGCACGCAGCGGATCGGGCTTGCTGTCCACAGAACATTGACGCAGCCCACATTGCATCCGAGACAGGTACGGATATCTTCAATGCGGCCTTCCTTTGCCTTGTTCGGGAAATGCGGATCACAGAGTGACTGCCTTCCCATGGCGATCAGATCTGCCTTGCCGTCTGCCAGCACGCCCTCCGCGATGAACGGATCGTTGATGCGATTGACTGCCATGACAGGAACTTTTACCACTTCTTTTATTGCTTTCGCATAATCGGAGAACCAGGCATGTCCCATATGGTTGCTGGCCATGCAGAATTCCAGGGAGGAATAGTTTGCGAGCGATACGTCGAACATATCCGCGCCGGCTTCTTCCAGGATCCTGGAGATTGCTTTTGCATCCTCGACATTCAGGCCGCCCTCGACGAATTCATCCGCGGAGATCCTCATGTCAATGATAAAGTCCTCTCCGCATTTCTTTCTGATGTCCTGAATGATCTCACGGGGGAATCTTGTCCTGTTCCAGAGGTTTCCGCCATATTCATCCAGACGCTTGTTCATGAACGGAGACAGGAACTGGTCGATCAGATAACCGTGGGCACCGTGCAGTTCGACGCCATCAAAGCCTGCTTTCTTCGCGCGGAACGCGGCATCGCCGAACTTTGTGACCATTTCTCTCACTTCTGCCGTGGTAAAAGGGACGGGGAGTGCATCCCCGAAGGGTGACATAATTGCCGAAGGTGCCTTGGGCGCCTGATGAAGGATCGATTCATCTCCCTGCATGCCGCTGTGGAACAGCTGCACGAGGATCAGCGCGCCGTGCTGATGGACTCTTTCCGTCAGTTTACTGTGGCTTTCGATCTGCTCGTCACACCACAGTCCGGGAACGGTAGCAAAGCTGATGCCTTTTTCATCCACGGAATAATCTTCCGTGATGAGCAGACCGAATCCGCCTTTTGCTTTTTCTTCGTGATATCTGATGTATTTCTCTGTAGCATTGCCGTTCGTGTCGCAGTAATAAGTCAGCATGGCAGGTACGACAAGACGGTTCTTCAGGGTCTTTCCCCTGATCGTTAAAGGACTGAAAAGATGATCGAACATATCATTCTCCCTTCTGAAACCATGGATCATTTATAACAATGATCCGTATTTTGTTCCTGATTTCAGTATAAACCGTCATTCATATTATTGCTAATTGTTATATTGCATATGATGATATAGTATTATATAATATCAGTCAAAGAACAGAAAGGAAACACGATCATGGAACTCTCTGATCTGCGCTATTTTACGGAAACAGCAAGACAGGAAAGTATGACAAAAGCCTCACGGGCGCTGCATGTCACCCAGCCGGTACTGTCAGTAAGGATCAAAAAACTGGAAGAGGAGCTCGGATGCGATCTGTTCTTCCGCAGAAGTCATTCGGTCGTCCTTACGGATAGCGGAAGAATATTCTATGACAAAGCGCTGAAAATCCTTGCGCTTACGGACGATTCCGTGCAGGAGATCATAGACAGGAACAGTTCACAGGAACTGCGGGGGGAACTCCGGTTCGGCTGCGCACAGTCCTATAACGTTCGTTTTATTGCGCAGACTGCGGAAGCCCTGCGCGGGAAATATCCCGGAATCAGATACCGTATAGAGAGCAATGACGCTTATTCCGCACCGCAGAACCTTTCCCAGGGCACAATTGATTTTGCCGCTGTAACATTTCCGGTCGACTATGAGAAATATAATCATATAGATTTTCCGGGATATGATACCTGGGGTGTTCTGATGCGCGAAGAAGAAGCTGCCGCAGTCGGTAAAACGATAACACTGGAACAGCTGCGCCGCCTGCCTCTGATGGTTCCCCGGCAGGGGCGGAAATTTGAACTTCCCCGTTTCCTTGGCGAACAGCTCGACAGTCTGAATATCATCGGCTATTTTGATTTCGTATTCAACGCTTCCCAGTTCACACTCGCAGGCTTCGGATGTGCACTTTCCTATGAATTCCTGGTACCGACCGGGCCGGGCACAGGACTGCAGTTTCTGCCTGTCGTCCCGGAAATACATTCCCCTATGCAGCTGATCTGGCAGAAACACCAACTGTTGACGCCGGTACAGGAAGTATTTCTGGAAGAACTGCGGCGGCAGCTGAAACCTATCACAAACTGAAAACAGCTGAGGCACACTTTTCCTATGTGTCTCAGCTGTTTTCAGTTCTGCAATAAGGAATATCTGTTATTGTCCTTATTTTCAGCATTCTTTTTTATTTTCTTTCCGTCAGCAGCGCTCTTCCGCTTCCTCGAGCGTTTCGTAACCGTACTCTCTCACCGTATACTTATCCTGCTCGATCACGAGATTGACGCCGTCTTTCTCACACTCGCGGACAAACTCGTAATAACTCTTCAGCATCGCTTTGCTCCAGGTGAGCAGTTCGCCGCGCAGATACGTCTCTGAGGAGGTCTCCCACTCAGTATCCTCTTCGGTGAAGAGATACCTGCCCCTTGCGGAAAGCTTCGGATATCTGTCCCTGTGCTCGATCATCCATTTTTTATGGATGGAAATGATCTGCTCGGCCAGTTCTTCCACGTCAGGGGAGATGTAAGGAAGATACTGCTCGATCTCTTTATAGCGCGCCGGCGCCGTGCTCTTCATCATTCTGGCGTATTTTTCCATGACGAGATTCCGGCCGGCATTCTCCGCCATCATGAGTTCGATGTTGAACATGGCAACGAGTTCGATCGGCCAGGGTTTATACTGGCAGCTTCTCATGATATGGAAAGTGGGCCAGTCATCCTGGCAGGAGGCGCGGCCGCCTTCGTTGTGGACGAGCTGGAACATGTCCCATTCGCGCTTGACGACTTCTTCGATGAGGGTAAGTTTTTCGTTGTCCATGACCTCTCCCTGCCCCTGCGGGGGGCTCTCTATAACCTCTTCCGGCGCTGGACGCGCCACCTTCCCCTAAAGGGGAAGGCATCCTCTTCCGGCGCTGGACGCGCCACCTTCCCCTAAAGGGGAAGGCATCCTCTTCC
>CAMOZZ010000123.1 GCA_946631165.1 uncultured Lachnospiraceae bacterium | reverse complement strand
GGGAATACATGGACTATCTGCGGGAACTGATGGGCGAGGCAGGTATGCTTCCGTAAAGCAGTCAGGTCGCACAGGGGACGGGAACAGAAGAACCGTCCC
The DNA here is from genome assembly GCA_946631165.1 of uncultured Lachnospiraceae bacterium. Classification (GTDB taxonomy): domain Bacteria; phylum Bacillota; class Clostridia; order Lachnospirales; family Lachnospiraceae; genus UBA3305. The sequence goes on along the minus strand of CAMOZZ010000123.1, from coordinate 6,482 downwards.
CTGTTCTGTGCGCCGAAAATGGTTTTTGTTATGTTTTGCTCTCCCATACAGAAAACTCTGTGATATAATAAATAATCAGGAATCCGTATTTCAGACTACACATGGTTTGTGTCCGCAGGAGAAGCGCAGTGAGAGGAAACCGTATCTATATCAGCAGAATACAGAAGCGCATGTTCCTCCTCGCTTTTGCGACGGCTTTCACCGCCGCTTTTACACAGACCATTGCAGTGCTGGTCGATAATGTGATCGTTTGTACTTTCTATGGGGAGACGGAGATCGCTGCCGTTATCCTGGCCGGTCCGTTCTTCTACCTTCTTGAGATCCCGGCGGCAGGTCTGGCAGCAGGGCTTCAGACGGTCTGCGCAAAAGATCTCGGCAGCGGAGCGGTCGACCGGGTGAACAGGCAGTTCAATCAGCTTTTCTTTCTCTCCGCCATTGTTCTGACTTTTCTGACTGCGGCCAGTTTTCTCTTTGTGCCGAAGATGGCGGTCCTGTTCGGTGCCAGAGGGAAGACGGCGGCCCTGCAGCCGTATGCAGTGAACTATTTGTACGGGCTTTCCTTTGAGATCCTGCCTTATGTATTGTTTTGTATCATGACGCCTATTGTCATTATGGACAACGGGGGAAAACTCATTTCGATCGCATCCATATGCGGCTGTATTACAGATATCGTGTTCGACCTGCTGAGTGTCAGATTCGGGTGGGGCCTTTTCGGAATCGGTCTTGCGTCGTCTTTATCGGCAGCGGTCTATTTTCTGGCAGCCATGCTGCACTTTCTGAAAAGGAACCGGGTCATCAGGCTGCGTCCTGTCCGGATCCGCCTGCGTGAATTGAAAGAGATCTTTATCTCTGCAGCGCCCAAAGCAGCGTTCTCACTGGCAAATGCGCTGCGTTCTGCATTCCTGATCACCCTTGTTGCCGTTACAGGGGGCGTTGTCGGAACCTGCGTTCTGTCCATCCACGAAGCAGTAACCTATACGATCTCGATCCTTGCGACAGGGGTTGCCGGCGCAGTCGGTATTCTGACCGGGATCTGCTGCGGGGAAAAGAACGGAGAAGAACTGGAAGGGATCGGTATACTTGCACATCGCTGGACGCTTTTCCTGTCCGGGGGAACAGCCATCGTTCTGGCGGTTTGCGCCCGTCCGCTGTCTGCAGCACTGACGGAAAGCGGTGCTGCGGAGGAACTGCTGGTTTTCGCGCTGCACTGTGTGATCATTATGGTACCCTTCTCCATACTGGCAAACGCCAGGATCAGTTATCTGCAGGCTGTGGGAAAGATCCGGGCGGCACAGAGGATGGCGATTGCTTCCAATCTGCTATTCCCGCTCGTCATGGCCTCCCTGCTTGCGGTTCCCTTCGGCATCCGGGGCATATTTATGGCCTTCCCGGCCGCACAGGTGATGACGCTGGCAGCCAGCCTGCTCGCGCACATAATAAAGACCGGAAAGGGATTCCCCTCCGGCGCCGATTATCTTGAAGTGGATGACAGCTTCAATGCCGCGCCGGGTGATGTGATCTCTTATCCCGTTGAAACGGTAGAAGACTGCGCGCTGGCAAGCGAACAGACTGTCCTGTTCTGCCGCGGTCATAAGCTGGATGCGCGCAAGGGAGCGATGGCGGGACTTTGTGTGGAAGAACTGACAACGAACGCAGCCGAACACGGACGGAGACCGGGGCAGGATATTCGTACTGCAGACATCCGCATCGTTATTGACGCCGGAGATGTGATCATCCGTGCCAGGGATAATGGTTCCCCTTTTAATCTGTTGGACTTCGCCGGCCGTCTGGAGGCGGAAGAAAAAGAACAGAACAACACCGGCCTGAAGATCCTGCTGCATACAGCAAAGTCTGTCAGTTATTACCGGACTTACGGAATAAACACGACGATCATAAAAGTGTAAGCGTTGGATACAGTAACGATAAGAGGAATATCCGGAACGATTTCGTTCGGGCATGAATTGGTTCAAAAAAGGAGGATAAAGGCATGATTCGTTTTCTGGCTTTGATCAGACGTATTTTTATAGGCGGCATTGTTTCTTTGCTGATTGCCTTGCTTGCCATGAAGATCGGGATCCTGGAACTGGCACAGGCAGCAAAGAACCCTGCAGGGTTAAAGGGCGCGTTCAGTCTGTTCTTTCTGATATCTCCGGTCTGTTATCTCATCATGAACCTGATCTCGAGTATCATCATCCGGAACCATGTAAAGTTCGCGGCGGTGCATCAGCAGAAGATCTTTATGTACACAGTGCTGCTTGCGCTCGGCAGTGATCTTGTTTTTCCTTTTAAAAATATCGCAGGTCTGTTTAAGGGAGACCCGGACACAGCGTCGGACGATGGCAAAGCAAAAGGAAAGGGAAAATTTATTGTCCGTACTATTGAGATGGGGATCCTGGCAGCGGTCTGTATATTCGGTTTGTTTATGATTTAACCGTAATCGAAATGGACAGGCAGGAGACAGACAATGATAACAGCGAACAGGAGTACTATAACCGCAGAAAGCGGGGAGAATGAACTTCTCCGAAAGAAGATGCTGGAATACGGCCTGTCGTTTCCGGATACCTATGCAGACGCACCGTTTCGTGATCCGAACTGGCAGCTTGTGAGGGTTAAGGGAAGCAAAAAGGCTTTTTTGTGGACTTATGAAAAAGACGGCGTCATGCATCTGAATGTGAAAGTCACACCGGATTCCAGGGATTTCTGGAGGAATGCCTATGCTTCCGTGATCCCGGGCTGGCATCAGAACAGTGATCACTGGAATACGATCATTCTGGATGGAACAGTTCCGGAAACGGACATACAGATGATGATCGCGGAAAGTTATGATCTAGTTACGGATTCTGCGACAAAAAGGATATATGAGGCAGTAAAAAAGATCCCGCCCGGGCGTGTTGCAACCTACAGCAGGATCGCGGAAATGGCCGGTGACAGGAAGATGGCGAGAGCCGTCGGCAATGCATTGCACAGGAATCCGGATCCGGAGCACATCCCGTGTTTCCGGGTGGTTAATGCAAACGGGGAATGCTCCGGTTCCTTTGCCTTCGGCGGCGCGGGAAGACAGGAAGCGCTGCTGCAGGCAGACGGTATAGAAGTCGTCAACGGAAAGGTAGATCTAAAAAAGTACGGGATCTGACGCAGCTGTCAGCCGGTCGGACATTCTTTCAGTTTACGCTTTCTCCACACGGAAATCACAGACTTCACAGCCCTCCATGCGCGTCCCTTTCCGGACAAGGCGGAGGGCTTTTTCCATCCCTTCATAAAAACCGATATCCCGGCGGCAGGAGAGAAGCCAGCCGAGCTCTTTCAGCCCGATCCGTTCATACATGCGGACATACGCACAGTCACAGGTGTGGACCGTTACGTGATCGTCGGTCTCCTCGATCAGGCGGTTGTCACAGTCTCCCGATTCATTGTGGGAAAGCAGCTGCCGGCGGATCGCGGGAATGAGATTTTCATCTTCTTCCAGTTCCATTTCAGCAGCATAAGCGCTGCCGGATTCACGGGCAAGATGGTCAATGACACGGCCTGCAATTTCCAGTGTTCTTTCGCGTCCGATTTCCTCCGCAAATGCTTCAAGAAAAGGAGCGATCATCAGTGCTTCGATTTCACGGCGGGTAAGCCAGGGTACCTCTGAAACGGACATTGTTTTTTCCATGATGGGATGCCTCCTGTCTGCGGTATGTTGTTTTGATTGAACGCCGGCTGCTGCGGTACTGCGTATCCGTCAGTGTTCCTGCGCAGGAAAGTCTTTTACGATCCGTCCGTCCTGGATCACGAGTTTAATATTGTCAGCATTGCACATGATCTTAATATCTTTCAGCGGATTGCCGTCAACAAGGATAACGTCTGCCAGTTTTCCGGCTTCCAGCGTGCCGATCCGGTCAGCCATGAGAAGAAGCTCCGCGTTGGTCTTTGTAGCTGCCTGCAGGATCTCCATAGGCGCAAATCCCGCCGCTTCCATCCTTTCAAATTCCATGTTCGCCCTGTCATAGGTACAGCCAAGCGCCGGATCATTCACAAAATCACAGCCCATTCCGATCTTGACGCCGGCTTTGTGCGCCATCTCCAGACTGCGGTAATGCGCTTCATACGACCGCAGCGTTTTTTCCTTCAGTTCGGGAAGCACGTGCGGATTCGATTCATTGAATACTTTCGAGGTGTGCATGATAGAGAGCGTGGGGACCAGATAACAGTCGTTCTTCAGCATCAGCTCTATGCAGTATTCATCCAGATAGAAGCCGTGTTCAATACAGCGGACGCCGTTTTCAAGCGCTGTGCGGATCCCCTTGTTTGCCTGGGCATGAGAAGATACATAGGTCCCCTGGTTCTCCGCTTCTTCCACGGCGGTGCGGATCTCTTCCCGGCTGAAATGACATGTCTCGCCGGCTTTATCCCCCTGCGAGAACACGCCGCCTGTGGTCATGATCTTGACAAAGTCAGCGCCGTTCCGGAAATTGATGCGGATTGCCCTGCGGACTTCATCCGCACCGGTCACGATAAAGGCCGGGCCGTAGACTTTTTCGCTGGCTTCCAGTGTGAGCTTCTGATAAGCGTCTCCATGTCCGCCGATCTGCGTCAGGATCCTGCCTGCAGCAAAAATGCGGGGCAGATCGAGAAGGCCTTCACGGACGCATTCCTTAAGGAAAACGCAGCCGCTGCCCATATCGCGTACGGCTGTATAGCCTTCATTCCGCAGGAACCGGAGATCGCGTAAGGCCCGCGCCATTTCCAGCTGCGGGGTGTAATCGATCCAGTGGATGGAATTGGCGCCGCCCCAGGACATATGGACATGTCCTTCGATCAGTCCGGGCAGGATCGTTCCTCCCGGGATCTCAAGTACCTCCGCGCTGCAGTATTCTGCCGGCAGGCCGGCTGCTTCCCCCACATAACAGATCCTGTTTTTTTCAATCACGACAGCGCCGGCTTCGATCGGCGGTCTGCCGGTGCAGTCAATCACCCTGCCTTTCAGGACTTTCATCTGAAAACCTCCTCCTTTTCTCTTTCTGAAGGATCGTCTGTACCATACAGCTGTCCAGAAAATCCATTGTTTGATTCGCAATATCAGTTATGGCAGAAACGGTATCTGTCAGAGAATCATCACAGATGCCGTCATAATAGCCGGCTTCTACGCCCAGGGAAGCAAGTTCCACAGCCTGGAGCGCACTCCGGACGGCAACGGACATCTTCAGCGCACATGCGTTTTTCGCACCGTCGCACAGCATTCCCGCCAGAGGAGAGATGGCGTTTTTGACAGCGGCTTCCGTCCGGCTGCGGGAAAATCTGCGAAGCGCACAGATCCCTGCAGCAGCGCCGGCAGATGCCGCGATGGCGCACAGGCACATGGCAGCGGCACGGCCGATATGCATTTTTACATAGAAGAGGATCAGCGCGCCCAAAGCCATCGCCCGGGTGATCTCATGGACAGGTTTATGCAGATATTCCCCATAGACGCCAATGGGCAGAAGCAGCGTAATCCCCTGATTCCCGTCGCCCATGGCTGCGGATGCGGGAAGACGGCTGCCGCCCATGCGGGCATCAGATGCCGCACAAACCAGAATATTGATCCGTTCTTCCACGGAATCTGGAAGATGCCGGAGAGGATGGTCGAACAGATCCCCGGAAGCGCTTCCGGCTGCTTTTTCAAGAAGGGCGCGGCCGGTCTTCAGTCCGCAGCCGCCGCGGATGCCGTCCTCCGCCAGCGCGAGATTGATCCGGTAAGCATTTTCAAGAAACGCTGTTTCCTCACAGGTACAGGTCTCAGCATAGGAAAAGATGTCATCCAGGGACAGCTGGTCAGGATGGTCTTCGAGCCGTTCTTCCTGTATTTCCTGATCGCCGGTGTAAACGGTCTGATCGTCAACACGGATGAGGCACAGACCGTCGTGTGTATGGCGGACAACAGCCATTACCGTTTCCCGGTCTGTTTCGATTTCATTTCTGACATAGATTCCGCTTTCCTGTTCAGCAGCGGATATCCTGATAATGCCGGCGTCACAGAACGCGAACGCTTTGCTGAGATCGTCTGCGGTCGTATTCTTCAGGACCTGCAGGCCGAGAGAGGCGTCTCCGCCGACAAAACCGGCGGCTGCCGCGACAGCGATCCCTGTCCGGGAAGTGCCCGGCGTGGCCACCCCGAAGCCCATCTTCAGGTAAGCGGGAGAGACTGCGACATTCCAGGACAGGATGTTCCCCGTAACATACGGGCGGCACGCTGCTGCAGCCAGTGCATAGGCGGTCGGACCGGTACAGCCCGTGACAGGTACGATCTCCCGGTGCAGCAAAGCAGTGATTTCATCATGTGTCATAACGGTCGGTTCCTTTCAAAGCAGAGAAATGATCAGTGCATAACAGAGAAGAATTGCGAATGTCGGTATTCTGCTTTCAGAATAGCATTTCCGGTCAGATTGGACAATTCAGCTGGTTTGATTGTTTCCGCCGCGATTATCAGATTTCCTGATACAAGTGCGATCACGGCTGATAAA
>CAMOZZ010000122.1 GCA_946631165.1 uncultured Lachnospiraceae bacterium | reverse complement strand
AACAGCTATCACAGGATGGTATTCGAAACACTGAAAGATCATCTGAAACCTGCGGAAGCGGAATGGCTGAAGCACGCAACCAGAGAAGTAAAATAAAAAAAGAGCCTTATAATAAGTCCCCCCTTTGCCGGTGCTGTCCGGTAATGGAGGGACTTGTTATAAGGGTTCTGTTTTATTACTGCTTTATCACAGTTACAGATTCATTGTCAGCATCGAGCTTTATCATATCTCCGTCGCGCACTTCTGTCCAGAAACTGTCATCCACTTTCCAGACCATCGGAATTTCCATTACAACAGCCGTAGATACAAGCACCGTATCCAGGAACCTGACAATAAATCCGGCAGGGGCACAGTCATTCTGCACAAGATTGTAAAGGCCGTCTGCCTGTACGACGGAGCTTCCTTTGCCGCCGGGAAATACTACGATCTTTCCGGCTATGCTCTTTCCTTCCAGATCATGTCCCTTTTCGGTAATGACGCCGGATTCAAAATCCGCGTGATAGAACAGGATTTCCTCTTTTGAACAAACCGCCTCTGCCGCGGCAAGACCGGGAGAGATCTTTCTGCAGCCAAAAACACGCTCACGCATAATGATCCTCCTTTGCAGCACCGGATACCGGCGTACAGCTGTCAGACTTTCCCGAGACCGCCCAGGCAAGGCAGGTCTTCCAATCCCGCACTGCCATTCTGATCCCGAAGTTTTCCATATAATAGATCGCCTTCGGAGAATCAGTAACGCCGTTTTTTCCTTCCAGACATCTGAAACAGCATTTTTCATCAACACAGGTATCCGGGATCAGATCAGCGCCTGCTTCCTCCAGTATCTCTTTTATGCCGCTCTTTGCCGCCGCGGCGATCACAGTACGCGAGGTCAGGATCATTATGGGAACGCATGCCTTTTTCCCGCGCAGAAATGCCGCAGCTGCGCTGACCTGTTCCCAGGTGTAATGCGGACATCCCAGGATCACATAATCGATGGCCTCTCCGGGCTCATGGGAGTAAAGGGCAAAAGCCTCATCCAGATCCCGGTCGGTCAGCTCCACCGTTCTGACCGGCGCTTTTCCGCCGAAAGCAGTCTCCGCATCCGGCGCCTCCGGCGTAACGCCGGGAATATGGAACATATCATAAGAGCCCGATATATTCAGAGATGCGCCGAGCGCTATGAGAGACTCGGTTCCGATCTGCTCCGGAAGTCCCGCAAAGACAGGGATACCGCGTCCGATCTTCTTTCCGCAGAGGCCCAGCATGGCAAACTTTATGACACTGTCGACCGCTGCGGATACTTTTACCAGGACCGTTCCCAGCCTGTTCTCAGGAAGAAGCATCCCGTATTCGGGAACAAAACCCGTAATGGCGGCACACGCTGCGCTCATGGCGCTCTCCCTGTTCGTTCTTGCTCCCAGAACGGAATTGGCGAACACTGTCACGCTCGTCTCCGAGAATGCGCAGATCTCTCCGAAAGCGGGTCTGTTATCGGAAATATACGGCGTACAGCTGAGTGTCATATTCGCGCCAAGTTTCCTGTAAGCGGCTTCCGTGCGGCGCATATTTACGGCATCTTCTTCCCTCAGCCACCCTTTTTCCCTGAAATATTTCACACAGTATCCGGGATTGACGGTCGGAATGACTCTTGCGGCGGCTCCGGCTTCCGTCATTTTTTCAGTGAACCAGATATCCGCGTTCTGGGCGCTGAGAGAAATATGAACACGGCTTACCGGCACCATCCGCTCCGCTTCAAAGCCTTCTCCTACTGCGCACTGAATGCGCATGGCCATCGAAGCGCCTTTTCCGTATTTCCCCGCAAGCATTTCCTGCTGTTCTTCAGTCAGCTTCATGTTTCTTTTCCCCGGCATCAAGATTGCCCGCCAATGTATTATAGCCTTTATAGAAGCCGCTTCCGGATTTCATGCCGAGAATGCCTTTATCCACCATCTCTTTAAGCGCTTTCGGGGGTCTGTCTCGTTCCTCGCCGCTGGCTTCAAAATAAGACATTTCAATATTATAAATGGTATCCAGCCCGATCAGATCCATCAGTTCAAACGGGCCGACTTTGCTTTCCCATTCTTCCTTCCAGCCGCGGTCGAAATCCCCGGGTGTGCAGTACCCGTTTGCCCACAGCCACAGGCATTCCCGCTTCACGGCTCTCCATACACGATTTATGGAATAGCCTTTGACTTCTTTCTCCGTGACGATGGGATCAAATCCCAGCGTATGATAATGCGCCATCGCAGCCGCTTTTGTCTCTTCCGCAGTATATGCATTCCACATCAGCTCAACATGGCTGTTCCTGACCGGATCGTCATGATCGCTCTGAAAGGACTGTTTCTTTCTGGCTTCGCTGCAGTAAATACAGATTTCGCTCATGAGCAGGGAAGAGGTATTGGAACTGAACAGTGTTTTTTCGGGGCACACTTTATCAAGCTGTCCGAACAGCTCCTGCTTCAGGGCAAGTTTTTCGGGCACACACTCAATGACCAGGTCCGCATCCTCTGTGCACTCTTCCAGGGAGGGTGCATAGGTTATTCTTCCGAGCAGCGCTTCTTTTCCGGCCCTGGTGAGCCGGCCCTGTTCCATATAATAATCCGCCCACTGAAGGATCTTCTGCCGGCAGATCTCTCCGGACTTTTCCGTCCTGCTGTATCCGCATACCAGCTTTCCGTGGAACGCATTCCGGAACGCCAGCATCGACCCCTGAATACCGATTCCTATGATAGCTACTTTCCTGACTCTGTCCTCTGAATTCATATTCGCGACCTCCGGGATTATGTTGGCATTATTACAAAAGATGCATAATTATACTAACAGACACATGTCTATTTTTCGTCTTAAGGCAGCCGCTGTCAAGCAAAAAAGTCCGGCTTCCGCCAGGACTTTTTACATTACAGACTATTTCGTTCAGAACGATGTGCAGGGGCTTCAGACCACTCCCTGCGCTTCTATGTGTTTTACCGCATCCAGATAGTTTACTTCGTGATGATACTCTCCTTCATAGAGGAGTCTGTGATCCTTATCGAAGATCAATATTGTATCAGGGATACAGCAGGACCACCCCTCCAGCTTAAAAGTAAGTCCTCTTTCCTTAAGCCAGCGTTTCAGATCTGCAAAATCCATAAATTCTTCACTCATGCTCCCATCTCCTGTACTTCCTGATTTCTTTTCTGCCATGCCGCCGAGATCTTTTTTCCCATTTCCGTCATGGCATGAATGCGTTCCTTAAGATCATCATCCCTGAATCTGACAGAGGGTCCGGAAAGCGAAATAGCAGCGACCAGTTTCCCTTCGGCATCTGTCACGGGTACGGCAATCCCGAACAGTCCCTCTTCTCTCTCTCCGTTGCTGATGGCATAGCCGGCTTCCCTTACGGAATCATACATCCTGAACAATGACTCATCTTCGATCAGCCTGCGCCTGTCACTGTCATTCATAAAGGCGATCATGATCTTTCCCGCCGCGCCGCGGATCAGATCATGTCTGGTCCCGACCAGCACCACCTGTCTCAGTTCTCTTCTCGATTCGATCGATTCTATGCAAAGCTTGGAGTGTCCGTCCGGAACGAACAGGCGGACATCCTCGTTATATTTCTCATTCATGGCCAGCATATACATATAGGCCGTTTTTCTTAATTCCTCATGCGATTCTCTTGCCATGCGCTCCGCCAGCCAGAGTATCTTGTTGCCAAGGCGGTACGTCTTATCCTGCGTATTCTTCACGATGAAATCACGCTCTGTAAGAGCCTGCAGGATCCTCAGTGCAGTGCTTGATGAAAGACCGGTTTTTTCTGCGATCTCAAGAAGTATCATCACATCTTTATCCATAAAGCACTCCAGGATATCAAGCGCTCTCTCTACGGATCTTGTCGGTGAATTCTGTCTTTCCATGCCGGCCTCCTGTTCATGAAAAACCCCCGCGGAAGACCGCGGGGGCGGTAGGAAATGAATTATTTGTTCATCTCAGCGACGATCTGATCGATGGTCTTGAACATCTGCTCTACGGGAGCTTCGTCAACACCGGCCCACAGTTCGATCTGGCGTGCGCCCTGATAGATGACCATGCCAAGGCCGTTGATGATCTTGCAGCCCTTCTCCTCAGCATCCAGCAGGAACTGGGTCTTCAGGGGGTTGTAGGTAGCATCGAAGCAGACATGCTCGGGCTTGATGCACTCTTTGGCGATGGGAGTCTCGCCCTCATGGCCTCTCATGCCGAGGCCGGACAGGTTCATCAGAACATCAGACTCAGCGACAGCAGCCTTGACAGCTTCTTCATCAGCAGTGCGGATCGCGACAGCGACTTCTCTTCCGAACTTCTCGTTCAGATCCTTTGCAAGGACTTCGCACTTCTCGGAACGGGAGCTGATGAACATCTTCTTTGCGCCGAGGTCAGCCATGGTGAAGCAGACAGACTTTCCTGTGCCGCCTGCGCCCCATACGAAGAAAGTGGTCTCGTCGAACTTTACGCCCTCAAGCTCCAGGGACTTGGTTGCGCCGAAGCCGTCGGTGTTGTAGCCCTTCAGAGTTCCGTCAGCGCTGCGTACAACCGTGTTGATGGTTCCCATCTTCTCGGCCAGTCCGTCCATCTCATCCATGAACTGAACAGCGAATTCCTTGTTGGGCTTGGTTACCGCGAAACCGGCATAGCTGTCATCCTTCTTGATATTGGCAATATTGTTACCGATCAGCTCATTGTTGGTCTCCAGCGGGAAATAATGAGCGTCAAATCCCATGGAAGCATAAGCTTCGTTCTGCATACGGGGAGAGAAAGACTGTCCCAGAGGAGTGCCAAGAAGAGCAATAAGTTTGGATCCCATAATGATACCTCTTTCCGCACAATTAGATGTGCCTTTTATTATTTTTCGGGGGCACTGCGTCCCCTGTAAATCAATGAATTATTTGGCCTTGGGCTGACGTACAGGCAGCGGCAGTTTCAGATCCTTGGTCTGTCCGGCTTTCAGGATATAGCTGTCGGCCGTATGTCCGATCAGTTCCACCATGCGGCGGGACAGCTCGATGACCTTGTAGTTGTCGATTCCGGTCTCCACGCCCATCTCATCCAGGCAGTGGATAACATCCTCTGTCGCTACGTTTCCGGCGGCATTGGGTACGAACGGGCATCCGCCTGCACCGGCCAGGGAACCGTCGAACTGGGTCATGCCGGCCTGCATGGCGGCAATGATATTGGCAACGGCCAGGCCTCTGGTGTTGTGCAGATGGATCCACCATGTATTGTCGGGATAAGCCTTGCGTACCTCCGTGCAGATGTTGTACACCTGAGACGGATAAGCCATACCGGAAGCATCGGACAGAGAGATCTCGGTGATGCCGACAGCCATGTAGGCTTCGATGATCTTCTTCACTTCATCCAGCGGGATCTCATCATCCCAGGGAGAACCGTAAGCCATCGAAATGGAACCGGAGATATCCAGACCGTTGGATTTTGCCTCATCCACCACCTCGGCGAATCCGGCAACGGATTCCGCGGGAGTGCGGTTCAGGTTCGCCAGGTTATGGCCCAGAGACGCGGAAACATTCAGCTTGACCTTCTTGCAGCCGCAGGCAATCGCACGGTCCACACCGCGCTTGTTGGGGATCAGCGCGCGAAGTTCTACGTCAGCGGGCACATCCACATCCTGCAGAGCCTTGAAGACTTCATCCGTATTGGCCATCTGCGGGACCTTCACGGGATGCATGAAGGAACCGACCTCGATCACCTTGAAACCTGCATCGAACATGCCCTTAAGCAGCTCCACCTTGTTTTCCACAGAGATGGGCTCACACTTTTCGTTCTGGATACCGTCACGAAGACCTACTTCGCAGATACGGACTTTCTTTACATAATCAAATGCCATTTATATTCTCCTGTAAGCATGAAAGAACCGCGTTCTTTCAGCGACATTCATAAAAATGTATGCCGAATGCCCGAACAGCATCCGGCATACGCCTTAATAAACTATATCAAACGGATGGAGCGATCAGGCATCCGCAGCCTGTGTACGTACGACCTTGACTTCCTTACCGCCCATCTCATCCGGGAACTTCAGACGACCGTTCTCGATGCTGACGTTCTCCTTATGCGTGTAGATATCGTTGATATTCCATACACCGGGTGTAGGAACAGCGATGTTCTCCATCGGCGCGTCGATCAGGAAAGGCTTGCCGTTCTTGACGTGATCAACAGCGGTCGCGAGAGCCTCAGCGAACTCGTCAGCGCTCTGGATCTTGACGGCATCTACGCCGTAAGCGCGTGCAACAGCCGCCCAGTCGGGAGTATAAGGCTCCCAGGCCTGCTGGAAGGTTCCTTCTCCGCCCATGGTATTGCCCATCTCTGCAGGACGGATCTTGAACTCGGTTCCGAGATGCAGACGGCAGTGTTCTCTCTCGTTGGTGTAATGAGCGCCCTCAAGACCAGCGATGGTTCCGAACGCGCTGTTGTTCATAACGATCCAGATGACCGGGATGCCTGCTTCAACGGCAGTCGCCATAACGCAGGGGTTCGCAGCACCGAATCCGCCGTCACCGGTAAGGGTAACAACGACCTTCTCCGGAGCAGCAAGCTTCGCACCGAGGATAGCGCCGGCGCCGAATCCCATCGTAGCCAGTCCTGAAGGATGGTTGATGGTTCCGGGGATGGTGATATCATACTGCTGTGCCATACCGTTCTTGTTCCAGCCTACATCGGTGAAGATCAG
>CAMOZZ010000121.1 GCA_946631165.1 uncultured Lachnospiraceae bacterium | reverse complement strand
ATTCCTGAAAAATGATCTGAAGCAGACTGTCCAAAATGGTCAGTCTGTTTTTTTACTGTCTTGATATCGCGATAAAAAAAGGATATAATAAACAAGTCTGAGATATGGAAGCAGCAATTCGCGGAACATAAGTACAGGCAGATATTACCCGGGCCCGGAGGGCGGGGAATATTCATACAAGGAGAACAGCAATGACAATAGAAAAACAGAAAAACGGTGATGTGCTGACTGTTGCGGTCGAAGGAAGACTGGATACCATGACGGCGCCCCAGCTGGAAGCTGAACTGAAGGGATCCTATGAAGGCGTGCAGGAACTGATCCTGGATCTCAGCAAGCTGGAGTATATCTCATCGGCTGGCCTCAGAGTGCTTCTTTCCGCACATAAGACCATGGCGAAGCAGGGCAGCATGAAGCTGACAGGCGTTGGCGAGATCATTATGGAGATCTTTGAAGTTACCGGTTTCAATGATATCCTGACTATCGAGTGACCTGAGGACCGTTATCCGTCGGATCCCGCATAAGGATCCGAGAGAAAGGGGCATTTATGACAAATCCCGTTCCGTCTGCAGACAGCAGCATTTCTGTCTCAGCTGACCTGAAGACAGAAGCCAGAGCGGAAAATCTGCCGCAGGTCCTCGGACTGCTCGAATCGGTCCTTGATCAGACCAGCTGCTCACTGAAAGTAAGGATGCAGCTGGAAGTGGCCGTAGAAGAGATTTTCATAAATATAGCAAGTTATGCTTACGAACCGGATACCGGATCTGTCGGGATCAGTATCCGGATCGAAGAAGATCCGCCGGCTGTACTGATCAGGTTTGCCGATTCAGGCATGCCTTATGATCCGCTTGCCAAAGAGGATCCCGATGTAACGCTCCCCGCTTCAGAGCGCAGGATAGGGGGCCTCGGGATATTTATCGTAAAAAAATCGATGGATGAGATGACCTATCGTTATGAAAACGGGCAGAATATTCTGACGCTCAGGAAGTTGTTTTGAAATCGCGCCATGATGTGATATAATTGCTGTATCACATCGTGGTTTTTATATGCCTGAAGAACAGACAGAAAGGATAAGCATCATGTCTTTTGCTGTTTTTGCGGACGGCAGTGCCAATCTGCCGCTTGCTATGCTGAACGGGATACAGCTTGTTCCCTGTGAATATACCGTGGAAGGAGTCCCGCACATATACTACGGAGACGTCGACCACTTTGACGGAAAAGCATTCTATGAAGGATTGAGACAGGGAAGGAACGTGAAGACGAGCCTGATCAACACGCATCAGTTCCTGGAATCCTTTAAGCCTGTAATCGGGCAGGGGCAGGATCTCATCTATGTCTCCATGAGCTCGGGGATCAGCGGAACATACGGCGCCGCTTCGGTGGCAGCCATGGAACTGATGGATGAATTTCCGGACCGTTTTGTTCATATTGTGGATTCCAAAGGGTGCGGTTTCGGAAATGCACTGCTGGCACTGGAAGCAGCGGCGCTTTCCCGTGAAGGTGTCGATGTGCGGGAAGCAGCAAAGATCCTGGACAGCGATGTCCCGCACGCCTGCCAGTATTTTACCGTCGACGATCTGAACTTCCTGAAAAGGACCGGCCGTGTAAGCGGGTTTACGGCAGCGATCGGAACGATCATGAACATCAAGCCGATCCTTTACGGTGACAGTACAGGACATATCGTCGCCTGTGCAAAGGTGCGCGGCAGAAAGAAATCCATCGAAGCGATCGTGAAGAAATATGAGGAGAAACGGAAGGATATCCCGGATCAGCGCGTTTTCATTTCCCACGGGGATTGCCTGGAAGATGCGGAATACATGGCTGAGATGGTGAAGAAACTGACGCCTGATGTCAGGCTTACGATCTGCCAGCACGAACCGTTTTCCGGCGCGCACGTAGGACCCGGTATGCTGGCACTGTTCTTCTGGGGGAAAGAAAGATAGTTTTCCGGATGGAAACGGCAGAGATAAATCATAACAGCCGCTAAAAAAGAAGGGGCAGAGGTCACACTGGTTAAGGTGTGCCTCAGCCCCTTCTCCTTTTATCGGGAGGTATGAGGGGGGATTTCTCATACCGGAAAAGGGCACTGGTGCCTGGGCCGCCGCTGATGGCAGGACCGTACGAACGATAAGGATTACTTTCCGAACACCTGCTCACGGAGCTTCAGTCCGGTCGGTGTCGTTGCAAGTCCGCCGCCGGCGGTCTCTCTGAGCGCCGCAGGGAGTGCATTTCCTACTTCACGCATTGCATCGACGCATTCGTCCGCGGGGATCTTCGGCGCAACGCCTGCAAGCGCCATGTCAGCGCTTGAGAAAGCGATCATCAGTCCGGAGACATTCCGCTTGATGCAGGGGATTTCGACCAGTCCTGCGACCGGATCGCACACCAGACCGAGCTGGTTCACGATCGCGATGGCGCAGGCATCAGCGCACTGCGCCGGCGTGCCGCCCATAATTTCCACGAGGGCAGCGGCTGCCATGCCGGAAGCGCTGCCGCATTCTGCCTGACAGCCTCCCTGTGCGCCTGCGATGCAGGCATTATTGGCGATGACCATTCCGAATGCACCGGCCGTGAACATCGACATGACCAGATCGTGCTCGTCAAAGCCGCGGTCTTCATAAAGCGATACCAGACATCCGGGGAGGATGCCGCAGCTTCCGGCTGTCGGTGCGGCTACGATCCTTCCCATGGAGGCGTTGCAGCCGGCAACGGCAAGCGCGCGGGCAATGGCGCGTGTCATGAAGGTCCCGCATAATCCGCCGTCTGCGGTCTCGGAATAGGCCTTCATGGCATATCCTTCGCCGCCGGTCAGGCCGGACATGGAGCGCTGGTCGGATTTCTGGCCGGTCTCAACGGCCTTTTTCATGACTTCAAAGCTGTTCTGCATGGTCTTATAGAGCTCTTCAGGCTCTGTTTCCATGCTTTCCGCCTGATCCTGCAGCACGAGTTCGCTGATCTTCATGCCGCCATTTTCGGCAGCGGAAACAAGCTCTTGAATGGATTCATATTTCAGCATTTTTCCGCCTCCTTACAGCCTGCGGATCAGCAGGGCATTTGTTACGTGCTCCAGCTTCCGAATGTCTTCAATCAGCATATCCGGCGGAAGACTGTCGATCTCGATCGTCATGATGGCGTTGCCGCCTTTTTCCTCACGGGAAAGGTGGAAGTTCGAGATGTTCAGGTCGGCATATTCGTAGCGCATCAGGCTGGTAACGCTGGCAATGACGCCCGGCCGGTCATGATGCATGACCAGGATCGTATGGTAATCGCCGTTGAACTCGACCTTCATGCCGTTGACCAGATCAATGCGGATATTGCCGCCGCCGACGCTGGCGCCCTGGACAGAACCTTCCTGTCCGTCTTTCAGATAATAATGGATCACGGCGGTGTTGGGATGTGCGCCGGCAAGATCCTTTTTGATGAATTCATATTCGATCCCGCGATCCTTCGCGATATCGAGGGCGTCGCGGATCTCTTCGGACCAGCTGTTGTATCCCATGATGCCCGCGAGAAGGGCCCTGTCCGTCCCGTGGCCGCGGTAGGTCTCCGCGAACGAGCCCGACAGGGTGATCTCGACTTTGGCAGGCGTTTCATCATCCATCAGCTTGTTGGCGACGCGTCCGAGACGGACGGCCCCTGCTGTATGAGAGCTTGAAGGCCCGATCATGATCGGGCCTATGATATCAAAGATATTCATGAGCAGACCTCACTGGTTATTTTGCTGCTGCTTCAGAACCTTTCGGCTGGATCCATTTTTCATAGATGCGGTTCACGACGACACCGATCGCATTGTCACCGGATACATTGCAGGCTGTTCCGAAGGAATCCTGTGTGATGTAAAGGGCGACCATGATCGCGCAGATCGGACCGTTGGGATCGCCGGCTTCCGTACCGAAGATCATGTACAGGAAAGGCAGCGCAGTCATGATGGATCCGCCGGGAGCACCGGGGGAAGCGACCATGGCAATACCAAGCGTCATGATGAAGGGAATGACAGTTCCGATGCTGATCGGCAGCTGGTTCATCAGGCAGACGGCCGTTGCGCAGGCGGTGATCGTGATCATGGATCCGCACATATGAATGTTCGCGCAGAGCGGAATGACAAAGTTCCTGATCTGTTCGCAGATACCGTCCGCTTCAGCACATTTCAGATTGACCGGGATGGTCGCTGCGGAAGACTGTGTTCCGAGCGCTGTTGTGTAGCCGGGGATCTGATTCTTCATCAGTGTGAAGGGGTTCTTGCCGGCGATCGTACCTGCGACCATGAACTGGATGAACATGTAGATAAAGTGCATGATGATGACGACCAGGAATACCTTCCACAGAATGCCGAGGATGGTGAAGGTCTTTCCCGAACGGGTCATGTCGACGAATGTTCCGCAGATGTACAGCGGCAGCAGCGGCACGATCACATGGGTCAGAACGGTATCGATAATGGTGGAAAAGTCCTTCATGGCATCATAGAGCGTCATTCCGATGGTCTTGCCCTTCATGGTTGAGAGGCACAGACCCAGGATGAATGCAAGGACAACAGCGGAAAGCGTATCGAGAATCGGGGGGATCGAAATGCTCAGATAGCTTGCCACGGAGTTGTCTGCGGTTGCCTGGATCTGAGCCAGTGCCTCCGGATTCATGAAGCTGGGGAACAGGTTGATCGATACAAGGAAGGATGCTGTTCCGCCGATCAGTGTGGAACCGTAAGCGATCAGAACAGTGATCAGAAGAAGCTTTCCGGCTCCGTTGGTCAGATCCGCGATACCCATGGAAACAAAGGCCAGGATCATCAGCGGGATGACGAACTTCAGGAACTGACTGAAGATGCCTGAAGCAGTTACGACAATACGGCAGAACCAGAGCGGCATATACATACCGATCAGGATGCCGAGGATAATGGCGATAATAAGTTTGGGAACAAGTCCCAGTTTCTTGCCTTTCATGACATATCTCCTCTGAAAATACCTCCGGAGATCTCTGGGGCGGAAGTACTGCGTATGATTTTGTTAAAACAGATCGATCGAATGTTTAACTTGTCTAGAATATATCATTGATGTAAAATAAAAACAAATTTAAGTAATTTAATCTTTGGTTAAATATTTTTTATTGATTTTCAGGGGGAGTATATGGAGATCAGACAGCTGGTGACATTCATCAATATCATAGAACAGCAGAGTTTTTCCAAAGCGGCGGAATCGCTCGGCTATACCCAGGCGGCCGTGACCATCCAGATCCAGCAGCTGGAACAGGAATTTCATACAAGATTTTTTGACCGCATCGGCAGGAAGATCGATCTGACGCCGCAAGGCAGGGAGTTTGAGAAATATGCCAGAGAGATCCTGCGGACTCAGGACCAGGCTTACAGGGCGATTACAGGAAAGGTGTACCGCAGTTATTCTCTGCGCATGGGAACCCTGGATTCTCTCCTGGCAGTGCGGATCCCGCAGATGGTGCGGTATTTTTATATCCATCTGCCGGAGACCCATCTGAAAGTCATCACGGGGACGCCGCAGGAACTGATGGATATGCTGAATCATAATCAGCTCGACATGCTGTATCTTCTGGACAATCCGATCAGTGATCCGGCCTGGGTGAAGACGCTGGAAGCCCCGGAAGAGATCGTGTTCGTGGCTTCTTCGCGGTCGTATCTTGCGAAGGCGGCATCTGTGACGCTGAAGGAGCTTACGGCGCTTCCGCTGTTCCTGACAGAGCAGGACACCAATTACCGGAAGGTGCTGGATAATCTGTTCATGGAGCAGCATCTGGATGTGCGCCCGTTTTTCGAGACCGGCAATACGGATGTCATCATCCGGATGATCCAGGCGAATCAGGGCGTATCCTTCCTGCCCCGGCTGGCAGTGGAGGAAGCGGTAAAAAAAGGGGAACTGTCCATCATCAATGTGGAGGGTGTCCGGCTGAAGATGTACCGGCAGCTTTTCTATCACAAAAATAAGTGGGTCACCGAGGAAATGAAGACCGTGATCCGTCAGGCGCACGCGATGAATAAGGACAGCAGGATTTAAGGGCGTCCCTGAAATTTCCCCCTTTTCTTGAATTTTGACGGGATATCGCTTATACTTTTGTCATTAAACGTACAAGTCGTGAGATCCGGAACAAAGCGGTATCCCGGACAGTACATTTCGAACAGATAAAGTGAGGACAACGTGGAAGATAAAGAAAGAAGATTTGCCGTGCTGATCGATGCGGACAATGTTTCGCCAAAGTATATCAAGTATATTCTGGAGGAGATCTCCGACTTCGGTACGGCTACCTATAAGCGGATCTACGGGGACTGGACGGACCAGACAAAGCGCGGATGGAAGGACGTGATCCTGGAATGGTCCGTGAACCCCATCCAGCAGTACAGCTATACAACAGGCAAGAATTCCACGGATTCGGCCATGATCATCGACGCCATGGACATCCTGTATTCCCACAGCGTGGAAGGATTCTGCCTGGTCTCCTCCGACTCGGATTTTACGAAGCTTGCGCAGCGATTAAGAGAAGCAGGCATGTTCGTTCTGGGTATGGGAGAGAGCAAGACGCCGAAGCCCTTCAGGGCTGCCTGCGATAATTTCAAGATCCTGGACGTCATCACCCAGGCCGAGGCAGACAGTCATTCGCCGGCGCCTGTTGTGGGAGAGATCGACAAGGCGGATATCACGAGTATTCACGATATCAAGAAGGCCATCTTCAAGATGATGAC
>CAMOZZ010000120.1 GCA_946631165.1 uncultured Lachnospiraceae bacterium | reverse complement strand
GATCATTTTCAAAATCCGGCATCGGTACCCTTTCTTTAGTGCACCCTTTTCAGGCGATAAAGAGCGGTCCGGATCCTGGCTATGTATCTTCTGCTCTCCGCAGCAGGCGGAAAGGACAAAGATATGTATTTCAACCAGGTGGAATTTGGAAAACGACTTCAGGAGTGCAGGAAACTGAAGGAACTGACACAGGAAGATAAGCAAGATTCCTGTTGTTACATAGGAAATGCTACAGCTTCCCGATATAGCTTTGAAAGGGTTTCAATAAACGTTGAAAGCGATGACCTGTCATCTTCTTTATGCGTGCATAACACACAGGAGAAAGCCTCCTTACAGTCAAACGGGATCCAGGCAAATTGTCCGCTGTGATCGTTTAAAAAACCCGGTGCGAGGCAGACGCCGCGTCCGGCTGCTACATTGGTCAGTGTGGTGTCGTGGTCGGCGCTGTTGAAGTAGTCGATCTTTCCACTGCTGATGAGTCGGTGCTGGACGCTTCGAAGTGCCGGCGGGGACCCGCCGCCGACCATCAGCGTCCTTCCGTAAAGATCCTCTTCCCTCAATAGGTTTTTCCCTGCCAGCGGGTCCTCCCTCCCGGCAATCAGATAAATATGGCTCTCAAACAGGTCGTGGACCCGGACGCCTGGTATCTGCCTTGTATCTTCCTTCAGAGCGAACAGGATGTCCGCTTCATTCTTCAGGAAAGTGTCCATACCATTCTCGTATTGGAACTGCGGGATGATCTGAACATCCGGGTATTTTTCAGAGAACAGCCGCATCGCTTCCGGAAGGAAATACACCGCCTGCCGGACCATCATATTGATGGAGATGCTGTCCTTGTATTTGGCGCTGAAATTCTGTCCTTGTTCAATAGCCCGTTTCAAGTCCTCTCTCATGCCGGAGAGAAAGCTTACGAACTGTGTTCCTGCAGGGGTCAGAGACGCGCCTTTCCCGCTTCTTTCAAACACCGTGAATCCGATCTCTTCCTCCAGGAGCCTGATCTGATAAGTCAAAGTAGGCTGGCTGACAAACATATTTTCAGCTGCACGGCTGAAGTTCAGCGTATGAGCCAGCTCGATGCAGTAATCGATTTGTTTTGTGGTCATGGAATCACCTCGCGTAATTTAAAAACTCTATTGATTATATACCTTTTCGATTGGACATTACAATAGTCTTTCGATATAATAAAGCCATCAGAAATGAATTTGGAGGATAAAACCATGGCTAAAACGTTGATCGCTTTCTTTTCCAGAGCGGATGAAAACTACTTCAGCGGCGCGATGCGCTATGTGAAGGTCGGCAATACCGAGATCGTTGCAAACCTCATGAAGAATATGATCTCTGCGGATACCTTCAAGATCGAGATGAAGAATCCTTATTCCCCCGTCTATATGACCTGCATCGAGGAGGCCAAGAAGGATCTCCGTGAAAAGGCCAGACCGGAACTGACGAACTATCTTGACAGCATCGATGAATACGACAAGATCGTTCTGGCTTATCCGAACTACTGGGGAACGTTCCCAATGGCCGTGGCGACCTTCCTGGAGAGATATGATTTCACCGGCAAGACGATCCTTCCTCTCTGCACCAACGAGGGAAGCGGTATGGGCAGCTCGGAGCGCGAGATCAAGAAGCTGGTGCCCGGCGCTGACGTCAAAAAGGGACTTCCCATCCACGGAAGCGAGGCTGCGAATTCTGTAGGCAGCGTGAAGAAATGGCTCGCAGCAAATGGGCTTCTGTGAGGTCTGTCATGAAGAAAGCATTATCTCTCCTGCTGGCAGTTCTTCTGTTTGCGCTCTCAGGATGCGGAAATACGAATACGCCTGCACAGTCAGAACAAGATAAGGACAGCAGCGCACAGACAAATCAAAATACGGATACAGTCACTGGAACAGAGAGTCCCGATAATACGGAAAAAATCGTTTCGGAACCGGAAGCTTCCTCAGGCATTCTCGTCATTTACTTCTCTCGTACAGGTGAACAGTATACCGTCGGTGTGATTGATAAAGGCAACACCGCAATCGTGGCGGAAATGATCGCGGAAGAGACCGGCGCAGAGCTTTTCGAAGTGCTCCCCGAGGAGGATTATTATCCGTACACCTACAATGAACTGACGGATGTCGCCAAAAAGGAGCAGAACGAGAAAGCGCGGCCTGCTTATCAGGGAACGCTGCCGGACCTTGCTGCCTATTCGACGATCTTCATCGGCGCCCCGGTCTGGTGGGGCGACTGGCCGATGATCATGTATACGGTATTTGAGAATAATGACTTTTCAGGGAAGACCCTGATTCCTTTCTCAACTCACGAAGGAAGCGGACTGTCCGGTTTTGACAAGAAGCTTCAGAGCGCCTGCCCGGATGCGGAAGTGCTGAAAGGTCTTGCGGTTCGCGGAAACGATGCACAGAACAGCCAGGATAAGGTCAGAGAATCCGTAAACAGCTGGCTTGCGGAGCTTGGGTTTTGAGATGGCAGAGAAAAATGACGAACAGCTGATCCGGGATGCCTATACCCGGATGTACGAAGGCATGATCGTAAAGGATGAGTCGATCCTCCGGGAGGTTCTGGACGACAGCTTTGTCCTGATACATATGACAGGTATGCGGCAGCCGAAGGAAGCCTTTATTAAGGCAGTCCTGAACGGGACGCTGAATTACTTCTCTGCAGAGCATGAAAACATGCCGGTAGAGATCAGCGGGGACACGGCGGTCCTGACCGGGCAGTCCTATGTGGCTGCAGCCGTGTTCGGCGGTGGCAGACATAACTGGCACCTGCAGCAGAAATGCAGCCTGAAGAAAACAGACGGCGTCTGGAAGATTACCCGGAGCGTCGCAAGTACATACTGAAAACAGTCTATACAAGGAGCAATTATCATGGAATGCTTTCAGCCTGAACTTCCGGGGGATGGATATCAGTCCGTACCAGGTCCATGTGATCGGGAAAGCGGAGGCATCGCTGGTTTCAGCTCTGGAGCATGCAGGCAAGTCCCTTGAAGTAGAAATTACGGAATAAAAGAAACGGAGAAAGCAAATGAAGAAAGATGTAATGCTCGTAACCGGTGCCGGTCAGATCGGCATGGCGCTGGCCCGGAGAACGGGTTTCGGTAAGAAGATCATCCTTGGTGATAAGAATATAAAGAATGCGGGAGCGATCGCAGAGATCATGAACAACGCCGGGTACGACGTGGTTCCCTTCGAAATGGACCTCTCTTCCCGGGAGGATATCCTGGCGATCATCAAAAAAGCGCAGGAATACGGCGAAATCAAGTATCTCATTAATGCCGCCGGCGTATCTCCTTCCCAGGCTCCCATAGAGGCAATCCTGAAGGTGGATCTGTACGGCACAGCCGTGCTTTTGGAAGAGGTCGGCAAGGTGATCGCTGAGGGCGGCTCCGGGGTCACGATCTCCAGCCAGTCCGGTTGGCGCATGCCACAGCTGACTCCGGAGGAGGACAGGCAGTTAGCAACGACGCCCACGGAGGAACTGCTGTCCCTGCCTCTCCTGCAGCCGGAGAATATCCGGGATACCCTGCATGCCTACCAGCTTGCCAAACGCTGCAACGAAAAGCGGGTCATGTACGAATGCATCCGCTGGGGTGAGCGCGGCGCAAGGCTCAATGATATCGCACCCGGCATCATCGTGACGCCGCTTGCAGTGGATGAGTTCAACGGACCGAGAGGCGATTTCTACAAAAACATGTTCGCCAAATGTCCGGCCGGAAGACCCGGAACGGCAGATGAGATGGCGAATATCGCAGAGCTTCTGATGAGCGATGCCGGAGCCTTTATCACCGGTTCTACCTTCCTTGCGGACGGCGGTGCAACGGCGAGCTACTATTACGGGCCGCTGCAGCCACAGGCATAAAGAAATGACAAGCCAGCCGGTCATCCGGCTGGCTTAAGGAGCACAAAGGAGAACACAATGATCAACAAATACTTTCCTGAGATACATGGCAACTTTGGTTTCGGCTGCATGCGCCTTCCAATGAAAGACGGCAAGGTCGATTATGAAGAATTCAGCCGGATGGCCGACGTTTTTCTGGGGGCAGGTCTTAACTATTTTGACACCGCCCACGGATATATCGGCGGACAGTCAGAAACTGCGATCCGTGACTGTGTGGCAAAGCGCTATGACCGCAGTCAGTTTCTTCTCACAAATAAGCTGACAACGCCATATTTCAATAAGCAGGAGGATATCCGCCCGTTTTTTGAAAAGCAGCTTGAATGGTGCGGCGTCGACTATTTCGACTTCTACCTGATGCATGCACAGGACAAGAACAACTACCAGAAATATAAAAAATGCAAGGCGTATGAGACATGCTATGCCCTGAAACAGGAAGGCCTGATCCGTCACTTTGGCATCTCCTTCCACGATAAAGCAGACGTCCTGGATATGATCCTCACGGAGCATCCGGAGATCGAGATCGTGCAGATCCAGTTCAATTACGTGGACTATGAAGACGCCTCTGTTGAGAGCCGTAAGGTCTATGAGGTTTGCGAGAAGCACGGCAAACCCGTGATCGTCATGGAACCGGTCAAGGGCGGAAGCCTGGTGAACCTTCCTGAAGAAGCAGATCAGATCCTCAGAGACCTTGGAGGCGGAAGCAATGCCAGCTATGCGATCCGCTTTGCGGCAAGCTTCCCGAACATGGCGATGGTCCTTTCCGGCATGAGCAATATGGACCAGATGACGGACAACTTAAGTGCCATGAAAGATTTCAGGCCCCTCGACGAAAAGGAGTTTGAAGCTGTACGGAAAGTCTGCGAAATCTTCAAAGGTCTGAACCTGGTCCCCTGTACATCCTGCCGCTACTGCATCGAGGAGAATGAATGTCCTAAGGCCATCCGAATCCCGGATCTGTTTGCCGCGATGAATGCGCATGAAGCCTTCCACAACTGGAACACCGGGTATTATTACAGCAATATCATTACCGGCGGCGGACACGGAAAGGCTTCCGAGTGTATTAAATGCGGCAAATGTGAAAAGGTCTGTCCACAGCATCTCCCAATCCGTGAGCTTCTTCAGAACGTGGCAAGGACGTTTGAAAAATAAGCCGGTACAAAGGAGAAAGCAGTGATAAACAATAAGAGAACCAGATTGATCATGGATATCGGGATGGTCATCCTGCTCCCTCTTCTCATGGCCTATTCCCTGATCGGGGAAGCGTTTCATGAGATTATCGGAACAGTCATGCTGATTCTGTTCACCATCCATCTGATTCAGAACAGAAAATGGATCGCAGCGATTCCAAGAGGCCGATATAATGTCAGAAGAACGTTCCAGACGATCCTGGATCTTTTACTGCTGGTCTTCATGGTCTTGCAGCCGGTCTCGGGGGTCCTGATGTCCAAGCACCTTTACACATTCATTCAGATCCCCGGCATATCTTCTATGATGCGACAGATCCATATGGCGCTGGCGTACTGGGGATTTGTCCTGATGAGCATCCATGCAGGGACGCATTTGCAGCCGATGTTTAGGAAGCTTATAGAAAAGACCAGTGCTGTCAGAATTGGAAGCGTGATCCTGACAGCACTGGTCTGCCTGAATGGCGTTTACGCCTTTATCAAAAGACAGATCCCTTCCTACATGTTCCTGCAGACGAGATTTGCGTTTTTTGACTTCAGCGAAAGCAGGATACTGTTTATCCTGGATTATCTGACAGTAATGATCCTGTTCGCCGTTATCGGCCTGCTGATCATTACAGGACTTACGAATACAAAGAAAAAATGAGGCAGAGCATGAAAGTATTACTTGTAAACGGCAGCCCCCATCAGAAAGGCTGCACCTATACGGCACTCTCTGAGGTGGCTTCCTCTCTGAATTCTGAAGGAATCGAGACAGATTATTACTGGATCGGAAACAAACCGATCGGCGGATGCATCGGATGTTTCCAGTGTGCAAAGAAACAGAAATGTGTCTTTGAGGACAAGGTGAATGAATTTACAGCGCTTGCGGCCGGGTATGATGGGTTCATCTTCGGATCACCGGTATATTACTCCGGCATGAACGGGAGCCTGATGTGCTTTATGGATCGGGTCTTCTTCTCCGCGTCTGCGCAGGATCCGCATCCCTTCCGCTTCAAGCCTGCAGCGGCGGTCGTATCTGCCAGACGTTCCGGCACTACATCTGCACTGGATCAGATCAATAAGTATTTCCTGCATCAGCAGATGCCAATCGCCACTTCCCGTTACTGGAATATGGTTCATGGCAATACACCGGAGGAAGTCAAGCAGGATGAGGAGGGGCTACAGATCATGCGGTATCTGGGCCGAAATATGGCCTGGCTCCTGAAGCTGAAAGAGGCTGGGGAACGAGCGGGTATTGGAGTGCCTGCACAGGAAGAGAGACGTCTGTCAACAAATTTTATTCGATAAGTAAGATAATCCCCCAATCTGGCGAATTGCTTGCGAAAAGAAAAAGAAAAATCCATTTCTGATTATGTGATTGCTGACAAAGATGGGCAGCCGCTTTCTTATTCTCAGTTTGCTCGGATATGGAACTATATCAAGATCCGTAGCACGAAGTCTTCCGGGTTATCGGAAAAAGAAGACCAGAGTTCGTAAGGCCTTATGCAGAGCTGCTCCGGCAGATATCGGAAACCGACGATAACCGGGTTGTAAGGATCCGCTGCCAGAGAGCGATCAAGGCATCAAAATATCGAGACTGATTCGGAAGGATACATGCAGAGTTTCTCACCACTTTATTTCAAATACCCCTTGATTTATTCCGGGAATGGAATATAATATAGAGCCAGGTTAAAGATGGCTAACCGCCGCTGGCGGTCTCATCCTGAGAGGATTGTTGTTGGGAAAAAAGAGGTGCAAGATTGAAAG
>CAMOZZ010000119.1 GCA_946631165.1 uncultured Lachnospiraceae bacterium | reverse complement strand
GTTCAGAAAGATCGTTTCCCCGATGATCATGTATGCGATCACCGAGCGTCTTTCCTGCCATATCGAGCATGTCCGCGATCACAAGCTCACGATCCGCCGTTACTACAGACAGATGGAGTATTAATGTAAATGTATAAGCTCCCGCGGCGCGGCCGGATATCCGGGAATGCCTGCATTCACGGATATTCGGCCAGGGCCCGGTTTCTTTTTTTGGTTGAGGTTGAAAATGGGTATCCTTTACATCCTGCTGGCAGCATTGCTTTTCGGTTCCAATCCTTCGGTTGAGAATGTCCTTCTTTCTTCCGGCCTTACCGCAGATCTCGTGGCGTTTGCGGTGGTCGCGGTCAGCGGGATCCTGGCATTCCTTGCCGGAATCATCCGGAAAGAATCCTTCCGCCTTACCCGTTCCCAGCTGGCGGCCGTCGTGCTGACCGGCCTGATCGGCAGAGGGTTGACAGAGGTGTGTCTGATTCAGGCGTATACCCTGGTGCCGCCGGGCGTAGCAACAATGGTCCATTTTTTCTTTCCCACCGTTGTCTGCGCAGCTTCCATCCTCCTTTTTCACGAGAAGCTGACATGGTACAAAGCGGCAGCTGTCGTTCTGTCAGTCTGCGGTCTTTACGGGATCGCGGACGGGCAGACCGGGGGAAGCATTGCCGGCGTGCTGTTCGCCGGAGTCACCAGCCTGACATTTGCATTCTACTACCTGATGACAGAAAGATCGTCCTTAAAGGAACTTCCGCCGATGGCAATGATCTTTTATGTGCACCTGTTCGGCGCAGTCACATGCGCAGCACCGCTGATCGCAAAGGGAAAGTCTCTCGCGGTAATCGGCGGCGGACAGTGGCTTCTGCTGATCCTCAGCGGCGCCATGTGTTTCGCTGCTTTCATTCTGCTGAACAGGGGGATCCCTATGGTCGGCGGCGGCACAGCAGCTTTCATCAATATGCTGGAGCCGGTCACGAGCCTGATGCTGAGCGTGATCCTGTTTAAAAGCAGGCTTTCTGTTATGACAGCCGTCGGGTGTTTCCTGATCGTCGGTGCGCTGTTCGTAAGCGCGCTGGAAACACACAGAGATATGGAAGTCCCATCGGCAGCTGTGGGTATACAGAAGAAATAAAGATCTTATAAAATTATTAAATCTATGCAAAAAGTGCTTGCATAATAACAAAACCGGGAGTATAATGGCACTGTAGATGAGAGTTGTCTATATATTACGAGTTTCTGTCGTAAGAAGAAAGTCCGTATGCGAACTGATGGAAAGGGCAGTGGCAGCCCGCCGGATGCATATGGGCTTTCTTCTTGTACAAAAAGAGACCGGCAGAAGTGAAAAGGACCGCCGGAAAACTGTCAGGTGTTTTGGTTATGATGGACATATATCGGACATAATACTATAATGTGATTCACCAGCAAAAGATATAAATGTCCGTACTGCGGCATCGCAGGCGGAGATATTCACTCCTGCGGCGTCCCTGCCTGCGCAGGAAACGGACCGTGGTCTCATGTTTGCCGCGGGACAGCACAAGAGGAAATCATGATGAGAAAAAAACTTCCGGGAAAACAGAACGTCCTTGCTGCTTTGCTGACTGCCGCAGCTGTATTTCTGCTGCCTTTACAGGCATCGGCGGCAGTGCTTTATATGCCGGATGTAACGCCGGCCATGTCGAATGCTTCCTATTGGTCACAGAAACTTGGCGATCCGGACCGGCTGCTCGCGGATGAGCAGGATGTGATCAGGCTGAATCAGGAGATCTGGAAGACTTCCAGAGAGACCAGAAACATGGCGAAATGGTCCCAGACAGAATTCGATGCGCTTGACAGGGTAAAAAAATTGCTGTCCAGTGCCGGAGCAGATGCGGATTATTTTTACAGCAAGGGGGCAAAGTATGATTCCGAAGGGCACGAAGTGAGCAAGGAAACACTCTACGGACCGCTCATAGCCCTTTGCAGGGATCCGGATGTAGATATGGAAGGCGGCGCGCAGATTCGGAAGACCATGTATGCAGTCTGCACGACCAGAACCAGTCTTCTGGCTTTCCCGACAACGCAGGCGCTGCAGGATGATCCGGAAGATCCGGACTTCGATTACAATTTCCTGACACTTGTGAAGGTCAACGAACCGGTTCTTCTGCGGACAAGGTCTGCGGACGGAAAGTATTATTCGGCGCTGACCTGCTGTGGGACAGGATGGATTTCTGCAGAAGACGTTGCGATCTGCAAAGACAGGGAAGAATGGCTGGACGCCTGGAATTATCCGTCGGACCAGGTCCTTGTCATCTGCGATGACAAGATCTTTACGGAAGCATCCAATTCCCAGCCGGAGACTGCAAACCGCAGGATCACGATGGGATCCCGGCTGCAGCTGGCGGGCGAAGACGAGATCCGGGGCAGGATCAGCAACCGTACTGCCCATAATAATCATGTTGTATGGATGCCCGTCAGAAAAAGCGATGGTACTTATGAGAAAAAACTGGCGCTGATCGGAGAGAACCGTAAAGTCAGTGAAGGATATCTTCCGCTCACCGCTGAAAACATCATGATGGTAGCGATGAATCAGCTCGGTGATACCTACGGATGGGGCAGTATGCTGCAGTCAGACGACTGCTCAGGATTCTGCAGAGACGTTTACGGATGCTTCGGCCTGGATCTGCCGAGGGGATGCGGCAGAAATAACGGCGTCATGAAAGAATATACGCTGAACGGGCTTTCGGATGCTGACAAAGCAGCGCTGATCAGGAGGCTCCCTATCGGGACGATCCTCTTTTTCCCGGGACATGAAATGCTTTATCTGGGATACGAAGGAGAAAAGATCTACGTGCTCAGTTCGGTCAGCAATATACGGTTCCCCGGCGCGACGAAGAATACAAGGGTTCGCGGCGCTGTGATCAATACGCTGGATATCTGGAGAGGCAATAACAATTCGTGGCTGAGCGAGCTGACACTGGCGCTGATCCCGTTTTATCAGTCTTCTCACGCAGATCATGTTTTCTCAATCGCAAAGGCGGAGATCGGAGGCGCGGAGGACTGCGTTTATAACGGAAAGCCGCAGACGTTTGAACCCGAAGTCAGGGTGAATGGAACACTGCTGACGGAAGGGACGGATTACACAGCCGTTTTCACTGACAATACGGACGCCGGAACAGCAACGCTGACGATAGAAGGCAGGGGACTGTATTACGGGACTGCGGAACAGTCTTTCCGCATAGCGAAAAAAGCCGTGACGATCACTGCCAGAGACCAGACCGTGCAGGCCGGGGATGATATTCTTACGGGTACGGACCAGGCAGTCCTGGAAGGCGCCGTGAAGGGCCACAGCATTGTTTCCGTGGAGCTGACAGCAGGAAATACTGCAAGGGTGACAGACAGCGGAAAGATCATGCCTTCCGATGCAAAGATCACAGACGGGAGGACAGATGTGACGGCAAATTATGCTGTTTCGTATCAAAAAGGAAAACTGACGGTGACGGAAAAGGAAATAGAAACGAAACAGCAGGAAAATCCTGAAAAAACAGCTTCCGCTGTTATGCTGGCGTCCATGATGGCAGCCGGAAAGACTTCCCTGAAGCTCAAATGGACAAAAGTCCCGGAGGCGTCCGGTTATGAGATATATATGGCAATGTGCAATATAAAAGGAAAACGGAATGCTTATAAGCTTGTAAAGACCATCCAAAAGGCCGGGACAGTCACCTGGACAAAGAAAAAACTGCAGAAAAATACTTCTTACAGAGCCTATGTCAGGGCGTACAGGCTTGATAACCGGAAAAAGAAGACGCTTGCCAAAAGCCCGACAGTCCACGCTTATACATCCGGCGGCAATGCAAAATATACGAACCCGAAGAAGATCATGCTCAGATCCGCTTCGTCGGTAACACTGGAAACAGGAAAATCCTGCCGGATCAAGGCGGCTGTAATAAAGCTGGACAGTAAAAAGAAGATCAAACAATGCACGGACCAGCTGCGTTTCCTCTCAGCAGATACGGATACAGCAGACGTCAGTCTGTCAGGAAGGATTCTGGCAAAGCATCCCGGAAAGACGTATATTTATGTATTTACCGTTAATGGTATCCGCAAAAAAGTGACGGTGACTGTAAAATAACAGGATAGCCTTTGCCTGTTTTACGGAACAGAAAGAAAGACAGTATCGGAGGAAATTCATTATGAAAAAGAAGATGATCAGCTTACTGAGTATCGTTGTCCTGGCGGTTTCCCTTACCGCCTGCGGGGGATCCGGAACAGTTTCAACGGAACCGGCTTCTTCCGCTGCGGAAACGACCCGGGCAGAGACCGCAGCAGCTGCAGCGGAAGCAGCGCAGGACGGGACTGCAGCGGCTGAAACAGAATCAGCGCAGCCGGAGACCGGGGCAGCTGAAGGGGAAAATGCACAGGAGGAAACAGCCGCAGGGATTTCCTTTGAAACGACAGATCTCGAAGGAAATCCCGTCAGAGCGGCAGATATTTTCAGTACGCACAAGCTGACGATGGTCAATATCTGGGGGACCTACTGCGGCCCCTGCATAGGGGAGATGCCGGATCTGGAAGTGCTGAACGCAAGGCTTGCGGAAAAAGAGTGCGCTATCATCGGGATCGTCTGCGATGTGCGCGGAACCGGAGATACGGAGACCATCGGGATCGCGAAGGATATCATCAGCCAGACCGGCGTGACGTATCTGAATCTGCTGCCGTGGGATACGTTCTGGGACGAGCTGCCCGCGGAATTCATTCCCACCACCTATTTTGTTGCGTCGGACGGACAGGTGGTCGGAGAAGCGGCTGTCGGTGCGCGCGGCGCGGACGAATACGAGGAACTGGTCGACGCGCTGCTGGCGGAGATGGAATAAAGACAGAATGGCGGCAGGAATTACCTGAAAAAGAATCCTGCAATTCCCCGGACCAGGCGTCCGGGGAATTTTTTCTGCCCGCTTGCCTTTGCTTTAAAAAGCTGATATCATATCTGGTGGTTCAGATATAAGGAGAGATACAATATATGGGAAATAACAGTTATAATGCAGATTCGATCACCGTACTGGAAGGTCTGGAGGCAGTCCGCCGCAGGCCCGGCATGTATATCGGCAGTGTCGGATACAAGGGCGTGAATCATCTGCTGTACGAAATGACTGATAACGCGGTAGACGAGCATCTGGCCGGCTACTGCAAAAATATAACGGTGATCTTTCACAAGGACGGCTCAGCGGAAGTCAGGGATGACGGACGGGGCGTCCCTGTTGACATGCATAAAATGGGCGTTTCGGCAGAGCGCGTGATCTATACCACGCTGCATGCCGGCGGAAAGTTCGATCAGAATGCCTACAAAGTCTCCGGCGGCCTGCACGGCGTCGGTTCTTCTGTCGTCAACGCGCTGTCGGAATTTCTGGATGTACAGGTGCATTCCGGCGGGAGGATCTTCCACGACCGGTACGAGAGAGGTATCCCGACGATCGAACTGACGAACGGCCTGCTGCCGATCATCGGGAAAGCGAAGGATACCGGGACGTGGGTCACATTTAAACCGGATCCGGAGATCTTCGGGGAGCATACCTTTAAAATATCATCCATAAAGAGCAGGCTTCATGAGATCGCTTACCTCAATCCCGCATTGACTATTTATTATAAGAATGAACGGGAAGGCGAAGAAGAGGAAGCCGTTTTCAGCGAACCCGAAGGCCTGGCAGGATACATGAAGGAACTGAATAAAGGCAAGGAGACCGTCAGCGAGATCATCAAGTTCTCCGGCAGATCCGAGGGGATCGAAGCCGATGTCTGCATCCAGTTCAACAGGTCATTTGAAGAGAATATTCTCGGATTCTGCAACAATATTTTCAACGGCGAAGGCGGCACCCACATCACCGGTTTCAAGAACCGCTTCACCCAGCTGATCAATTCCTACGCCAGGGAGCTGGGAATCCTGAAAGAGAAAGATGAGAATTTCACCGGCGCGGATACCAGGAACGGCATGACAGCCATCGTCTGCATCCGCCATCCGGATCCCCTTTTTGAGGGACAGACCAAGACGAAGCTGGGAAGCGCGGATGCCGCAAAGGCAGTGAATGCGATCACGAATGAACAGCTGCCGCTTTATTTCGACCGGAATCTGGAAGAGCTGAAGAACATTATCGCCTGTGCCGAGCGTTCCGCCAAAATCCGGAAAGCCGAGCT
The DNA here is from genome assembly GCA_946631165.1 of uncultured Lachnospiraceae bacterium. Taxonomy (GTDB): domain Bacteria; phylum Bacillota; class Clostridia; order Lachnospirales; family Lachnospiraceae; genus UBA3305. Next base: position 696 of record CAMOZZ010000119.1, on the reverse strand, counting down.
GAAGAACAAGGCAAATATGCTGACAAAGCCGAAGTTCTCCTTTGACAGCAACGGGAAGCTGGCGAACTGCGAGAGCCGGGATGCTTCGAAGTGCGAGATCTTCATCGTGGAGGGAGATTCCGCCGGCGGCTCCGCCAAGACCGCAAGAGACAGAAAGTATCAGGCGATCCTGCCGATCCGCGGAAAGATCCTGAACGTGGAAAAGGCAACGATGGACAAGGTGCTCGCGAACGCAGAGATCAAGACGATGATCAACACGTTCGGATGCGGTTTCTCGGAAGGCTACGGGAATGACTTTGATATCACAAAGCTGCGGTATGACAAGATCATCATCATGGCGGATGCCGATGTGGACGGCGCGCATATCAGCACGCTGCTGATGACGTTTTTCTACCGGTTCATGCCGGAACTGATCCAGGAAGGGCATATCTATATCGCGATGCCGCCGCTGTACAAAGTGAGTCCGGCTAAAGGAGAAGAGCTGTATCTGTATGATGATGCTGCGCTCTCCAAATACCGGAAGACGCACAAGAGCGGATTTGGCCTGCAGCGGTATAAGGGACTCGGCGAGATGAATGCAGAACAGCTGTGGGAGACGACCATGGATCCCGACAGGAGGCTCCTGAAGCGCGTGGAGATCGAGGACGCCAGGATGGCGGATCAGATGACGGGGCTTCTGATGGGAAGCGATGTGGA
>CAMOZZ010000118.1 GCA_946631165.1 uncultured Lachnospiraceae bacterium | reverse complement strand
GTCCGTCCTCGATGTGTCCCCAGATCCGCAGCGGCTCCTGCTCGCTCTTTTCTTCCTCTCCGCCGATATACGGGATGACATTGTCGATCATCTCGGGCCAGTCCTTAAAGGTCTTTCCCGCGCCGGAAATTGCCTGATAAGTGGAAGCTACAACGACGGTCGGCTCAAACTCCATCAGCGCATGGATCATGGGGGTGTAGCTCTGGATCGAGCAGTTCGGTTTTACGACAATGAATCCGCGCTTTGTGCCCAGACGCTTCTGCTGGAAGGGGATAATGTCCAGATGCTGCGGGTTGAGTTCCGGCACGACCATCGGGACATCGGGCGTCCATCTGTGCGCAGAGTTATTGGAAACGACCGGTGTTTCGGTCTTTGCGTAGGCTTCCTCGATCGCTCTGATCTCATCCTTGGACATATCAACAGCGCTGAAAACGAAATCGCAGGTCGCAGCGACTGCATCCACATCGGAAACATTCATGACCACCATCTTCTTTGCCCATTCCGGCATCGGGATGTCCAGTTTCCAGCGGTCTCCGACTGCTTCTTCATAGGTCTGTCCCGCGCTTCTTGCGCTTGCAGCCAGGGTGACGACTTCATACCAGGGATGATTATCAAGAAGCGTAATGAATCTCTGTCCGACCATTCCGGTGGCTCCGAGTATACCAACTTTCAGTTTCTTATCCATTTAATTCCTCCATTCCGACGGTTTTTCTTGACAAGCGTCCGTCGTCATGCTAATATAATAAAGCTGTTTTTGCAGTAAGCTTCCATGGCTCAGTCGGTAGAGCGACGCATTCGTAATGCGTAGGTCGCCGGTTCAAGTCCGGCTGGAAGCTTCTTTTATTTTACTTTCGAGCAGACAAGAATCAGGGCATGCTTGCATGGTCTGATTCTTGGATATTCGAAAGTTAACCCATGAATGAGTAAAAAAGCCGTGCGACAACGAAGCATTCTGATATAAATCTCCACAGAGCATGGCGATTTACGAATTCAGGGGGCGTGATCGTGAGAGTTTGCCTGCAAACGGTCCTATCGCGAAAATAAAAGAAGCGTGGTCCTATCCTTTCGCCACCGCGATCGTTCCCGTCCGCTGCAGCTCCAGTATCCCGAAATTCCTCACCAGTTCAATGAACTCTTCCACTCTCTCGGGATCCGAATGCATCTCGATCACCATTGCCTTCGGTGACAGATGCATGATCTTCGCGCCCATCACATTGCAGAGTTCAATGAGCGAAGCACGATTTCCCATCGTGTATCCGACCTTTACGAGCAGCATCTCCAGCATGATGCTCCTGCTCTCATCCAGTCTTCTCACTTTAATGACATCCAGCTTTTTGTTCAGATGCTTCTCGATCTGGTCGATGGTCCTGGAATCGCCTGTCGAAACGATCGTCATGCTGGATACGTCCCGCTGCTCCGTCTCGCCCACAGCAAGAGAGTCAATGTTGTATCCCCGGCGGGCAAAAAGACCGGAGATGCCGGACAGGACGCCGTCTCTGTTTTCCACAAGAACCGAAAAAATTCCTTTCATGAGATCCTCCTGTCTTTATACCGTCACATCTCCGCTGTCCACTTCGCAGACCAGCAGGGCTGAATGCTCACACGCCAGGAAGGCGTCCAGAATACCGTCTCTCTCCTCGTTGTTCTCCACATGGAAGAATTTCATATCATACGCTTCCGCGAACTTATCATATTTCGGATAATCGTAAAGCTTGACGCCTGAGAAACGATCGTCATAATTCTTATGCTGATATTCCTTCACAAGACCAAGATATCTGTTCTTGACCACGATCACTTTCAGCGGGATCTTATTGACGGCCGCCGTAGCAAGCTCGTTCATGGACATCTGGAACGAACCGTCGCCGCAGACTGCCACGACCTGCTTTCCGGGCGCGCACACCATCGCGCCAAGCGCTGCAGGAATCGAATAGCCCATCGTGCCCATGCCGCCTGTCGTCAGAAAACGACCGGCTTTCATCACATAATTGTCAGCAGACCACAGCTGGTTCTGTCCGACGTCCGCCACATAGATCGCATCTTCCTCCATTTTTTCCGACAGGCTCTGTACAAAGAGCATCGGGTTTACGAAACGGTCGGAGAAATGTCTCGTATCAACGGTATTTTTCTTGATGTCCTCGAGTTTTTCCAGCCATGCTTTTGTATCGATATGGATATCGGATTCGAGCAGCGCCTGGAAAATGTTCCGCACGTCGCCCACCAGCGGCAGTGTCGGTCCGAGGTTCTTTCCGATCTCGGCAGTATCAATATCGATATGAATGACCTTCACCTGCTGTTCCAGATTCTCCGGTTTCGGGACAGCCCTGTCCGCGATCCTTGCGCCGACCACGATCAGGAGATCGCTGTTGGCGACTGCTCTGTTCGCATACGGTTTCCCGTTGTTGCCGAGCATCCCGAAATAAAGCGGGTGGGATTTTCTCAAGACCCCGATTCCCATCATGGTGGAGACCAGCGGGATATTGTTCTTCTCGCAGAATGCCCTGACGACTTCTTCCCCTTCGCCGAGAATGACGCCGCCGCCGGCACAGATCAGGGGCTTCTTCGAATGATTGATCGCGTCGATGACCTTCGCGAGCTGCTGGGCATTGCCTTTTGTATTGGGCTTATAGCCGCGCATATTTACTTCGTCCGGATATTTGAAAGGCTTCTTCATCTCCATCCGCTGCACATCACAGGGAATATCGATCAGCACCGGTCCTTTTCTTCCGGTGGAGGCTACAAAGAATGCCTCCTTCATGATGCGGGGGATGTCATCCGGACTTTTTACGAGATAGCTGTACTTGACAAAGGATTCGGTCGCGCCTCTCATGTCCGCTTCCTGGAAAACGTCTCTTCCCAGGAGATGGCTGTCTACCTGGCCGGTGATCGCGATCAGCGGGATCGAATCAGCATACGCCGTAGCAAGCGCCGTGATCAGATTCGTCGCGCCGGGGCCGGAAGACGTAACGCATACCGCGGGCTTTCTGGAGATCCGGGAATAACCGCTGGCAGCGTGGCCGGCGTTCTGCTCCTGTCTCATAAGCACATGCTCAACAGCCGGCTCCTGATAAACGGCATCGTAAAACGGCGCGATCGCGACTCCGGGGATCCCGAAGATCTTTGTCACACCTTCCAGCTTTAAACATTCGACCATTGCCTGCGCACCGTTCATCTGCAGTCCCTCCGGTTCTGTTCTTAAAACATGATTATAACAGAGAAATCCTATTTTGCCACCCTCTGACTTTTGACAATGAGCATAACTTCATAACAAAAACAGGCGGCCGGAAGCCGCCTGTTCAACAGCAATATTCCATTCCCGGGGATCCTGCTGTCCGGAATGCCCCTTTCCTGCACTCTTCTGTCTTTATTGTATCATCTCATCCAGAATATCACAGGCGATCACCGCCAGCTTCGGACACGTCTTCATCAGAAGATTCTCCTTCATGATCGCCGGCATTTCTTCAGGGATCTTGTATCCGAGGATCTCGCGGCAGAGCACGCTTCCGTTCGTGATCTCATGCTCTTTGAAGCGTCTCTCGAATTCCGCCTTGATCTCCATCATCTTCTGTTTTGCTTCTTCATCATACAGCTCGCAGTGTCCGTATTCCGCGCCCAGCGCCATCAGGGCTCCGGTAACACAACCGCAGCGCTCGCCGTTCATCATTCCGCCGCCGAAAGCAGCTGCGATCTTCAGCGCCTGCTCCTCATCCATATCGAGGAGTGCGGCCGCATGGGCAAAGACGACCTGGGAGCAGTCGATGCCTCCTTTATAGTACTGCGTTGCGAGTTCTTCCGTCATTCTTTCTTCCAGCGCCATATACACCTCCGGTAATCAGTAGTTTTCGGCATTGATCTCAAAGAACGCCTGCGGATGCGCGCACACCGGGCAGATCTCCGGCGCTTCCGTGCCGACAACGATATGTCCGCAGTTCCTGCACTCCCACACCTTCACTTCGCTCTTTTTGAACACTTCCTGCATCTCCACATTTTTCAGCAGTGCACGGTAACGTTCCTCGTGATGCTTTTCGATCGCTGCTACGCCGCGGAATTTCTCGGCAAGCTCATGGAATCCTTCCTCATCGGCGGTCTTCGCAAATCCGGCATACATATCTGTCCATTCATAATTCTCGCCGTTTGCTGCTTCCACGAGGTTCTCCGCAGTAGTGCCGATGCCGTTCAGTTCCTTGAACCAGATCTTTGCATGCTCTTTCTCGTTGTCCGCGGTCTTCAGGAACAGCGCGGCGATCTGCTCAAAGCCTTCTTTCTTGGCCTTGGAAGCGAAATAGGTGTACTTATTCCTGGCCTGCGATTCACCGGCGAAGGCTTCCAGCAGATTCTTCTCGGTCTGGGTCCCGGCATAAGGATTTTTCTTTTCCTCTTCGACCTTTGTGAGCTTATCTCCTTTCATTTTGCAGACAGGACAAACTGCCTCCTGTCCTTCCGGGACTTCAAATTCCGCGCCGCACACAAGACATCTGTATTTTGCCATCTTTTTTTCCTCCTGCTTTTTATCTGTATTTTCTTCCTGAGGATCGTTTTCATAAGGAGCATCTCCTGCATGGCAGATTCCCGTAAAGAATGCAATATCACTGTCCGTTGTGACCAGATTCTTACAGGAAAGAGCATGCACATCATCCAGTCCGGAAACCGATGCGAACATCTTCAGTTCCTCTGTGGATACGCGGAGATAATTTGCCACTCTGGCAGCTGCCGCCTTCCCGTCAAAACGCTTCCGGAGTTCCGGATCCTGCGTGGCAATACCGACCGGACATCTTCCGGTGCCGCAGATCCTGTACTGCTGGCAGGCAGCTGCGATCAGCGCTGCCGAAGCGACTGCCACCGCGTCAGCACCCATGGCTATTGCTTTTGCAAAATCCGATGACACGCGCAGCCCTCCTGTAATTACCAGCTCCACATCCGAACCGGCTGTATCGAGACATTTCCTTGCGCGGGCCAGCGCATAGATGGTCGGCACCGACGTGGCATCCCGCAGCATCAGCGGACTGGATCCTGTAGCGCCGCCGCGTCCGTCGATCGTGATGAAATCCGGTCCGGCCTTCAGCGCGAACGCAATATCCCGTTCAATGTTTCCGGCGGCCAGCTTAATGCCGACCGGCCTTCCTTCCGAACGCGTCCGCAGATCGTCCACCAGGGCTTTCAGATCCTCCGTATCTTCGATGCCGGGGAATCTGCCGGGGCTCTGGATATCCTGCCCCTTCGGTTTACCGCGCACTGCCGCGATCTCATCCGTCACTTTCTCTCCCGGCAGATGACCGCCCATGCCGGGTTTGGTCCCCTGACCGATCTTGATCTCGATCGCGTCCGAAGTCTTCAGATTCTCGTCTGTCATGCTGTATCTGTTCGGAATGACTTCAAAGATATATTTGTACGCAGCCGCTTTTTCCTCCAGCAGAACGCCGCCTTCCCCGCTGCACATAGCCGTCTTTGCAGCTGCCGATCCCTCTGACAGGGCAATCTTGGCTTCTCTTGAGAGTGCGCCGAAAGACATATGGGAAATATAGACCGGGGATTCCAGCACCATCGGTTTTGCTGCATGTTTTCCGATGACAGTCCTCGTGCTGACAGGTGTGCCGTCCGGCAGCGGCATCGGATCGAGCTGTGCGCCGAGAAGGAGGATATCTTCCCATTTCGGCAGCGGGAGCGTCGTTCCCATAGCCGCATGAATGCTCTCCCCTGTCACTGCCATCTCATGAATCTCGCTCATATATCTTGCTTTGGGATCGTGGCGGACATAAGCGGGATCATACGCAAGCTCTCCGGCGTTTAAAGCAGGCTGCGGCGCAGCTGCCTGCTCCGGTTCCTCAACAGGCACAAAGACCGAAGCCGGCTGTTTGCAGACCGGACATTTATCCACCTCCGAAAACGGCTTTCCCTCTGCTTCTTCATCATAAATGAATCCGCAGACGCTGCATTCATATTTCATAACGGGAATCATCTCCTTTCCTAGAGTATCCTATCAAAATAATCGGAATACACTGATTCTTATACAAAGTTTTTATTCTATTTTACGTCTTTTGTCAATATGCAAAGAAATACTAAACCATTCCGTCCCCTTTATTCCCCAAAGCACTGCTTCCGCAAACGGCCTGAAAAATGACGCAAACTGTACTTGTCTTTTTTTTCACACATGGTACAATGGTAGAGAAAACAGCCGGTATTCCGGCTGTTCAGTTACACAAAAAACTATTATAAGGAGGTTATTAATCATGGCTGTCAATCGTTTCGTCCTGAACGGCATTTCCTACCACGGACACGGTGCGATCAAGGAGATCCCCGGCATCATTGCTTCCCACGGATTTAAGAAAGCTTTCGTGGCATCCGACCCTGACCTTGTAAAATTCGGCGTTACCGCAAAGATCACTGATCTTCTTGCTGAGAACGGCATTGCATATGAGCTTTACTCCGATATCAAGCCTAATCCCACCATTGAGAATGTGCAGCACGGCGTAGACGCATTCAGAGCATCCGGCGCGGATTTCATGATCACCATCGGCGGCGGTTCCTCCATGGACACCGGCAAGGGCATCGGTATCATCGTCAACAATCCGGAGTATTATGATGTCCGCTCCCTGGAGGGCGTAGCCCCCACCAAGCACCGCACGGTCTTCACCATTGCCGTTCCCACCACCGGCGGCACCGGCGCTGAGTCCACCATCAACTATGTCATCACCGATGTGGAGAAGAAGCGCAAGTTCGTCTGCGTGGACCCGAACGATATCCCGGATGTGGCCGTGGTTGACCCGGATATGATGTCCACCATGCCCAAGGGCCTCACCGCCTCCACCGGCATGGACGCCCTGACCCATGCCATCGAAGGCTACACCACCGGCGCGGCCTGGGAGCTGTCCGACTGCCTGAACCTGGAAGCCATCAAGCTGATCGGC
>CAMOZZ010000117.1 GCA_946631165.1 uncultured Lachnospiraceae bacterium | reverse complement strand
GAAAAGATTGTCATGCATGAAATACCAGTAGCTCTGGTCATGCTCGTGAGGCAGTCCCAGATACTCGTCCATGTTGAAGGTGACGACATTCGCGAAGGAAAGCTCTCCGGCTTTGTTCATGCGGACAAGTTCCTTATAAACGCCGATGGGGCTCGATCCGGTAGGAAGGCCGAGAACAAAAGGACGTTCCTCCTTATGTCCGTTGATCTTCGCCGCGATATAGTCGGCTGCCCACTTGCACATCTTATCGTAATTATCCTGTATAACAACTCTCATTGAAATATCTCCTTTGTATTTGATCAGACGGCGGAAGAATTTCTGTTACAGTGTTGATTCTGCTTTTTGTTTTCTTCCTTACGATCCGTCCGCCGCAGAATTTCTGCGGTTCTGACCGTGGCAGCATCCGCCGAATCTTTCGATCACTGCCATACCTCGTCAACCTTACGGTCCCGGCGCTAACCTGTCTCTCCTTTACCTCCATGAAGAAACGGGTTTTACAGAAGGGTTTTAAACCTTAACTATAAATTTTATACTGTGTCGGTTTAATTGTCAAGAAATCGTAAATACAGTACGGAACGGTCTTCTTTTTTTCTGCCTTGTGATCTCTGCCAGGCCAAGTCTGGTGATATCTGCGAGCACGGCTTTGTGCGGATCTTCAGACAATACTGCATGAAAGCGGTCTTCCACTTTCTTTATATGGTCTCTGTTTCTCATGCTGATGAGATCAGCAATGATGATCCCGGAAAGATTCCGAAGGCGCAGCTGGTATGCGATTTCATCGGCTGCTTCGAGATTGATCTTCAGGAATGTCTCTTCACGGTCTTTCCCGATGACTGTACTGCCTGTGTTTACATCGATCACAGTCATTGCTTCTGTATGATCAATGACAAGAAATCCGCCGGACCGCAGCCATATCTTCCGGGACAGTGCAAGTTCTGTATAATGATCCAGCCGGAACAGTTTCTCCAGCGGAAACGCGTCTGTATAATGTCTTGCCGTAAAAGGGATGCCGGAGAGCAGCGGATCGTTCTGCAGGCGTTCCAGGTATTCCCTGTTTTCCGAAATGACTTCGATCTCCTCTCCTTCCGCGGCGCCGAGGATCCATTCCCTGCAGAGATCCGGCGCACGGTAAAGAATGCTGCCGGCTGTCCGGTATTCTGCTGCTTTGATTACAGAATCGCCTTTGTCAAGAAGCGCAGCAGCTTCAGCGAGAATCGTATCATTATCCGTGAGAAAGGCATTCGTTCTTACGATGAATCCGAAAGATGTATCTGCGCACTGCTCTGCCAGGATTTTTTTCAGTTCCGCCGCCCTTGCTCTGTCAGATGCTTTTTTTGATATGCAGAAACGTTCTCCTGCCGGTTCGTAAAGAAGGACCAGATTCCGTCCGGGAATTGAAAAACGGGCAGTCAGCATCTCCTCTTTCAGGCCTGACGCATCCCGCTTGATCTGAACGGGCAGGAGCATCCGTCCTTTTGGCGGAATACTGCATTCCTTAAACGGCAGAAAACCGGTCTTTCCGTTCCCGATCTCACAGAAAGCGGCTTTTATATTGTCAGCGGTATTCTTTACAGAGCCAAGAACAATATCGCCGGTTTTCAGTGATCCGGGTTCGGGATCCGCATCCATTTCAATGATCTTTTCCTGTACTGCGAGCGCTGAAAAGAACATCTTTTTATATTCGGTGACAATGATCTTTTTCATGGCAGCGGGACTCCGGTCTGTGAAAGAGAAACGCCGTCATCCGTAAGCATATCCGTACGGACGATATCAAGCCAGATATCTCTGGGGACTTTTCCGGAAAATATTTCTTCAAATCCGCCGGTCCCGGAAAAAGCAAGCAGATCTTCCATAACGACTTCCGGTTTCAGATTGACCTTTGAACCGGCATTCAGACGCATCTGAAATGCGCCGTCCGAGAAAGACAGATGGTAGATGTACAGCAGGATATCGACGTTTGTTTCGCTGCGTTTTGTCTTCTTTGTGATATTCCGCGCCGGCTGTGACAGATAGGAGGAGGTCAGCGAGCTGAGATCTGATCCGGCCAGGCGGCTGTCAAACGGCGGACGGATACTGACAGTATAATCGGCTCTTCCGAATATAGCCATTGCATTGTTGTTCTTCTTCTTTTCGTCATCTGGAAGCTGTCTGATGCTGAGACAGCGGATCTCATCCGGGAGCGCGGCATTAAGACGATCCAGTATTTCAGCGCCGGTCATGGATTCTGTCAGTTCCGTATCCATATATTCTCCGCACGATGTCTCGCCGACGCTTAACGGGGAAGCGAAGGACATCATCGGATGCGGATGAAATCCTTCGGAAAACCGGACCGGCAATTCTGCTCTGGCCGCCGCTTTCTGGAAGGTCCTCATCAGATCCAGATGGCCGATGAACCGGAGGAATCCGGTCTTTGAAAAACGTATTCTGATCTTCATTTTCGTTCCTTTACACAGATCCCGCATCCGAAAGAAGCCGCGCCGCAGCCGGAACAGGATTCCCGGCAGTTCGGTGTCAGTTCTCCGGCCTGCGCTCTCTTCCATTCTCGTAAGAGAAATGCTTTCGTAACGCCGATATCGATAAAATCCCAGGGGAACAATTCGTCTTCATGCCGTTTCCTGACAGTATAGAAATCAGGATCGATCCCGCATTCACGGAAGGCTGCCAGCCATTTCTCAAAATCGAAGAAGTCTCCCCAGGCATCATAGATGCATCCTTTTCTGTAAGCAGCTTCGATGACATCCGACAGTTTTCTGTCTCCTCTTGCAAGCACGCCCTCTAGTACGGTGACATCGGCTTCATGATATTCGTAATGCATGGAACGGTTGTTCAGCTGCTGTCTGAAAGTATCCTTTACCAGATGGGCGCGTCTGAGATATTCGTCTTTCTCTTCCATCACAGCCCACTGGAACGGCGTGAAGGGTTTGGGGACAAAGAAGGAGGAGCTGGCTGTCAGCTGGATCTTCCCTTTTCTCTTCTCCTTCGGAACCGTATCGAAGAAACATTCGCAGATCCGCTCGGAAAGTTCCGCTATGCCCTTCATGTCTTCTTCGGTTTCAGAAGGAAGCCCGAGCATAAAGTACAGCTTGACTTTTGTCCATCCGCCTTTAAATGCTTCTGCGGCGCCTGTAAGGATATCTTCTTCCGTAAGTCCTTTGTTGATCACGTTCCGCATCCGCTGCGTCCCGGCTTCCGGCGCAAATGTGATACTGCTCTTCCTTACATCCTGCACACGGCTCATTACATCCAGTGAGAAAGAATCGATGCGAAGGGAAGGAAGTGAAATATTTACATGTTTCTCACTGCAGGAGTCAATGAGTGATTCGATCAGCGGCTGTATCTGTGAATGATCGCTTGAACTGAGGGAACTTAAAGACAGCTCATCCTGTCCGGTGGCTGCCAGCATCTTTTCCGCAAGCGCTGTAAGACGGTCCCGGCTTCTTTCTCTTACCGGCCGGTAGATCATCCCTGCCTGGCAGAAACGGCAGCCTCTGATGCAGCCGCGCTGGATCTCCATCACGACGCGGTCCTGTGTGACCCGGATGTACGGCACGATGGGCTCTTCCGGATAATAAGCCGCATCCATGTCTTTCACGATCTCTTTGCGGATCTTCCGGGGAACATCCGGATATAAAGGCTCAAAAGAAACCAGGCGTCCGTCCGGAGCATATTCCGGTTTATACAGGGAAGGAACATAGATTCCCGGGATCTTTGCTGCCTTACGAAGGAAATCCGTTCTCGATCCTCCTGCTTTTTTATTCTCTTTATAAGCATCGACAAGGGGGAACATCTGCGTTTCCCCTTCCCCGATATAGAACAGATCAAAGAAATCCGCCAGGGGTTCGGGATTATAGGTGCAGGGGCCGCCTCCGATCACGAGGGGATCCCCGTCACACCTGTCTGCTGCTCTTAATGGGATACCGGAAAGATCAAGGACCTGGAGAATATTTGTATAGCACATCTCGTACTGGATCGTGATCCCCAGAAAATCAAAATCCTTAACCGGATCCTGTGATTCCAGCGCGAACAGGGGGATCTTCTTTTCCCGCATCAGCGGATCGAGATCCATCCAGGGGGAATATACTCTTTCACACCAGATGTCTTCCCTCGTATTCAGCATGTGATACAGGATCTGAATGCCGAGATGGCTCATGCCGATCTCATATACATCAGGAAAGCACATGGCAAAACGGACATCGATCATCCCGTTCTTTTGTTCTTTGGTCTTATCAATGCTGTTGATCTCTCTGCCGATATATCTGGCCGGTTTGTCGATCTTAAGAAGTATTTCGTCTGGTAATGCTGGTTTTCTCATCTTTTTCTCCATCCGGATGTGCTGACAGTCTGGAAGAGTATAGCATTTATGGGATATTCAGTCAAACCCGTGAAACTGTGCCGGAAATGTATTTTTTGATTGAATTTTTATACTGCGGTTAGTATGATAGGCAGGTGAGGTATCGGTCATGGAAGAATTCGAAAACAAAGGCAAAAAAATCCGGGAAGACGATCCGGTCGGGAAGCAGATACCGGATCATGTCGGTGTCATGCAGCTGGCTTCCCTCATGGGCGAGATCCTGCTGAGCAACGGTGCGGAGATTTATCGTGTCATGGACACCGTACAGCGGGTGATCAAAGCATGCGGTTATGAAAATCACAGCGTCTATGTTCTCTCCAACGGGATCTTTATCACGATCAACGAAGGGGGTCCTGATGCCTGTACATCCGTAAAACATGTTCCGATCGGGAGCGTAAATCTGGAAAAACTGGCCAGGGTTAATCAGATTTCCAGAAATCTCTGCAATGGGTATATCACCAGGGAAATGGCTTTTGCGGGGCTGCAGGAGATAAAGCAAAAAGTAAACTATACAGATCTGGGGATGGCGCTGGCTTACGCCTTCGGCAGCGCCGGTTTTGATATAATACTCGGAGGCACGCTTTTTGACAGCATCGCAGCGTTTCTGATCGGGTTCGGCCTGTATTATGTCCTGAAATTTCTTTCCGGCTACGGACATGTCTCAAGGTTTCCGTCGAACATTGCCGGTGCCCTCTTCGTCACCGTATTTGCGGGCGCCTTTGCAGCCAGTGAGCTGGGGCTGTCCTTCAACAATATGGTGATCGGCGGGATCATGCCGCTGGTCCCCGGTTACGCGATCACAACATCCATCAGGGATCTTTTCAACGGCGATTATCTTTCCGGCATCATTCATCTGCTGGATGCTTTCCTGACGGCCGCCTGCATTGCCGTCGGCGTCGGCGTCGGGATCATGATCATCAACTATGTCGGAGGAGGTACAATGCCGTTATGATACTGCAGATCGTGTTAAGGTATTCCATACACTTTATTTCCGCCATGATGGGCGTGATCGCCTTTTCCGCCATCTTTCATGCGCCCAAATCCGAATATCTTGCCTGCGGCCTGACCGGAACGATCGGCTGGCTTACTTACTGTGTCGCCCGGGATCTGGGAACCGATGTCATGATATGCAATTTTATCGCCACGACTGTACTTACACTGATCGCAAGGATCATCGTGATCATAAGAAGAAACCCGATCACGGTTTATCTGGTGCCGGGCATTTTCCCGCTCGTTCCCGGTGCCGGGATCTATTACACCGCTTATTATATGTTCACGGGATATCCCCAGCTCGCCGTAACGAAGGGGATCGAGACAATTGAGGTGGCAGGCGCCATTACGATGGGGATCATCTTCGGATCGTTCATAGCCTATGAATATTTCAGGCAGCAGCGTGAATTCCGGAGACTGATGAAAGACTGAACCGGACACTGCGGAAACGCTTCTCCTGCTCCGAAAAAAACAGCACCGAAGGCATTTTCGGTGCTGTTTCTGTTATAACTATCCTGTTTCAGCCGGCGAACATCATGCCGTCGAACAGATCATCGATCTCAATCCCGTTTACGGTATACGGCCAGCCATCTCCTTCCTGTGTAATACGCACTTCCGTGCCGTCTTCTGTCTTCATATCCACAGTCCTTTCGGAATCGGTTCTTACAAACGTCAGTTTAGATCCCGCAGGAATGCTGATCTCCCCGTTTGCTTCCAGCGTTGCCGGATCGACCTTCGGCAGTGTTGCATCCTGCTTCAGGGTGATATTGTAAGCCGATTCGTCATAGAGGATGATATCATCCCAGTCTGAGAGCGGCGCCGCGGTTCCTGTTCCGTCAAAGCTGTAATATCTGCCGGCTGTATAAGTGCTCAGAATATCCACTCCATGCGACAGGAACACTTTTTTCGGATCCGTCGGCTTCCCCTTGCCGAAATACCGTTCGATCACGGGAAGCTCGGATGCATTTCCGGGATCTGTGATAACAAACAGATGGAGCTGGCTGTAGTCGTCCACCATGGATGCCTCATAAACAAAGACCGTCCTGCCGTCAACAAACATAACATATGCATCCGCCGGATCAAAGCTTGTGACCCTGAACGTAATGTCGGAAGAGGCGGAAGCGGTGATCCGGTCTTTCTCACTATTGGCAGGAAGAAGCTGATATTCGGGACAAGTCACAAGATGCAGATCCCGTTCGTCATAATCATCGCCTTCGCCCATGAACCATGAAAAGTATGCGGAACCATCCGGCAGGCGGACCTGCTCCGTCTCAGAAACGGGCAGGAAGTAATTCTCCGGCAGCGCGGCATATTCTTCCTTCACCAGCCCGGGATATTCGGCATAAGGCATTTTCACGACAATGCCGCCCGCAGCGTAACTGGTCATTTCATAAGGAGAGAACCAGAATGTAATGCCGTCATAGGACAGCGTGTAATTGAGGATATAGTCTTCCTGCTGAGGATCCATCTCATCTTTGATGACCTGCTCGACACTGTCAACGATCAGATTGTCTTTGCCGGCCGTTTCTTCCACAAGGGGAGCCAGCTGACCGGGAAGCGACGCCGGATCATTCAGAATATCATTGATATCCAGAACTGTCCCGGTGACGGAATCGATCGTTCTTGTCTCGTACCAGAAACTCGGATGCGCGCCGCCCATATAGCGCTCCC
>CAMOZZ010000116.1 GCA_946631165.1 uncultured Lachnospiraceae bacterium | reverse complement strand
GAATCTTCCCAGTCTGTTCCCGTATGCAGATAGTAGTACTTCAGATATGTGTTAACCGTATCCTGAAATTCAGATTTCGACTTGGTCCAATCAAGCCGTTCCGTAACACCTCCGTCAAATGTGATCATGGAAACTTCTACTGCATCCGGACGTGTTTCATTATTATACGAGAGAAGTTTCTCGCCAAAAGCCAATACTTCATCATGTGTATCGATTATACGGGTACTTCCATTTGTAGTGGTTTTTCGCATACTTGACGAAGTATCCACAACAAACAAAATATTCGCTTTATTTGTGTCCGATGCATTCTTCGCATGCGCATCAACCTTCAATGACAACGTGTAAGTTCCATCATCGTTGGGTTCCATTGTCTTTTTGAGATCAGGCTCCTCCACCTTACCCGGGTCTACGCTGCCTGATCCTCCGGCAGAGGAATTCCCCGGAACAGGATCCAAAATGACATAAATGTCTTTGTTATTTGAAAGAGTATAGGGAAGTACACTTCCATTATTTCCCGGTCTTCTGTATACCCTGTCTGCAAGGTTAAAAGAGGTAAGATTGCCATAAGCCAAATTACCCAACGGAGGATTGTTGTTAGGATTGAAATTCGTTTCACCGCTATCAGATTTGAAATTAAGCGATCCATTCGAAGAGGTCAGCGTTGCATCTATAATATATCCTTCATGTTTCAGCTCGACTCCGTCCACATCTTTGCCGTTCAGGTGCGTATTGGCATAGGTATACCCATCCTTTGAGAATTGTGCCCGAAGATCAACTGAAGTTTCTGTAGTCTGTCCTCTCCAGTCATACGGAATCATAAAAGTTCCGTCTTCGTTCTGTATTACAAGAGGATTTGTACCGTTATAGGTAACGCCGGACAAAGGATTCCCATCTCTGTCCACATAATGTACCGTCACATGCGGCGGCTCCAGCTTTTTGGTCAGACGGAAACGGCTGTTTGCCGCCTCATTCGAGTTTTCTTCTGCCAATGTACTAAGCCAGAACTGATTACTACCGTAGTTCCACAAACACACGCCGTTGCGGTTCTGCAGCGTATAGGTGCCGTCTCCGTTTGATACTATCCTGATCAGAGTACCATCACTTGCTGTGCCATCCCCTGCGGTGCTTTCAAGTCGCAAGGCATGCTCAAAAGCATGGGCCTGGTTTGACGGCATATCGCTTTTTTTCGTAACATTGGGATCGATAAACAGATAACCGTTTGCTGTTTTGATCCGATAATAAGCGCCGGTGCTGTCATTTCTTACGAACTCAAATGTCCATGCGACATCAGTCATGTTCGAATAATCGACACCATCTGTTCTGGTATAAGTGGTGGCATTTCCGGATACATAGTAGCCGCGGTTATCTTTTGTGCCGTCGATCTCGTCCCTTAAAGCCTGCCAGTTATTTTCTCCACCCCTGTTATTGATAATTCCGAGCTTTTGTCCATTAAGGTTGAACGGATCATTCGTATATGTCAGTGTGTAAACAGTAAACCATTCGCCGGGATTATGATAATTATCGGCGGATCCATTCCACGTAGAGTATCCGTTCGCCACCGTATTACTGTCATTATTTAATGCGTAATTATTATTCGTTTGTTTAATTCGAATCTCATTATTAGATGTTTGAACTTCAAGTGCCTGAGGTGTACTTGCGACAGTAGCGCTGCCATTTCCCAGATGTAAATACCCGTTGGCAGAACTGATATAATACTGATTCTGGGTATTCGTAACCTTCTCAAAAGTCCATTCTGTGATCTGAACGCCATCTGCTGCTGTAATCTGATTTGTACTTGTATTTATCTCAACTCCAACAGCCTGCAGATGAGTATTGTTCCGGGCAGTACTTTGGACAGCACTGGCTGGATTGGCTGTTCTGACAATTGCTCCTTTTGCACCATCCAAATCACTTACACTAACCGCAGTTGCATCATAATTAGCATCTGTCACCCGGATTGTGAATACTTCTCCATTCTTCATGGTAACCGTCAGTGACTCTTCACTCTCAAACGGCTGCAGGCTGATCAATGCCCAGTCTCCGGCTTCCACCTTCTGTGCATCAATCTCTGCAATCTGCTCTTCCGTCAGTTCCGCACTGTATTCACATTCCAGTCCGCGGCTTTCCTTAATCTGCCCGATCGTTGCTTCTGCCCCTACCCAGCTGACATCCACCAGCGCAGGATCAGAGAATGTGACGCTTTCCACATTCGCCACGAACTGCTTCGTGCTGTCGCTCACCGCTGCACTGTTGAGCGTGACAGCTTCTTCATTGATATCTGCTTCTTCATCAGATTCTGTGCTTTCTTCAGATCCGGTGTTTTCTGCGGAACCGGCTATTCCCAACACATCCACAAGATGCTCAAGGGAAATAAATCCGCCGCCGGGGAGACTGAATTCATATACCTTGCCGTTCACTTCCCAATGGAAATCCACCGTATACACTACACCGTACACAGAAAAACCTTCCGCCGCGAAGCTCACTTCATCGCCGTTCTGCTCCGAGCCGACCATCTCAGGTTCATCGCCTTCACCAAAATGCACCACCTGCGGAGCAGCCTCGGCATCTTCCTCAATATTCTCCTGCAGGTCATTCAGCGATATCTTTACATCTACCGCTTCTTTCGGCTGGATCTCTTTTCCGTTCTGATCCACGATGGTGATATCAAAGAATCTGGCGTAAGAGATATTTCCTTCTTCCACATCCAGCGTCTTCTCGGCATCGGAAACATACCCGTAATAATCACGGGAGCTCTGCTGAATCTCTTCCACTTTCAGAGAGGCACCGGCGGGTACGCATGCCTTGGCACCGCAATTAACTGAGATGCTGTAATCCGGGCCTTCCGCTGTCAGCGTCTTTTCAAGTGTGGTGGAAGCAATCGCCAGCACTGCCGGATCTTCCGGCCAGCTCTTATAGGTTACGACATCTTCATCAGTATATGCATTCTCTTCTTCATCAAGAACAAGCAGGTTTGTTTTCAGATCGTCCTTCTTTTCGTCATCGATCTGCACCAGTTCGAGCTTCTCAGCGTCTTTAACAATACTGTCTTTGATATACACCTGTACTTCACGCAGCGGAACAACAGGCATACCGGCTGCATCGGCAAAGCTGATCTTTACAGCCTTGTATTCCAACAGACCGCCGGGCAGGGCTTTATCAAGTTCCTCATCAAACTCCGCCTGATATTTCTCTTCCGGTTCATACTGTTCAAGCAGCAGGCTGCTTCCTTCCGGCAGTGCACCTTCAGGCACATACACTTCGATCTCGATCCATGTCTTTAAAAGATTCTGCTTAATCTTCTCTTTCAGGACCATTTCCGGATACACCAATTCCGGATCAGACTCGGTCATGGTCTCCGTCTCATCCGTTTCAGTTTCTGTTTCTGTTTCGTTTGTTTCTTCTGTGGGATTATCTTCTGCGGGGTCCGCTGCGGATGTCATAGCAGGGTCTTCATCTGCAGAGGTGCTGTCATCTGCAGGATCTGATGTATTATCCTCTTCAGGGACAGAATTGTTCCCCTTAGCTGCCTGCAGCTTTTCATTTCTGTCTTCATTGTCCGCGGATTTCTTTTCGGCTTTCGTTTCCGGTTCCGTATTCGGATCAACAAAGCACTCACTTGTATGGATATGCTCTTCCTTACCGCAGGTAAGTTCCTTTTCTTCCGCAAAACAGGAATCATCATGTTTATGACCTTCGATTTCCTGTTTGCCGCATGTCAGGATCTTTTCGATCACATAGCATTCCTCGCCATGGACATGTTCTTCGTCATCGTTCTCACAGACAAGGATTTTCTCTTCATCGTAACATGCATCCGTATGTTCATGCCCTTCGAACTCATCCTGGCCGCAGACGCAAGTCTTTGTGACAGTATAGCAGCTGTCTGTATGTTCATGCTCTTCGATCCCGCAATAAGTCTTCTTTTCCATCGTAATGGCGGGAAGGATAAGAAAATAAGTGGTTATAAACACGACAACGACAGCTGCCGTAAAGAACACCTGCCTTAGTTTAAATAATCTGTTCAATAGATCCATCAATTTCATGGAATAAACCCCCGCTCTATTTGAAAAACCCACAAAAGCAATTCATCTGATCATATTATGCAGCAAGTACTGTCATCGGAAGCATCTGATCGTGTTATACAAATATTAAATATGTTGTATCTGCATTTATCAATTGTTTTAATTGCATGTGAAAAACCGCAAATTCAAGAATCCGCAAAATACTTATCTGATACTTTATATTTGTAGTTTGTATGATTCCATTCATTTTTTATATTTCCAATCTCATAATACCCTACCATGTCCAACAGATGTCCAACAAATACGGCAGGTAAACAAAAAAATAACCGGGGTCTTCACCCCGGTATTGCCAGTGTTATTGTCGTTCCCCGATCAGGATGGCTTTCGATCTCCATCTCCCCGTTGCACATGCTCTCGATCCTGTCACGCACATTCCTGAGGCCGATATGAGACGCTTCCAGTTCATCAATATTATCCGCGTCAAATCCCTTCCCGTTGTCCCGGATCATGATCTCATGAAAACCGTTCACCTTTCTGGTCGCCACGATCACCCGGCCGTCGTTTCTTCCCCTGACGCCATGTCTGATCGCATTCTCCACGAGCGGCTGGATCGTCAGGGTAGGCACGCTGAAATCCTCATCTTCGATATAATACTCCACCCGTATTTTAGGGAAGCGGATCATCTCTATATCCGCATATATTTTTGTATGCTCCAGTTCTTTTCTCAGCGGGATCAGTTCCGATTTGTTCAGAGATTCAATATTATTCCTGAGATAAGTGCCGAACTTTTCTGTGGTCTCAAACGCCTTCTCCGGATCGATCCGGCAGAGCGCCTGGATCGTGGAGAGCGTATTGAACATGAAATGCGGCTGGATCTGGCTGATCATGATCCGGATCCTCTGCTGTGCCCGCAGATCCTCTTCATGTTCACGGACAAACTGCAGATGGAGCCAGATATAATAGAATACAGCCGCGCTGCACATTGCAATCGTCAGGAAAGATACCGGCGAATCCAGCCTGCCGAAGAAATAATCCACCGCTACCGATCCGACAATCAGGAAAACATTCGCAATCGGGATGAATGAACCGGCGATCCCGCCGCGGTTCTTTTCCCTGATCGTCTGGATCAGGAGTACAAAGATCAGGATGAGGCTGATAATATGGCAGGTATAGCCCAACGGCCCTCTGTCAAATGTGTTTTCGGGCGTAATACTGAAAGCGACCCCTGTAAAAGCAGAAACAATGAAGACGGCCGAATTGATCCCTGTGAGAATCCATACAGGAATGATGATTTTACTCTTGTCATTGATGACATGGAAGAACAGCGCTAAAACGACAGGACGAATGATATATCCATAGGTATCAACAACGACCCTCTGCGGGATATTTGCATTCAGCTTCAGGTTATAATCAAGCTGCCCCTGCAGAACAAGGCTGAGGATCAGTTCCGTGATAACGAGCAGGATCCCCCTGTGCTTTCTGCTGACATAGGGATCCATCATGATCGCTATTGTCAGACCGACCAGATGCAGCACAAGAGGAGAAAGCATCATCAGGTTTATTATGATCTGGTCACTCATGGATGCTTCCGCCCTCCTTCCCGAAAATTACAACAGCTGATCACTATTATCTGCAGTCATTATAGATCGCGACGATATCATCATAATCCAGTGAAGCGAAGCTTCCGATTTTACGGGTCTTTCCGTAAGTGCATTCTGTTGCGATCGCTTCGATCTCTTCGTCTGTCGGAGCATGTCCGAGAAGTTCGGTAAGCGAAAGCGGCATTCCGAGGCTTCTGAAGAATTCATTCGTACAGGCGATGCCCATATCGGCTGCAGTCTGGTCATCCGCAACATTTATACCATAGACCTTCCTTGCGAACTGTGCGAATCTTGCGACATTATTCTTCATCACGTATCTGCACCAGGCTGCCCAGACAGCGGTAAGCGTGGCGCCGTGCGTGGAATCATAGATCGTAGACAGCGCCATACCGAGCTGATGGCATGCCCAGTCTCCTTCTCTGGGTGTGTCACCCTGCGCACCGATGCCCGTAAGGCCGATATGGGATACGGAACCGCACCACATGATCTCGCTCATCGCTTCATAATTGTCGGGTTCCTTTACGCCGACAGGCCCGTATTTGATGATGTCGCGGAAAAGTCCCTCTGCCATCTCATCTGTCAGATGATTTCCAAGAACTGCCGCAAAATAACGTTCATGCGTATGCATAAAGATATCCGCCGCACCGGCTCCGATCTGATACTTCGGCAGCGTCATCGTAAGCTCGGGATTCATGACTGCAAATCTGGGACGATTGAACTCGGTGGTAATACCGCGCTTTGTAGGGGCGTCGAGCGTATCGTTGGTAAGCACGGCGGAATTGCTCGTTTCACTTCCCGCAGCTGAAATTGTCAGGATGGCGCCCAGCGGGATCGTCTTTTCCACCTTGGTGCCGGTCCAGAAATCCCAGACATCATGTCCCGGTGCGGCAACAGTATGCGCCACTGCTTTGGCAGTATCCAGAACGCTTCCTCCGCCGATTCCGAGTATGAAATCAGGATTGAATGCCCGCGCTGCCTCTGCCATCTCTCTTGCCTTGGAAACCAGCGGATTGGGAACTACGCCGCCCATGGCCATATTGTCGATGCCCGCTTCATCAAGGATCCCGCAGACACGTCCGATCAGCCCGCTCTTTACGGCAGAATGTCCTCCGTAAATGATGAAAACCCTTGTGCCGCCGTTTTCTTTTACAAGCTCAGCGGTCTTCTCTTCGGCTGCTTTTCCGAAGACGATCTTGGTCGGTGAGCAGTAGACAAATTTCTCCATGATTATCCTCCGTCATATATTATAGTTTTATTACCAGGTTCCTGTCGCCGGATACATACTGGCGGTACTTTACTCCTGCCATGTCAAACATGCGCTTGGAGGCGATGGTCGCTGCAGAATCCATGTATTTGTCGCTCTTATAAATGATCTCCTTAATCCCGCACTGAATAATGGCTTTCGCGCATTCATTGCAGGGGAAAAGGGTTACATATACTTTTGCGCCTTCGAGAGAGCCGCCGCTGTAATTCAGGATGGCATTCAGCTCGGCAT
>CAMOZZ010000115.1 GCA_946631165.1 uncultured Lachnospiraceae bacterium | reverse complement strand
AAGAACATCATCCCGCCGCGCGAGATCCAGGATTCCATGGAGAAGCAGATGAAGGCGGAACGTGAGAGACGTGAGAAGATCCTGCAGGCGGAAGGTGAAAAGAAATCAACGATCCTGGTCGCGGAAGGTCACAAGGAGAAAGCGATCCTGGATGCCCAGGCTGAAAAGGAAGCAGCGATCCTGCGTGCGGAAGCAAAGAAGGAAGCCACGATCAAGGAAGCCGAAGGTCAGGCACAGGCCATCATCAAAGTGCAGCAGGCAAATGCGGAAGGTATCAGGCTGATCCGTGAAGCCGGCGCGGATGATTCCGTCATCAAGCTGAGAAGTCTCGAGGCATTTACGAAGGCCGCGGACGGCAAGGCGACCAAGCTTATCATCCCTTCGAATATCCAGGGACTTGCCGGCACGATCGCATCCATTGCCGAAATCGCGAAGGATGCTGAAAAAACAGAAGAGTAATACACGCTGACCGCCCTGCGCGGTCAGCATTTCAGGAGGCACCAGGTGGGACGCGCTGAGAGAGAAAATCAAAATAACACACAGGCAAAGAACAGCATGCTTAAGGAGCTTATCCCCTATATCATACTTCTGGCGGTCGTACTGCTTCTCAGGATCTTTATCCTGATCAATGCAGTGATCCCCAGTGAATCGATGGAGAATACGATACTGCGGCATACGAGGGTAATGGGGCTGAAATGCAGCTACTGGTTCTCCGAACCGCAGCGCGGGGATATCATCGTTTTCGATGCGCCGGATGAGCCCGGCACGCTGTTCGTAAAACGCCTGATCGGCGTGCCCGGGGATGAAGTGGAAGTGACTGCGGGAAAAGTATTCCTGAACGGGCAGGAGCTTGAAGAGGATTATCTGAAAGAGGAACCCTATGACTGGACCGGTGATTTCGGACCTGTGACCGTGCCGGACGGCTGTTACTTCTTCATGGGAGACAACAGGAACGACTCGCTTGACGCCAGATACTGGGAAAATACGTGGGTAACGGATGAAAAGATGGTGGGGAAGGTATATTTCTCCTACTGGCCGCTCTCACGGATCAAATGGATCGCCGATTCCGACGGAAAAACATTTGACGGATTTGAATAAAAGTGCTGGCATTCCGGTATCACATGTGCTATAATGGCGACTTGACCGGGCGAAAAGGCGCGGGATGAACAAGGAGGATGCACCATGAGTGTAAGTGTTGAAAAGTTAGAGGGAAATCTTGCCAAACTGACTGTGGAGATCGCAGCGGATGTTATTGATAAAGCCGAGCAGGCAGTTTATCTGAAAGAGAAGAACCGCATTCAGCTTCCCGGTTTCAGAAAAGGCAAAGCGCCCCGTCATATGATCGAGAAAATGTATGGAAAGGGAATCTTCCTGGAAGACGCCATCAATGAGACCGTACCCGGTGTCTATGAAGAAGCTGTCGAAGAAAGCGGACTGGAAGTCGTATCCCAGCCGCAGATTGAATATACACAGGTAGAGCCCGGAAAGCCCGTGATCTTTGTCGCTACCGTAGCCACAAAGCCGGAAGTCACCCTGGGCGAATACAAGGGCCTTTCCGTTGAGAAGCCGGAAGTTTCCGTAACGGAAGAAGAGATCGATGCGGAAGTAAAGAAAGAGCAGGAGAAGAATGCGACGCTCGTAAATGTCGAGGGACGTCCTGTAGAAGACGGCGATACCGTGCAGATCGATTATGACGGCTATGTCGACGGCATGCCTTTTGACGGCGGCAAGGCGGAGAATCATGATCTCGTGATCGGCTCCCACAGCTTCATCGACACCTTCGAGGAGCAGCTGATCGGCGCCAATATCGGCGATGAGAAGCAGGTCAATGTCACCTTCCCTGAAGCATACCATGCAAAGGAACTGGCCGGAAAGCCCGCGCTCTTTGTCGTAAAGGTCAAAGGCATCAAGAAGAACGAGCTTCCCGCGCTGGATGATGAGTTCGCATCGGAAGTCTCCGAGTTCGAGACCATGGCAGAGTACCGTGAAAGCTTAAAGAAGACGCTTACGGAGCAGAAGGAAGTACAGGCAAAGCGCGAGTTTGAAGATGCGCTTGTCATGGAAGCCGTAAAGAATGCATCCATGGAAATTCCGGATCTTATGGTGGAGACACAGGCAAGGGATATGCTGAACCAGTTCGCCCAGAACCTGCAGTACCAGGGACTGAACATTGATCAGTACATGAGCTATACCGGATCCACCGCGGACGCTATGCTGGAGCAGTACAAGACGACTGCAAAGAGCAGGATCGAGAACAGCCTCGTGCTTGAAGCCATTGCGAAAGCAGAGAACATCGAAGCCACGGAAGAAGAGATCGAAAAAGAGATCGCCGATATGGCAGAGCGTTACGGCATGGAGATCGACAAAGTCAAAGAGTATGTCGATGATGCACAGCGCACAGAGATCAAGGGCAATATCGCCATCAGGAAAGCTGTCGATCTGCTTGTAGAGAGCGCTCAGTAATTACCGGATTACAATCACAGAAGCTGATACGTAAATGAACGGATATAGGCACCGGAACGCCTATATCCGTTTGGCATATACAGGAGGGAGACATTCATGAGCCTGGTACCTTATGTTATAGAAACGAGCAGCAGGGGCGAACGCTCCTATGATATCTATTCAAGACTCCTCAAAGAGAGGATCATCTTCCTGGGAGAAGAAGTGAATGACGTTACTGCGAGCCTCGTCGTGGCGCAGCTTCTTTTCCTGGAATCAGAGGATCCCGCCAAGGATATCCAGCTGTATATCAACAGCCCGGGCGGATCCGTTACGGCCGGCATGGCCATCTATGATACGATGAATTACATCAAGTGCGATGTGTCCACGATCTGCATCGGCATGGCAGCCAGCATGGGCGCATTCCTGCTCTCAAGCGGTGCAAAGGGAAAGAGATACGCCCTGCCGAACGCCGAAGTCATGATCCATCAGCCCTCCGGCGGCGCCCAGGGGCAGGCTACCGAGATCAGTATTGCGGCGGAGCATATCCTGAAGACAAAGAAAAAACTCAATGAGATCCTCGCGGAGAATACCGGAAAACCGCTTGCAGTGATCGAAACGGATACAGACAGAGACAATTATATGACCGCGGAAGAAGCAAAAGAGTACGGTCTTATTGACGCGGTCATTACAAAACGCTAAGGAGAGAACTATGGCGGGAAGATATGAAGAACAGCGTTTCTGCGCTTTCTGCGGAAAGAGCCAGATCCAGGTACAGAAGCTGATCGCAGCGAATCTGCGGGATGTATATATCTGCGATGAGTGCGTTGAGCTCTGCGTGGAGCTTCTGGAAGAGGAGATGGAGCAGGACGGCACAGTCACTCCCGAAAAAGGCGGCATCGAACTGAAGAAACCTGCGGAGATCAAGGCTTTTCTTGACCAGTATGCAATCGGCCAGGAGGAAGCCAAGAAAGCGCTCTCCGTTGCCGTATACAACCACTACAAGAGGGTCCTTTCCGGAGACAATTCGGATGTAGAGCTGCAGAAGAGCAATATTCTGATGCTCGGCCCTACCGGCTGCGGCAAGACTTATCTGGCCCAGACGATCGCAAAGCTCCTGAAGGTACCTTTCGCCATCGCGGATGCGACAGCACTGACCGAGGCCGGTTATGTGGGTGAAGATGTGGAAAATATTCTGCTGAAACTGATTCAGGCAGCAGATTACGATATAAAGAAAGCCGAGTACGGCATCATTTATCTGGACGAGATCGACAAGATCACGAAAAAGTCGGAGAATGTGTCGATCACAAGAGATGTCTCCGGAGAAGGCGTCCAGCAGGCGCTGCTGAAGATCATCGAGGGGACCGTCGCTTCCGTACCGCCCCAGGGCGGCAGAAAGCACCCGCATCAGGAGATGTATCAGATCGATACGACGAATATCCTGTTCATCTGCGGCGGCGCATTCGACGGCCTGGAGAAGATCGTGGAGAACCGTCTCGGGTCGAATTCCATCGGATTCGGCGCGGAAGTTCATGAGAAAATCGATATCGGCGTGGGCGAGTATTTCAAACAGGTCCTGCCCCAGGATCTCGTAAAATACGGACTGATCCCCGAATTTGTCGGAAGAGTGCCGATGGTCGTGGCGCTCGAGCAGCTGGATGAGGACGCGCTGGTGCGGATCCTAACCGAGCCGAAGAATGCCATTATCAAACAGTACAAGAGACTGCTTGAACTGGACGGCGTGGAACTTCAGTTTACGGAGGAAGCCGTAAAAGCCATTGCCAGAAAATCCTTTGAGAGAAAGACCGGCGCCAGAGGCCTCAGGGCGATCCTTGAAAAAGCGATGCTGAACCTGATGTATTCCATCCCTTCGGATGAGACCATCGGGAGCGTTCTGGTGACGGAAGACGTAATTTACAATAATTCCGAGCCGGAGGTCACCCACAGGGATGTGGAAGTGCCCGCCGCGGCAAAGATCAGAACACACAAAAACGGCATGCCTGCCTGACAGAGATGCCGCCAGGGTGGTGAAACGGAATGAAAATACCTGTCGTGCCTTTAAAGGGGATCGTAATTCTGCCCCGGATGCTGGCACATTTTGATATGATCAGAGATAAATCGATCGCAGCTGTGCAGGAAGCCATGATGCGCGACCAGAAAGTGATGCTGGTGATGCAGCGTGACGAGACGGTCGAGGATCCCGGGCTGCCGGATCTTTACACGATCGGAACAGTGGCGGAGATCAAACAGCTGATGCGCATGCCCGACGGTGTCATCCGCGTGCTGGCCGAGGGCAGGGAACGTGCAGAACTCCATTATCTCGCAGACAATATGAAATTCCTGGAGGGAGAAGTGGATATCCGCCCCGCCGGGGAAGAGGATATATCCCCGGTAGAGCGCGAAGCGATGCTCAGGGCGATGAAGGACGCCATCCATGATTACGGCGAAGTCAACCAGCATTTCATGGAGACCGCCTCCCGCACGCTGCTGATGATCAATACGCTGCCGGAGCTGATATCCCAGCTCATGATCCGGTTCCCGGTGGATGCGCACAAACGCCAGAAGTTCCTGAGCATGGAAACGCTGAACATGCAGTATTCCCTGCTGATGCAGGTGCTCGCGCAGGAGACGGACATCGGCCGGATCCGCAGCGACATCCAGGAAAAAGTCCAGGAAAGACTGAACAAGAACCAGCGCGAATACATGCTCCGGGAGCAGATCAAGACGATCCGGGAAGAACTCGGGGATGATGATATCGATTCTGATGTTGATGAATTCCTTGCCCAGACGGAGGCGCTGGAAGCATCCGATGATGTCAGGGAAGCGATCAGAAAAGAAATCAAGCGATTCCGGTCCATGCCTCCTGCAAATGCAGAGGGTACAGTTTCAAGGACCTATATAGAAACGCTCCTGGCGATGCCGTGGGATAAGGCGGCGCCGGAGAATGTCGACATCAAAGCCGCGGAAAAGATCCTGAATGCGGATCATTACGGCCTGGAGAAGGTGAAGGAACGCATCCTTGACTATCTGGCAGTGAGAGAGTATTCGGGCAATCACGAAGGCTCGATCCTGTGCCTGGTGGGACCGCCCGGAACAGGAAAAACGTCCGTGGCCATATCCGTGGCCAGGGCACTGAACAAAAAGTACGTCAGGGTATGCCTTGGCGGCGTGCATGACGAAGCGGAGATCAGAGGCCACAGACGCACTTACATCGGCGCCATGCCCGGCAGGATCGCTGCAGGCATGAAGCAGGCGGGCGTCTGCAATCCGCTGATGCTGCTTGACGAGATCGACAAGGTGAGCAGCGATTACAAAGGGGATACCGGTTCCGCGCTGCTTGAAGTGCTGGATCCCGAACAGAATAAGCGGTTTGCCGATCATTATATCGAACTTCCCATGGATCTTTCGCGGGTGCTGTTCATTGCCACCGCGAATACCACGCAGACCATCCCGAAACCGCTGCTTGACAGGATGGAGATCATCGAGATCGGCAGTTATACCGAAAATGAGAAGCTGCACATCGCGAAGGAGCATCTGATAAAAAAGCAGCGGAAAAAGAACGGACTGACCGGAAGACAGCTCAGCTTTACCGAAGGCGCCCTGAAGAAGATCATCCATTCCTACACCAGGGAAGCAGGCGTCAGACAGCTGGAGCGTGAGATCGGAGAGGTGTGCCGCAAAGCCGCCAGAAAGTTCCTTACGGACAGTGAGCTGAAGTCGCTGCGCATAAAGGAAAGCGATCTGAAGGAATATCTCGGGATCGAGAAAGTCCATTATGAGCGTGCGGCTGAACAGGATGATATCGGCATCGTCCGCGGCCTTGCATGGACCAGCGTCGGCGGCGACACGCTTGAGGTGGAAGTCAATATCATGCCCGGCAAGGGCAAGATCCAGCTGACAGGCCAGATGGGCGATGTGATGAAGGAATCCGCCCAGGCGGGGCTCAGCTATATCCGTTCCGTGGCGGATCATTACCATGTTGCCGGCGATTATTTTGAGGAGCATGATATCCATATTCACATTCCGGAGGGCGCTGTACCGAAAGACGGACCTTCCGCCGGCATCACGATGGCTACGGGAATGCTTTCCGCGATCACGCTGAAGAAGGTGAGAGCGGATCTTGCCATGACGGGCGAAGTGACGTTAAGAGGCCGTGTGCTTCCGATCGGCGGACTGAAGGAGAAGCTGCTGGCTGCAAAGCAGGCCGGCATCCGTCAGGTGCTGGTGCCGGAAAAGAACAGGCCGGATGTGGCGGAGCTTTCTTCCGAGATCACGGACGGGCTCCGGATCACCTATGTCTCCCAGATGGATGAAGTCATAGAAAATGCATTTGCGGAGGCATGAAAATGATAATTAAATCTGCGGAACTTGAAACGGTCTGCGGCGTGACAAGCAAACTGCCGGATAATCTTCTGCCGGAGTTCGCGTTTTCGGGAAAATCAAACGTCGGGAAATCATCGCTTATTAACGCGCTGATGAACCGGAAGTCCCTGGCCCGGACCTCCGCCCAGCCCGGAAAAACGCAGACGATCAATTACTACAATATTAATAAGGCATTTTATCTGGTGGATCTGCCGGGCTACGGCTTTGCGAAGGTACCGGAATCCGAAAAGGTAAAATGGGGAAAGATGATCGAGGGGTATCTCAGAGGTTCAAAGCAGCTGAAGCAGGTATTCCTTCTCATCGATATCCGGCA
>CAMOZZ010000114.1 GCA_946631165.1 uncultured Lachnospiraceae bacterium | reverse complement strand
TGTTATTTCTTCAAAAATCCAGGCTTCATCGGAACTGGGTGATCAGAGGACTGTTACAAAAGACGATACCCCGTTTTTGTGAAGGAGCAGATAAAAAGATACATTCGTTTCCGAATTGAAGAGTTTCGTCGTTTGACGATACCCTTTTTTGTTCTTGCTTGATGTCTGTTGATCTTAAATAAGGGTATTGTTTTGGACAGATACTTGTAAAAAACCCATCATACCATTTCATTTGATTGAAATGGCTTAAAGGAAGGGTATCGTTCAGCGAAAAACCCATTCTAAAACCCACGGGCTTGTTTTAATACCGGATTTGGCTGCTTCTCCTCGGATACATTGCCGCAAGGAAAACAAAAGAGAGGGAGGAGCCGTCCTCTGGCTCTGGAAAGAAACCGCAGGCACCGCTATCTTCTGCGCAGATACAACACCGCGACGATCAAAAAGATGAATGCCAGCGCGACCTGCACGACGCCGATGACCGGCTGGTCTGTAGGGAAATTGAAGATGCCCCGGAAAAGGCAGATGATTCCGCAGGCTGCGTAAATCACAGCATAGACAATATTTCTTCCGGAAGGTCCGTTGTTCATGCATGCCTCCTTTCCTGAGGGCAGAAACCGAGGGCGGAAAAGTCTTTTACAAAACTGTCGTAGTACTTTTCATCATTGTCGAAAGCATCCTGATAGGAATGATCGAACACCCGGCATACGATCATGCCGGTCTTTTTCGCCGTTTTTATACCGAACGGCGCGTCTTCGTACATGACGGTCTCTTCCGGCTTTGCACCAAGCCTTGTCATGGCAAGCAGGAAGACATCCGGTTCGGTCTTGCTCATGCCGCCTGCTTCTTCACAGCTCGTAATGCTGTCAAAATACTGCAGCACATCCAGACGGGAAAGCGTCATTTCCACCAGATGGACAGCAGTCGCAGAGCAGACGCCCAGTTTTACGCCGTTCTCATGGAGATACTTCAGATACTCGCGGACACCCGGCTTCAGCGGGATGTCGTATTGGTAATGAAGCTTCATCAGACGGTTGATCTCCGCGGCGAAATTTTTCGGCGCGTCCATGATCCCGTAATCCTCTTTTACGAATAAGGCAGCTTCAGGGTATGGTCTTGTTGAGAGCGTCTCCCAGAGGCCGGGCTTCGGCTCCATGCCTTTGGAACGGATGTACTCCGCGCCGACGTTCTCCCAATATGGCATGGAATCCGTCATCGTGCCGTCCATATCAAATAATGCATAAGGATATAATGTCATTTCTGTTGCTTCCGGGTCAGAATGCATCCGGTACCCGGCACCTTTCATACTGTCTTCATAACTGATCAGAAATGTCAGTCACGATGACAGTATAATCATTTCATCCTGAAGTGGCAACGTTCTTTTTGCAGTTTCCTGCCTGTCAGCAGAGAATGCGGGCCGTCTGTGAGAACCGGTACCTCAGGCTGCAGCTGCCCTTCTGCCATGACCGTACTGAAACAGAGAGCGAAGCCCCAGCAGCAGGGTGATCATTTGTCCGAGACCGGCAGGAACGCTTCCGATCATAAAGAAATAGATCATCCAAAGTGTGACATTCAGAAGAATGCCGGTCTTGATCTGCAGAACATCTTTCAGATAATAGTTCGTATAGGTGATCTCGAGCGTTGCCATAATGGGAATTAATCCGACAAGTCCGTTGACGTTGACGATTAATCCTGCCGCGACCGTCAGTATAGAGGTGACGATCATATCCCGGCGTGAAAAGGCATCGTTCATATTTTTATAATTGCGGTACAGTGCAATCGCATTCGTTGTCAATCCGGACCAGGCACCGAAAAAAGCAGTAGCGGCTGCGCAGGTCGCAGTTTCCACAAACTGCATCTGATACACTTTCCTGCGGTCGTTGATACAGCAGGAGAGGATCAGGAAAGCGACCGAGATCACAGATAACAGATTTCCGATCATAAAGAACATGGTGAAAGCCCTCCTTTTTCATAATCTTTTCAGCAGCCGGCTTGTTTTCGATTACAGAGCGTAGTATATTTGAATTGCGCTGAAAAGTAAAACGAGTATTTTTATAGAAGATTTAAAGTAATACTTTAATTTTGGAGGGGCCAATGGACAGGATCAATACAGAAGTGTTCCTGAAAGCTGCCGAAACACTGAATTTCCGGAGGACTGCGGACGAACTGGGTTATACCCAGGCAGGTGTGAGCTATATTATCAGTTCCATGGAACAGGAGCTCGGCCTGCCGCTGTTCATCCGGGAATACGGAGGCGTGGAACTGACGGCGGAAGGGAGGGATCTTCTTCCGTGGATCCGGGATCTGGCGGCATCCGAGCACCGTCTCCGGGAGCGGGTGGATGATCTGAAGAATCTTGACGCGGGAGAGATCAGGGTGCTGGTGTTTTACAGTATCTCGCTGCGGTGGATCCCGGGCATCCTGGAACGGTTCCACAGGGACTATCCGAATATCCGTGTGCAGCTGGTCTCTGTTGATGAGACCGGACTGGCACAGGAGATGACGAGGAGAAGAGAAGTCGACTGCGGGTTTTATATTCTTCCTGTTGCTGATGATCTGGAAATGATCCCGGTCATGGAAGAGCCAATGAAAGCATCGTTCGCGCCGGATCATCCGGCTGCTGCGCTGGATCATTTCCCGGTGGCGGATCTTGACAGATATCCGTATATCAACCTGGTCAGGGATACAGAAGTCATGGATATCTTCAGAAAGTACGGGAAGACGCCGAAGATCGGCTTTACCTCGGAAAATGATCTCAGTGCGCTGGCGATGGCAAGCAAAGGGCTGGGGTACTGCATCAATTCCAGTATTCTGCTGGAAGATATTCCGTATGATCTTGTGTCGGTCGAATTTGACGAACCGGTCCGCAGAACGATCTGCATCGGTGCCAGAAAGATCAGTGAGAGCCCGAAAGCGGCGAGAATGTTTATCCGTTATGCCAGGGAATGGCTGGCAGAGAGATACGGCATTCATCCGGACGCCCCGCCGCTGGAGGACGCGGCGTATTCGCGGGAAGTATTGCACTGAAAAATGATTTTCTGCTTGCCGGTTCCGGTGATATGAATGAACAGATTCCGGCAGCTTTCAATCAGGAATTGCTTTTTCCGCAGTCCTGTGAAATAATACATCTGCTGCGCCGCTTGCCTGTGACACTGAATGTCCGCATGGGCGCAGCGGGGAAGCTGCTGCAGCAGACCGTGCACAGAGGCAGGATTGCCCGGGCTATTCTGAACAGTACCGGAATCCCGCCGCCGGAAAAAAATCAGCCGAGGTTCTTATGAAAAAATACACAAATGCAGACAGAAACTGGATCTATGACCCCGAAACCGTATCCGTGAACCGGCTGCCGGCTCATTCGGACCATCAATGGAAATCCGGAGAGGGAAGTATTGATACGACAGACCGTATATCGCTGAACGGCCCTTGGTATTTTGCATGGGCGGAAACACCGGAATCCGGAGACAGAGAATTCTATAAGGAAGAAAAAGATCTTTCGGAGATGGGAGAGATCACGATCCCGGGCTGCCTGGAACTGCAGGGGTACGGACAGATCAGATATACCAATTCTACCTACGAGTGGGATGGCGCAGAGAATCTGATCCCGCCGCAGATCCCGGTAAAAAACAATCCCGTCGGAAGATATATCAGGACGGTAAACATCCCGGAGGAATGGACTGGGAAGCAGATCGTAATCCGCTTCGACGGCGTCGGTTCGGCGATGTTCCTGTGGGTAAACGGAGCATTTGCCGGTTACAATGAGGGCTCCTTTACACCGGCGGAATTCGATATCACGGAATATCTGCATCAGGGAGAGAACCGGATCGCGGTGGAAACGGTGAAATACTGCACCGGCAGCTGGATGGAAGACCAGGATTTCTTCCGGTATTCGGGAATCTTCCGGGACGTGACGTTATTTGTGCTGCCGGAAATGCATGTGGAGGATGTGTTCGTCCGGACAGAGGACATTGATGAAAATGGAGAAACAGCCAGGATCAGTGCGGAACTGAAATATTCATTAAAGGAAAAGAATGGCTGTCTGGAGTATACCGTTATCGATGGAAATGGAAGAATTGCGGCAGAAGAGAACTGCGCCGGATTCCCGGAAAAGCTGGACATGATCATAGAAGATCCGCTTCTCTGGAATGCAGAAGAACCGCATCTGTATGAATTGAAGCTGATCCTGCGGAATGACCGTGAGGAAACGGTCGAGACAGCACGGGTATCTTTTGGCATCCGGACGGTTGAAATAAAGGACAGCATGCTGCTTGTAAACGGCCGGCGCATCGTTTTCCGCGGTGTGAACAGGCATGAATTCTCACTGACCGGAGGGAGAACCGTGTCAGAGGAAGAGATGCTCTTTGACATCCGGTTCATGAAGGAGAACAATATTAACGCTGTCCGTACCTGTCATTATCCGGACGTTTCGTTGTGGTATGAACTCTGCGATAAGTATGGCATTTATCTGATCGATGAAACGAATCTCGAGAGCCACGGCAGCTGGGCGACGGCGCACGGAGAGGATCCGGAATATAATG
Organism: uncultured Lachnospiraceae bacterium; assembly: GCA_946631165.1. Lineage (GTDB taxonomy): Bacteria > Bacillota > Clostridia > Lachnospirales > Lachnospiraceae > UBA3305. The sequence goes on along the minus strand of CAMOZZ010000114.1, from coordinate 2,883 downwards.
TTCCGGGCAGCAGGCAGGAGTGGACGGCAGCAGCGCTTGACCGTGTGACCGCGATGCTGGAACGGGACAAGAACCATCCGTCTGTCATTATGTGGTCTCTCGGAAATGAATCTTACGCCGGAGACGTGATGCGGAAAATGTATCAGCTTTTCCATGCGCGGGACAGCCGGCCGGTCCATTACGAGGGCGTGTGCCATTGCCGGGAATATGACGATATCAGCGATGTCGAAAGCCGGATGTATCTGCCGCCCGACGGTTGTGAGGAGTATCTGAAGAACGATCCGGAAAAACCGTTCATGCTCTGTGAATACATGCATGCGATGGGCAATTCATTGGGCGGAATGAAGGCTTATACGGATCTGGAAAAATATCCGCAGTATGCCGGCGGCTTCATCTGGGATTATATCGATCAGGCGGCGCTGCTTGATGAGGACGGAGCGTGCAGGACCGCCTATGGCGGGGATTTTGGGGATTATCCGAACGCGGGCAATTTCTGCGGGGACGGGATCATTTATGCTGACAGAACCATTTCCCCTAAAGTGTGTGAGGCAAAGGCTTTGTATGCGCCGGTCAGCATTGCTGCAGAAGCAGAATTCGTAACGGTCCGCAACCGCAATTTCTTCACCAACACTTCCGGGTACCGTTTTATTGCCGAACTGTACGAAAACGGCGGGAAGACTGCGGAGCGGGAAATCACTGTTCCTTCCGCTGCGCCCGGAGAAACCGTTCGCGCAGAACATGGTTTTGCGGAAGCGCTTTTGAAAGCCGGCAGCGGAAAAGAGATGCTGGTCCGTGTCAGGGCATTGACTGACTGCGGCACGGAGATGGTGCCGGCAGGACATGAAATTGCTTTCGGAGAATTTGTCTGCGGGAAGTATTCCGGGAAGGAATCCGGAGAACGCGCGGACGATTATGAGATCATAAAAGGCGGCGATATTGTCGGTGTCCGCGGAAAAGACTTCCTGATCCGGTTCCCGCTCGGTCAGCCTTTTCAGATTTCAGCCCGTTATAACGGAAAGGAGATCTTCCGGCATTCTCACAGGATCGCACTCTGGCGCGCCCTGACGGATAACGACAGAGGGAACGCGCAGCAGTTCAGGCTGGCTGCGGCGAAAGCTGCGGAGTACGGACAGTATATGACACACGCAGCATATACGGAGAAAGATGGCTTACTGACCGTGCAGTATGAGATTTCCCTGCCGAAAGCAGGAGGGGAAGCCGTTAAGGGTAACCTTTCTTACAAAGTACGCAGGGACGGAAGTATTGACGTCATCGCGGAACTGCCTGCAGGATCCGGATTTGCCGAGATTCCGGCGTTCGGCGTATCCATGGAGCTGAGAAAGGAATTTTCTGAAGTATCCTGGTACGGATATGGTCCGGAGGAAAACTATCCTGACAGAAATCACGGTGTAAAGCTGGAGCGTTTTGTCACATCTGCGGCAGAGCTTCCGGTAAAGTATCTTAAACCCCAGGAGTGCGGAAACCATACGGGTGTCCGTGAAATCAGGGTGACGGATCAAAACGGTTCGGGCGTCTGTTTTAGCATGCTCGATTGTCCTCTTAACGCAAGTGTGCTTCCGTACAGCGCAGAAGAACTGGAAAACGCGTATCATTCCTATGATCTGCCGCAGCAGCAGGCGGTCCATGTGCGCATCCTTGCGGCTATCGAAGGCGTCGGCGGAATCGATTCATGGGGGGCGCTGCCGCAGGATTCCTGCAGGATCTTCCCGGAGAATGGTTTTTCTCTGACATTCAGAATGCGTCCGGTCCGGAGCGCTAAATCAATACAATAAATATGTGCAAAAACTTGCAAAACAAAAAGATTGATTGTAGAGGAAAAGTGAGTTAAGCTATGCCGCGAAAGGAATACGAAAGATGAACTTTTTTGATGCATTAACACTGTTCGGGGGACTGGCCATGTTCCTCTACGGCATGCGGCTGATGGGAGACTCGCTGAAGGAGAGTTCTTCCGGTGCTCTCAAGCTTGCCATGGAGCAGGTCACGAACAATCCGCTCAAGGCATTTCTTCTGGGACTTCTTATAACTGCGGTCATTCAGTCATCGACCGCGACGATTGTAATTACATCCGGTCTGGTAGGGGCCGGGATCCTTACGCTGCATCAGTCGCTCGGCATCATTATTGGCGCCAATGTCGGTACCACCGTAACGGGACAGATCATCAGACTGCTGGATCTGGACGCCGGATCCGGGTCTGTACTGCGGCTGTTCCAGCCTTCCTCGCTGGCGCCGATCGCGCTGATCGCAGGCATTATCCTGATCATGGCGGCAAAAGCGCCGAGAGCGAGATCTGTGGGAAATATTGCGATCGGATTCGGAATTCTGTTCTCCGGCCTGCTCAATATGACAGGAGCTGTGCATGCAATCGCGCAGTCCGGGATTATAGAGACGCTGTTCCAGGGACTGGGAAGCAACCCCGTTCTGGGATATATTACCGGCGCCGGCGTAGCATTCGTGCTTCAGAGTTCTTCTGCCACGGTCGGTATTCTGCAGGCGTTTTCCGCATCGGGAAGCCTTACATTCAAAGCGATTTATGCTGTGATCGTGGGTATCTATCTTGGCGACTGTGTGACGACGGCGATCGTATGTTCTATCGGTGCAGAACCGGAAGCCAGGCGGGTAGGCCTGGTCAATATCCTGTTCAATCTTTCGGAGACAGTTCTTGTGCTGGGGGTGGTGGCAATTATTTCCCGGCTGGGTCTTCTGGACTGGATCTGGAACAGGACTGTAGATGCCGGTATGATCGCCAATACGAACACGATCTTTAATCTGTCATGCGCGTTCGTCTGTTTTCCGATCATAAGTCAGTACGAAAAGATCAGCCGGAAGCTGATCAAGGATGAGCCGGAGACGGAGGATCCTTAC
>CAMOZZ010000113.1 GCA_946631165.1 uncultured Lachnospiraceae bacterium | reverse complement strand
GCTTTTGCCGTCTTTGCTTCCCTGACTGCAGCAAAAACACTTAATTCATAGACGCCCGCAACGACCGGCACTCTGTGATCCACTGTTTCCGCGGCAATTTCAAGGATCTTCTTCCTCGCCTCTGCCGGAACGGAAGGCGTCTCTCCGGTCCCTCCGAGAAAAAGAAGGCTGCCTGCACCGTTTTCGATCTGATAGTCAATGATCGCTTTCAATGCATTCTCATTCAAAGTCACACCGTCTTCCTGCATTGGCGTGACAACTGCTGTCATGATTCCCAGATTGTTCTTTATAAGCATCCTGTTCAGCCTCCGTTACTGTTCTGTTGTCCGATGGAAGGAAAAACAGCGGGCGGTAAGATGCCGTCCGCTGTTTTTATTATACTATCAATACGGTAAAATTACCAACCGAGTTTTGCAAGGATCTTGATCTTGCTCTTGGGTGCCATCGGCTCACCGTTATCCGGAGCATCCGCGACTTCAGGCTCATCCTTGAAGGATCCGTCGACATTCCTCGGACGGGCAAGAATGAATTTCACAAATCCGATCATGCAGGCAAGGCAGATGAAGCACATGGGGATACCGGCGAAGGACTTGATCGTCTTAACACCGCCGATTCCGCCAAGGGATACGAACACGATCGCAACGACTGCGAAAACAGTTCCCCAGAACAGTTTCAGGAATACAGGGGGCTCTGTGTTCTCATCAGCGCCCTTGAAGCACATACCGGCAAGGGTAACTGCCATGGAGTCGCACTGGGTAACCAGAGAGATCGTGATGATGACCAGCATGATGATCTTTGCTATGGTCGACAATGGCAAGACATTGAACATTGACAATGTCAAAGCCTCCGCGCCCTGTGTCTGATAGATCGACAGGAAATCCACACCGTCCCAGAGCTGTGCATGAAGGATGGTTCCGCCGAATACTGCGAACCAGACAATACCGAACAGGGCGGGCAGCAGCCACTCGATGAGAACGAACTCACGCAGGTTGCGGCCGTAAGCGCAGCGGACCATGAACAGGCCGAGCAGCGGCGCATAAGCCATCCAGTCTACCCACCAGTACATATCCCAGTTCTGCGGCCACATGCCGGCATCCTGATAAGGCGCGGTGTTCATGCTGACATAGAAGAACTGATCCAGATAACCGCCAAGGCTCTCTGTGAAAAGGTTGCAGATATAAGCCGTAGGGCCTGCCAGGAAAACGAACAGCAGCATCAGGAAGAACAGCTGCACATTTCTGTTGGAAAGCCAGGTGATACCTGCACGAAGACCGGAAATAGCGGACAGGTTGTAGCAGATAAACATGAACACAATGATAACAACATAGATCATCGTGCTGGGCTCGATGCCGGCGAAAGCCTTTACAGCCGATGAGAGCTGCATGGCACCATATCCGAGACCGCCGGCAACAGCTGCCGTAAGTGCAAAGGCTGACCAGGCGTCAAAGGCATCCGCCCATTTGCTGTTGACAACATCTTTTCCGAAAAGCGGGATCAGCAGGGAGCTGGTCTTGAAAGGGGCGTTCTTATTCAGGATCAGATAAGCAAGGATAACGCCTGTCACAACACAGGTAGCATAAGGAGTAAGTCCCCATTCCAGGAAGCATCTGACCATGCTCCAGAGAACGGCGCCGTCGCTTCCCGATTCCAGACCGGTGTAAGCGGGAATATCCATTGCGAAGATCAGCGGCTCCGCTGCGCCCCAGAAAACGACGCCTGCGCCGATTCCGGTACAAAGAGAGATGCCGAACCACTGCATCATCGTGAATTTGGGTTTCGCGTTCGGTCCGCCGAGTTTGACCTTTCCGAGCGGTGTTACCATAACGACGACACAGAAGATGACCATGGCAAAGCAGACAAGGCTGGAGAACCATCCGAGTCCCCACATGGCGTTATTCATTACAGCATTGTACAGAAAATCATAGAATGCATCGGCATTGATCAGGATCGCAGCCAGCAGCGCTATGAAAAGAACAACTGTAACAGACATGACGATGGGTCTCATTTTTGCTTTTGCGTTTGTTTCAGAGTTCATGTCCCTTCTCCTTCCGTTTGTTCTGCAGGACTTCTACCAAAAAGTTGTTTGAAGCACAAAATACAGATTGTTATAATTATTTTGTCTTTTAAACACTGGCTTTGCAGAAGTTCTTTTCTTTATATCAGCATTTTATAAACAGATTACGGCAGAAATAAGGCAAAAAAAGAGTTTTGTTAAAAAATTATAAAGCGGGATAAAAAATGCGGCAGTACACAATTCTGGTCTGTGATGATATGGAAGCAGTTCACGAGAGCCTTTCTTTCTTTCTTGAAAAGGAAGGCATGCTTGTCGTGTCCGCTTATGACGGCAGCGAAGTCCTTCCGCTCTTCCGGAAGAACAGGATCGATCTTGTTGTGCTGGATGTGATGATGCCGAACATGAATGGTCTTGAAGTGTGCCAGGCCATACGGAAAGAAAACAATGTGCCGATCATATTCTTAAGCGCGCTCGGGGAGGAAGACGACCGTGTAGGCGGTCTTGAAAGGGGCGCGGATGATTACGTGACAAAACCCTTCTCTCCCAAAGAACTCACGCTCCGCATAAAACGGCTCCTTGCCCGCACCGCGCAGTCCCACGGACAAATCGTACAGGAACAGGAGAATATCCTGACCTTTGAAGAGCTGGCCGTCAGCGAGGACAAGATGGAGGTGACTGTTAAAGGCAGCCGGATCGATATGACAGCCCGGGAAGTCAGTCTCCTGATCTACCTGATCCGGAACGCGAACAGAGTGCTTAACCGGGACCAGATCCTGAATGCGGTCTGGGGCTATGATTATTACGGCGACACCCGCACTGTGGATGCGGTTATTAAACGGATGCGGAAGAAACTGCCTTCGGAAGGCGTTCATTTCGCCATCCAGTCCGTCTATGGCGCCGGATACCGTCTCGGGGGCATAAAAGAATGAAGTACACCAGAGCCGAACGCATTCTTCTGATCCTGTTTACCCATCTTCTGGTCCTGATCGTCGGCGTTTTTGCCATCTATTATGTCCAATGCAGGATCAATCTGGTGTCCTGTGATATGGCGGAAACGGCTGCCCTCGATCTGCAGTCTGCCGGAACACTGCAGGCTCCGGATCAGTATCTGACCTACAGTGTATACTGCAGGAAAGACGAAGACATTCTTCCGCTTCGCGTTTATTACGGTCAGCATGAACTGCCGGTAAAGGAATATACCGACCGGTTCAACAGATACGTTTTGGAGCAGAAACCTTTTTACGCCCTCCAGATCTTTCCCGGCTCCTCCGAACTGGTAAGCATCGCAGGTCATCCTGCCGGCGGAACAGGAGATCCGGATACTTACATCTTTGTGATCCGCTCTCTGAAATACATTCTCCCTCTGCTGATCGGCTATGTTCTCCTGAGTTCCGTGATCTACTATCTGATCGTCTACTCTATTTTGTCGCAGAGAAGGAACCGGGAACGGATCGAACAGATCTATCATCAGTACATTGCCAATATCAGCCATGAATTAAAATCTCCCATCGCCTCCATGCAGGCTATTCTCGAGATCCTGAACGAAGGCGGCGCAGACGATGAGATATCCCGCAGCCGTTATTACGGGATCCTCTCCAGGGAATCCCGTCTGCTGGAGCACTCCGTGCTGCAGATCATCGAACTCTCCAAGCTGCAGGATATGGAAAAAGGATTTGAAAAAGAACCCGTAAGCACGCACGATCTGCTGGATCCGATCGCGGATATGTTTGCTTCCCGCTGTGAAGAAGCGGGCATCTCCTTCTATGTCGATCCGCATGTCTGGGAGCTTCCGCTGCTGAACACCAATGCGCACCGGCTGCAGCAGCTTCTGCAGATCCTGCTGGACAACGCTTTCAAATTCGTGAATGACGATGGAACTATATTCATTGACTGCACGTACAAACACGGCCAGGCGACGCTCCGCGTGAACGACAACGGGCGCGGCATACCGGCCGAAGACCTGCCGCATATCTTTGAACGTTTCTTTAAAACATCTGTCAATAATCCGAGCGGGACCGGACTCGGCCTCGCGATCGCGCAGGAGATTGCTGCCGGGCTGAATGAACGGCTCTGGGTAAAAAGCATCGAAAACGAAGGGACCATTTTTTTCATTACCGTTTCCACCGAACAATGAACGCCGGAACAGTTTTTTAAAAATACTTTCTAAGACAGCAAAAAGCAGCCGTACAAGCCGGCTGCTTTTAACATGTTTTCGGGAGAGATAATAAGCCGGGCGGCTTGCAGGCTTTTGCCGCCCGGCATGAGGATCAGAACGGTTTTACGCCATTCGGGTCATCAAGGGATACGAAGTATTCTTCGTTCTTGTTGAACGGTACGGGGTTCGCCTTGATATCTTCAAGACGCTCGTACATATCCGGTCCGAGATAATATTTCTCGGGTTCATAAGGCTTCTCGCCTTTGGCGATGGCATCCAGACCGGCCTTGATCTTCGCAGGAAGCGCGGGCTGCTCATGGATACGGACGCCTGTTGCATTGTAGATCGCATTAAGCACTGCACAGTGCGGTGATGCCTGGAATGCTTCAGATGCGCCGGAGCTTCCGAAAGGACCGGACTCGATCGTATCATCCATATGAATGATGGTGATGTTGTCGGGGGTATCCTTGATATAAGGCACGCCGGCACCGAGCATGTTCGCATGCTTCTTGACATCGTCGTAGTTCTCAGACAGCGCAAATCCGATACCGTGAGATACACCTGAATATGCCTGGCCGTTGACAGCCTGGATATTTCCGACACGTCCTACATGGTCCACGCAGGTAAATCCGATGCAGGTCGCCTTACCGGTCTTGGCATCGACTTCTACTTCTGCGAGGTTCAGGCAGTAAGTATAAGCAGGTGAAGGATCGCCTACACCCGTGTTGGGATCGCAGCGGTGCAAAGAACGATCGATCGTGTTCTCATGCTTTCCGAATACCTTTGTCGGAATGCCTTCGGCGACCATCTCTTCATAGGTACGATAGGTGCCGTCTTCTTTCCGCATGGCATCCAGCAGCTTCTCACCGGCGATCTTGGTGGCAAGACCATTCATATAGAACGAACGGGATGCGCCGGCCATACCGGAGTCAGGGCAGATCTTGGTATCATTCTGTACCAGATGAATGTCTTCGGGGGTCAGATGCAGAGGCTTCAGTGCTTCCAGGGTTACCATGACGGAACCGACTGTGCCGCCCTGGCCCATGGCTTCCCATGTATCATACTTCCAGATCTTGCCGTCTTCTTTCAGTTCCAGTGCGACTTCCGCGGAATCGGCTTCGCCTTCTGTAACATTGAATCCGCCCCACGATACGCCTACGCCGCGCAGCTTTTCAGGCGTTGATTCGGCCTTCGCTCTGGCCTTCGCTTCCTCATAAATAGGACGCATGGTATCCATCATCGCCTGCATCGGGTACTGCCTGAACGGGAATCCGTTGATGTTGGTCTCGCCGGGTCTGGCGATATTCAGATAACGGAACTCGAAGGGATCCATACCAAGCTTCTCGGCCATCATGTCCATCAGCGGCTCGGAAAGGGTATAAGCCTGCGGAGATCCGTAGGAACGGTATGCTGTTCCGAATGCATGGTTGACGTTCGCAATACGGGCAAGTCCTGCCGCGTTCGGCACATAGTAAGGCCAGAACACGAAACGGGCAGGCTTGGTCATCAGATCGTCTCCGCCCCAGGAATAGGCGCCGTGATCCAGACCGAAATCAAATTCTACAGCCAGGATCCGTCCGTTCTCATCGCAGGCAAGACGTCCGTTCGAGTAGGCCGGGCATCTCTTTCCGGAGAAATGCTGATGCTCTTCATAAGACATCGACAGGGATACAGGCTCTCCGGTAGCGATCGTGCAGGCAAGCACAAGGGCGATATCACCGGCATTGGTGGACCATCCGAAGCTGGCGCCTGTCGGGTTCATGATGATACGGTATTTCTCACGCGGTACACCGAAGCATGTGGAACCGATTCGGCCGATGGAGGAATACGCACACTGGGATTTGCACTGTACGGTAAGCATTCCGTCATCGCCCCAGTAGCTCTGTGCGACACAGCCTTCGATGGACAGATGCGGCTCACGGGTCGAGTAGAAGCTGCCCTCTACAACGTTGGGCGCATTATCGATCATTTCCTTTACGAGCTCTGCGTCTTCCAGGCCGACGCCCTTGAGTACAGGCTGTTCCGCATAAATATTGTCTGTATCCTCATGGATGCGCATGGCATCAGGCATGACAGCATCCAGATAGCTCGTGTACTCGGGGAGTTTTTCAATATCCACGGTGACTTTGGCAGCAGCAGCGCGGGCTTCCTTGTTCGTGCGCGCGACTACGACTGCGACAACATCGCCGTAACGGAAGATCTTCTCATCCTGCAGGACTTTACGAGCCGGCTTCAGGACTGTGCTTCTTTCATGGAAGTTGCCCTCCGCCATGAGGTTGGTTCCGCCGAAAGCATAGATATCTTTCGCCGTGATCACTCTGACAACGCCGGGCATCTTCTCAGCTTCTTCGGTATGGATCGCAAGGATCTTCGCATGATGCGCGACTCTGGGCTGTACGACAGCAGCGAACAGGGTGCCTTCGGGCATCTTCATCGCCTGGTCATCGCCGTAATCGGTAAGACCGGTAACTTTGCCGAGCGCATCGGGACGTACGATACCTGTGCCATAGTATTCACCGTCTTCGGGAGCCTTGTACATGATATCCTCGATCGCACACTCCCCGCGCATTACCTTTGCTGCAGCCATAACAGCATCCGTGATCTGTTTGTAACCGGTGCAGCGGCAGACGTTCCTGGTCTTCTGGAACCAGTCACGGACTTCTTCACGGGTGGGATCAGGATTCTCCTGCAGTAGCTGGTAGGCGGAAACGATAAATCCGGGTACGCAGAAACCGCACTGGACAGCGCCGCAGTGCATCCATGCCACCTGAAGAGGATGCAGATGCTGAGGCGTACCGATGCCTTCGATCGTGGTGATCTTTGCATACTCAGGAACAGAGGTGATCTTTCTGGTACATGAACGGATCACTTTTCCGTCCAGAATGACGGAGCAGGATCCGCAGACGCCGGTGCCGCATCCGACCTTTACACCGGTAAGGCCGATCCTGCGGAGCACGTCAGAGAGTTTGTCGTTCTCGGGATCACACATGAATACGCGGTCGACCCCATTGATGTTCAGGAACATTTTCCTGAGTTTCATAAGCAAATCCTCCTTATGAGATAGTAGAAAATAATAAAAAGCAGCAGCTTTCCATAATCAGGACGCAGACGTGGCCGGAAAAACGTCACGTCTGCGTGTTTCTGATTATGTAGAGTTGCAGAATCAACGATTGTAAACGCCCTCGTTCAGGTAAGCAAGAAGCTCTTCCTTGGACATGTTGTCGATGCCGAGATAAGCCAGATTGTATTTGCTTGTCT
>CAMOZZ010000112.1 GCA_946631165.1 uncultured Lachnospiraceae bacterium | reverse complement strand
GGCAGCAGCCGGTCTTTTTGTTTGCCGTTCATTGTCCTTACCAGGTTCTCTTGAAGTTCTTCTTTCTGAACTGTCCGGGCGTCATGCCGGTGTATTTCCTGAATGTCTTCGAGAAGTGGCTCTGTGAACAGAATCCCAGGTACTGCCCGATCTCAAGCAGGCTGTATTCCGAGAACTGGATCATGCTCTGCGCTTCTCTTACGCGGCTCTTCTGAATGAATTCACTGACCGTCTCTCCGGTCTCTTTCTTGAACAGCGCCGAGAAGTAAGTCTCCGACAATCCCGCATTATCGGCGATCTGCTTGAGGGAGATATCATAATGCAGATGCCGCAGGATATAATCGATAGAGAGCTTGATCTTCTCGCTCATCAGGACATCCGATTTGTTCTCATTCACCTTGTTCGTAAAATCAAGGACCGCTGTCTTGTAGACTTCCCAGAGCTCTGCAGGCGTCTGGCAGTTGTCAGCCTCCATGATGTAGGAATTGCTCAATGTAAAAGCGTCCTCTTCTCCGAGCCCGCCGTCAAGCGCGGCTCTGGATGCAATCGCGATCCCGACGATCACGGTATACAGCTGTCTTCTGAACGGGTCTGCAGACATCCGCTCCACCCGCTGATGTTCTGCACTCTCAAGATACTTGGTCACACGCTTGATATCGCCTTCCATGATCATGCCGTTCATCATCTTTTCCTGCGCATATCTTCCTGTGGAACGGATCTCGTCTCTGGTCTGTGTGATCTCTCTGTGGACATGTTTTTTTTCGGCCGTCGGTCTGTTCTCTGTCACTTTGTCGCCCCCATTTCGTCTTATGTAAACACTTAAGGATCCTTCCCGCTATAACAGAATTATTGTAATACAAAACGATATATTTTTCTAGTCCGTTTTTAAAATTTTTTTCCTGAATTTTATAGTTTTTTATTGTGCGGATGCAGTTTTACGCCTTTTTATCGTGTTTCCAGGTACTCTTCAAGTACAAGGCCTTTTTCTGTCATCTCTTTTGCTGCCGCTTTGCCGACATAGCGGTAATGCCACGGTTCATGGATGATACCCGTGATATCGGTCTTGTTTTCCGGATATCTCTGGACGAAGCCGTATTTCCAGCAGTTCTCATTGAGCCAGGACCAGATCCTGTCCGGAGACTGCGTATCCCTGTCCTCACTGGAAATATCCACGGAAAGGCCCAGCTCATGTTCGCTCGTGCCGGGCAGCGCCACCCACTCCTCGGCAAGCTTTACGGCATCCTCATGACTGTTTCCGGCATTTTCGTATTCCTTTATCTTCTGATCCATCATACTCTGCTGGTCCGCGTGTGTACGGAAGGAAGATGTGATACCGGGTCTTAAGCCTTCCCGCCGCATGTCGTCGAACATATTCTGCAGATCAGGATAAATGCGGGAATCGACCCGGTTTCCGTTCCTGAGTTCCGTAAACGCAGGGACTGTATACCCTTCAGGGATGGGATGATCCTTATTTACCAGAATGAGCATCCATGCGCCGTCCTCCGCCGCAGCAGCGCCGTCAGCATCTTCAGCACCCATCACGACGCCTGATTCCTCTGTCTGCGCACCGGTTTCCGCGCTTTCTGCAGTTTCCGATTCCGCCGTGACCGCCGCCTGGCCATTCCCGGCTCCCTGGGCATTTTTCCTTATTTTACTGATTTCCGTACCCGCCCAGATAACGACAAACACGAGTACGACAACTAGCGCTGCGAACACCCCTGTCAGCAGCTTTTTCTTCCTCTCTTCTTTTTTTCGCCATTCAAGGCGTCTTGATAATATATCGTTTCCCATCGTTTCTCCGACAATGCCTGTATTATATGACTGACGCGATCAGCCACGGAATGAAATAGGAGACCACGCACATGATCGTTACCGCGAGCACCAGTCCCAGATAGACCGCCGGCAGCGCTTTCCTGAATCTGATATCCAGCAGTGCAGCGATCAGCGAACCGGTCCACGCGCCTGTCCCCGGCAGCGGAATGCCGACGAACAGCAGCAGTCCCCAGAATTCATATTTCTGTATCCGGTCGCTCTTCCCAAGCGACTTTTCTTCCAGTCCTTGCACAATCGGTCTGAACAGATCCGTCTTTTTAAGCCATGTAAAGATCGGCGTAATGAACCAGAGGATGAACGGCGCGGGGATCATGTTCCCGGCCATGCAGAACAGAACGCCCTTCCATAAGGGAAGGTGCATAAGGGAGGAGGCAATGATCCCGCCCCTGAGCTCCACGATCGGCACCATTGACACCACAAAGGCGATCAGTTCCGGCGGAAGCCCCGCCATCGTTTTCATGAACCAGCTTATGATTGCTTCAGCCATTCAGCTACCTCTGTTTCCCGGGGCAGTTATCTCCTGCCCATAAATGCTTCTATATCTTCGATCGACCGGGGCGTCGGCGCGGAGAGATTCTCACAGCCGTCTTTCGTGATCAGGCAGTTGTCCTCCAGCCTGAAGCCGATCCCCCATTCCTCATAGTAAATTCCGATATCCACACAGAATACATAGCCCGGTTTTGTAACGCCGGCATAATCGCAGACATCATGCACATCCATACCCACATGATGGGCGCCGCCGTGCCACATGACCTCCCGGACGTTTTCCGGCTTGTCGATCACGCCTATTTCCGTCAGCAGCCCCGCGCAGTATTCATGGGAGATCCGGTCCACATCTCTCATGGTAATGCCGGGTTTAAGCAGCCCGAACATATATTCCGAAGTCTGATAAGCGCATTCATAAAGCGCCCGCTGGCGGTCGTTGAACTTTCCGTTGCAGGGCCAGCCTCTGGAAACGTCGTTGCATTCATTATTCCAGATCGCGCCGACATCATTCAGGACCATGTCGCCGTCCATCGCCTGTCCGCGGTAGGCGTAATAATGAATGCAGAAATTATTCTGCCCGGCGGAAATAATGGAGGGGAACGCGGGAGAAAGCACGCCCTGCTGTGTAAGCGTATAATCCCATTCGGCTTTATACTGATATTCGTACATCCCCGGCTTTGACGCCCGCATCATCGCCAGAATGCCGTCCCTGGTGATCAGCTGCGCTTTTTTCATCGCTTCGATCTCACAGGGCTTCTTGATGGAGCGCAGACTCCTGATCCTGCTGTGAATATTCTTTATTTCAAGATAGGGGAATTCCTCCCTGATCCTGCGCGCAAGCTTCAGCGCATCCCGCGGCGGCTCCTCTGCAGTCAGCTGGTCAAAATCCAGATAAATGGTATGGATATCTCCCGAGACCGCCAGACGCCTCATGGCTTCCGGGAAAAACGTCACATGTCCGAAATAACTGATTCCGGAGAGTTCCTCTGCCTGCTCCGGTTTCAGTCTGGCGCCGGTCCATCTCTCGGCTTGCGCATCCGGCGGAAGCAGATAGATCGTCTCAGCCACCTGGAAATCGTCTTTCACAGCCAGAAGAACCGAATTCTCCTGTTCTATTCCCGTGAAATACACAAAACTTCTGTCTGCGAAGAACGGATACATCTCATCCGCCGTTTTTCTGGGCGCATGTCCCGAAAACATGACGAGCGCCGATCCCGGCGTCAGAGAAGCATAGAGTGCCTTTCTGTTTTCTTCATAAAAAGATCTGTCCATACGACTGCTCCTTTATTAAGACCTCCGAAGGCACCCCGATGCCTGCAGATTCTGTTTTATTATTTCAGGAATCCGTTGATGATCTGCTCTTCCGCTTCCTGTTCGGTAAGACCGAGCGTCATCAGTTTGATGATCTGATCCCCGGCGATCTTTCCGATCGCGGCTTCATGCACCAGCGCCGCATCCACATCGTTCGCTTCCAGTCCCGGAACCGCGAGAATGCGTCCCTTGTCCATGATAATGGAATCGCATTCCGTATGACCGCTGCAAGGCGCGTTTCCGAGGAGTTTGGCGTCGAATTTCTGATAGGAATTGTCCCTCGCCACGGATCTGGATACAACATCCGCGCTGGAACCTTCCCCGTTAAGACGCACATCATACGTGCTGATCGCCCTCTGGTCTCCGTGTGTCATCAGACGTTCCCTGACGACAAGCTTCGCACCGGCTTTCAGTTCGGCGATGGTCGTACGTTCGGTATCGTCAACACCCTTGATCTGCACCATTTCCATCTCCATGGTGCTGTCCTCGTCCATGTACACCTCTGTCCCGGGATTCAGGATGCGCTTTCCGCTTCCGGTGCCGGAGCCGTAATGCTTTTCGACGTATTTTACCTTTGAGCCCTTTCCGACAAAGAATCTGTGGATGCCGTCATGCTCGGAATCCTGGTTCCCGCAGTTGTCGATGCCGCAGCCGGCAACAATGACGACATCGCAGTCTTCTCCGATAAAGAAATCATTGTAGACAACTTCCTTCAGGCCGCTCTGGGACATGACGACCGGGATATGCACGCTCTCGTGTTTCGTACCCGGCTTAATGCGGATATCGATACCGCTCACATTCTCCTTGGAAACGATCTCAATATTGGCAGTGGAATTTCTTCCGACAGCCTGGCTGTTGGAACGGATATTGTATGCCCCTTCGGGAACTTTATGAAGATCGGCGACCTCCATCAGCAGTCTTTTCTGTATTTCATCAAGCTGGATCATGATCAGCAGTCTCCTTTCCCGGGCATGCTCTTAACGCATCCGGGCAGTGCGGATGCAGTACCCATGAGCGTGGGCAGGACTTCATCCTTTGCGCCCTGTGCGGTCAGTTCGCCGTCTTTTAACACAATGATCTCATCAGCAATATTCAGGATCCTCTCCTGATGGGAAATGATCAGGATGGAACTGCCGCTGATATTCTTACGCATATTCTCAAATACCTGGATCAGGTTGTTGAAGCTCCACAGATCGATGCCGGCTTCCGGTTCGTCAAATACGGAAAGCCTGGACGCCTTGGCAAGCACGGTCGCGATCTCAATGCGCTTCAGTTCCCCGCCGGACAGGCTGGCGTTCACTTCTCTGTCGATATAATCTTTTGCGCACAGTCCGACTGCTGCCAGGTACTCGCAGGCTGCCGCGGCGGAAAGGCGTTTTCCGGTCGCCAGGCGGATCAGATCCAGCACCTGGATGCCCTTGAATTTCACCGGCTGCTGAAAAGCGAAGCCGATCCCCTTCTTTGCCCTGTCGGTGATCGAGACATCGGTAATGTCCTCGCCGTCCAGCAGGATCCTTCCTTCCGTGGGTTTTTCTATACCGGCGATCAGGCGTGCAAGGGTGGATTTTCCGCCGCCGTTCGGACCGGTGATTACGATCAGTTTATCATCAGGTATCTTCAGGCTGACGCCGCGGATGATCTCTTTATCCTGGCCTTCGTCGTCAACATTGAAGGATACGTTAATCAGTTCAAGCATGACAGGTATACCTCCGAAATGATACTGTTTTTAGTCAGTAAAGGGCATTATAACATACTTTTACGAAATTAAAAAGAGACTTATCACATTATAAGTCTCTTAAGATAAAATGTATTTTTCAGAAGGTTCAGAACAGCAGGGTGTCATATTTCCCGAGCAGTTCCGTGAGCTCGGATTTCCAGAGTGCGATCTCTTTCCTGCCCTGCTCCGTCTCCGTGCCGCCGCGCCGGATCGAGCGACGGATCAGCCTGGTATATCCGACGATGCGGGCTTTGTCTTCCACCTCACGGATCCGGTCCTCATCATCCGTTTCCAGATACGCTGCCAGCGATCTGTTCCAGAATTCGGTGCCTGTTTTATAATCGAAATTCTGGAATTTCAGGATCGCGTCATGATCGATCTCGTAAAAGCCCCGGAAAGCATTGAACATCGACGCGAGTTCAAATACCGGATGGCCTACCGCCAGGGTGTCCATATCGATCAGGAGCACCTCCCCGTCCTGCAGTTCCAGATTCTTCGTATGATAGTCACCATGGATCATATGATCGTCATGCGGCACGTCCTGCACCATCTTTACCAGTTTGGCGCCGGATTCCGGATCCAGATGATTCTGCATAAAACCGGCCCAGTTCTCCACTGTCTTCTTCATATCCGGCAGTTTTCCCTCCGGAACGACCGTGCTGTGGATTCTTCTCAGCATTTCCACATATTCGGAGACGCACCAGTCCATTTTTTCCGGTTCGGCGGCAAGGATCTTCGAAAATGATCTGGCATTCAGCAGCTCGAATACCGACCCGTAATGATCGCCTACTTTTACGACATCATAGGAGATCGCGGTCGGAATGCCGAGGATCAGCGCCAGCTTGGCCACTTCCCGTTCATGCTTGATCTCCGCAAGCGCGTCACGGTTGTTGTAGACTTTTACCACATTGTCCTGGTCGATCCGGTAGATCGTCCCGTTCGAGCCGCGGCCGATCTCCTCGCATCCTTCCACATCGACAACACGGTAGGCTTTCTCCACGGTCATGATCTCGGTAAACCCTGTCATGTCCAGGATCTCATAGATCTCGGAGCTGACACCGGTGATCGTCATGTCCGGATATTGTTTCTTCAGTCTTAAAAAGATGCGCAGACCGGCACTGGAGATGTACTCCAGACCGGCTGCATCGATGATCACAGGAACCGGCTGCCCGGCCGGCAGCTGTGATCTGATCTGCTCTTCCGTTGCCGCGGCATTATTGGAATCTACCCTGCCGCTCAGCGTGATCCTGATAGGTTCGTTTCCAGAACATCCTGCCATTTGTTTATCTCCCTGTTTTTCCGAAGCCGCATCCAGCGGATAAATAATATTCATCTATTGAATTATAGCACAACATATTTTTATCCGAAAGAATAATTTCTGCTGCCTGTATCTGCCGTCAAAGATTTTCCTCCTTTACGAACCGCCGGATCACGGCGAGCAGCAGAACGGTCAGGATCGTTCCGATAAACAGACAGACCGCCCAGTTCTGTACGAACCCGGCAATCAGATAGGTAATGAAGCAGATGCCGGCCACTGTCAGGGCGTATGGGATCTGTGTGGAGACATGCTCGATATGATCGACCTGCGCGCCTGCAGAAGACATGACCGTCGTATCGGAGATCGGGGAACAGTGATCACCGCAGACAGCACCCGCCAGGCAGGCAGAAACACCGATATACAGCAAGGCCTCTTCCGGCGAAAAAGCAGCCGTTACGATCGGGATCAATATCCCGAAGGTGCCCCAGGATGTGCCCGTAGCAAAAGCCAGCAGCGCTGAAACGACAAAGATCACCGCCGGAAGAACGCCCTGCAGCGCGCCGGAGGATCCTGCCATCAGATCGTGAATAAACACATTTGCGCCCAGTGCCACGGTCACCGTTTTAAGGGTGGCAGCCAGCGTAAGGATCAGGATCGAGGGGATCATCGCAACAAAACCCTTCGGGAGGCATTCCATCATTTCCCGGAACCGGATCGTGCGGCGCAGGACAAAATAAACGCATGTAATACACAGGGTGACCAGCGTCCCCCAGGGAAGGGCGATAAAAGCGTCTGTATTTCCCAATGCATCGATCACCTTAC
>CAMOZZ010000111.1 GCA_946631165.1 uncultured Lachnospiraceae bacterium | reverse complement strand
GAGACGTTCTTCAAGGTGGTAAAAGAGGAGGCGGAGAAGGATTTCGATCCGCTGGAGCTTCTGTATCCGAATGAAAATCCGGTGTTTGAAAAATATGATGAATACGTGCCGGAAGAACTGGTAAGAAAGGGATTTGCAATGGGCGTCCTGGATGTGCAGGGAATGAAGGCACGCGTGCTGGGCTGGCATGAAGATACCGGGAGAGGTTGATCCTTTCCCGGTATTGTCAACTGTTTTATTCGGTTCCATAGGAACTGTTTTCCCTGGCTCTTCCCCGTTTAAAGGAATTGCCGGGATAATCCGTGTTGCTCATGGTGGAATTGTGATAGCGGTTATCCTGCGTCACATCCTCCCCGAACCATTCGGGGGGAACAAAATCCTCCGCTTCCCGGACAGACAGGAATTCGACTTCCGCCATCATCATGTCGTCAAAGGGCTCTTCAAAAACGTCCAGTTCGATCGTAAAAGGCGGATACGGAATGAAGTATCTTCTTTTGCGGATGATATTGCCCTCTGTCTTGGTCATCAGATCGTTATAGCTTTCTTCCGTAAGGGGCATCTCGTGCTCTTCGCGCGCCATTCTTCCGGTCCCCTTGACGGTAAGCAGATAGTGGTCACCAGCTCTTCGGATGCGGATGACGGGGTCTCTTAAGATGTAGGCCTGTTCAATGTACTTTGAGGGATAATCGTTTATATCATCAGGAAGTTTCTCAATGACAAACTTTCTTTCAATCTCCATAAAAGGCTCCTCCGGGGATTCTTTGGTCTCAGATATTTACATCATGAGTATAAAGGATAAATACAGATTTGTGAATAAGAATCTGTCGTAAATTTTGACGATTATAACAGCCGGTGATATAATTTCTGCGGAAAATGATCATTACAGGATCGGAGAATACAGAATGAGACTGTTTCACATTTCGGATCTTCATCTCGGGAAAAAACTGTATAACTACAGCCTTCTGGAAGAACAGCAGGATATGCTGCGGCAGATCGTCCGGTATGCCGGGGAAAGGCAGCCGGATGCTGTCCTGATCGCCGGGGATATCTACGACAGATCCATGCCGTCTGCGGAAGCACAGGAACTGTTTGATGATTTTCTGACGGCATTGTCAGACCTGAGACCGCAGCCGGAGATTCTGATCATCGCCGGGAACCATGACAGCGCCGTGCGGCTCAGCTATGCTTCGGGGTTCCTGAAGAGGCACCATATTATCATATCCGCCCTTGCGCCTGCCGGAGAAGAGGAAATGCTCACCGTCGTCACGCTGCGGGATGAATACGGAGAAACCGACTTCACATTGCTGCCGTTTGTCCGTCCGGGAATGCTCCGGTGGCTGCCGGACGGGGAACCGGCGGATTATCACGAAGCGGTAAAGGCATTGCTGGATAGACAGAAACCTGATCTGTCAAAGAGAAACGTGATCCTTGCCCATCAGTTCTTCAAAGCCGCGAACGCTGATCCGGTACTGAGCGATTCCGAGACCCGCTGGCTGTCTGTGGGAGGGCTGGACGTGATCGGCGCAGAACTTCTTGACGCCTATGACTATGCCGCGCTGGGCCATCTGCACGGACCGCAGAGGGTGGGAAGAGAATACGTCCGTTATTCCGGATCGCCGTATCCCTATTCGCTCAGCGAAGAGCATCATGCAAAGGGAATCGTACAGATCGAGCTGAAAGAAAAGGGAAGCGTACCGGAGATCAGCCTTCTGAAACTGGAACCGAAACGGAAAGTAAGGAGTATACGGGGGACGCTTTCGGAAGTGATGCAGGCGGCTGGGGAGGAAGTCTGCGAGGACTATGTCGGGATCACCCTGACGGATGACGAGCTTGTCCGCCCGGCAGATGTGCTGGCAGGACGGTACCCTCATATCCTGGAAATAAGAGTGGATAATAAAACGAGCCGCGGGCAGATCCCGGAAGATGAAAAGATCGGTGCTGATGAAGATCCGGCGGAAGCTTTTGCGAAATTTTACGAAGAGATGAATGCTGTACCGCTGACAGCCGAAGAGCGGGAGACCATCGAAGAAATCATACGGGAGGCAGGGGATCTGTGAGACCGTTATTGCTGAAAATGCAGGCCTTCGGGTCGTATATAAAAGAAGAAATCGATTTTGAAAGCATCGGCAGCGGCCTGTTCCTGATCACCGGCGATACCGGTGCTGGGAAGACCACGATATTCGATGCCATTACTTTTGCATTGTACGGAGAAGCCAGCGGCGGCATGAAGAGCGGCAGCATGATGCGGAGCCACTATGCGCCGGACGGACTGCTTACCGAAGTGAGCCTGACTTTTGAGATCAAAGGGGAAAAATATACCATAAACAGGCGTCCGCTGCAGCCGAACTGGAGAAAGGATAAAAAGACGGGCATCTATGAGCGGCTGAAGACCGATCTGCAGCCGAAAGCACAGCTGATCATGCCCGATGATACGGAATTTCCCGGAAAACTGAGGGATGTCAATCTGAAGATCGAAGAACTGACCGGCCTTACCCATGTGCAGTTCACCCAGGTAGCCATGCTGGCTCAGGGCGATTTCATGAAACTGCTGAAGGCGTCCTCCGCCGAAAGACAGGCGATCTTTGCCAAACTGTATGATACGGGTATCTACAGATACATGGAAGAGGCACTGGCCGAACGATTCCGGACAGCCTCGGAGGCACTGGCAGAGAATCAGGAAGGAATGCTGCGCGCTTTGGCGGGCATTCAACAGGGACTGGCAGAAACAGCGCTGGCTGCGGCAGACGGAGAAGATCATGACGGGAAAGCGGGCGGACAGTTCCCCGATTCCCTGACAGAGATCATTGCGATGGCAGATGGTGATCCGGACGGGCTGATCAGGATCATTGCGGAAATCACGGCAGGAACGGATAAGGAATACGAAACGCTTTCCGGCAGACTGAAAGATACAGAAGAAGCGCTGGATAAAACGAGAGCGGTCCTGGGGGAAGAAAACAGGCTGAAGAAGCTGCGGGAAAGACTGGTGCAGGTCACGGCAGAGGAAGAGACCCTGCGGAAGGACCTGCCTGCCTTAAAGGAAAAGGAAGGGAAGATCGCGGAAGCGATCCGGGCTAATGCGGTCATCCCGTATTATACGGAATGGAAAACCGTTGCCGGGCAGGCAAAGCAGTGCCGGAGCAGGATGAAGGGCATGGAAACAGAACTGGCGGAAAAAACAGCCGCAGAGGATGCCGAAAATGCCGTTTACCGGGAATTCGCTGACGATGCCGGGAAAAAGATTTCTGAACTGAAGATCAGGATCAAGGATCTGACGGACAGCCTGCCGCTCTATGATAAACTGCTCTCGCTCAGGAAGGAAGAACAGGCCGGGATCCGCCGGAAAGAAGAAGTATCTTCGGCGCTGCTGAAGCTTGGCGCCGATCTGGAGAAAGAAGAAGCGGCTGCGGAGGCCCGCATCAGCCGGCTGCATGAGAGATTTGTCAACGCGCAGGCGGCATTGCTGCGCAGCGGCTTAATAGACGGTGAACCGTGCCCGGTCTGCGGGAGCATTCATCATCCGGCTGCCGGGGAACTGCAGACGGAAGAAGAACCCGTGGATGCCGCGGCACTGATAAAGGCCAGGAATGCTGCTGCAGCGGTCCGGAAAAAAATGCTTGCGCAGAAAGACGCCATGACTGAAAAGCTCCATCAGACAGCCGGAGATATCATTAAAAATATGGCGGAGCAGCGATCGATCGTGGAGAAACTTCCCTATAAGACAAAGGAGGAGACCGCCCGCTGTCTCGCCGAAGCAAAAGCAGCGCTTGCATCACTGGATGCGGAGCAGAAAAAGAAAGAGGCGGATCATAAGGCTTTTACGGAACGGCTGACTTCCCTTCGTGCAGGAATGCGGCAGGAGGAAAAGAACCTGGCCGCGCTCACCGGACAGCTGACGGAAGCAGAGGCGGCGCTGAAGGCCGCCGGCCGGGAAAACGGTTTCACCGGCAGCGGGGAATTTCTTGAAAAAGTCCTTTCACCGGCAGCGCTTTCAAAACTCCGAAAAGAAGTACAGGACCGGAAGCAGAGGCTGGAACTGATCAAAGCGGAAAAAAAGAATCTTCTGGAAGAGACGGAAGGAAAAGCCGCGGCGGATACAGCTGGCCTGGAGGAGAAAGCGGAGGCTTTGAACAAAGAAAAGAAACTTCTGTCAGACAGAAGGATGAAAGTCTATTCCGTCAGGGAGAACATCAGGAAAACAGGCGCGGAAGCCGAAGCGCTGATCAGGGAACGGATCGGGATCAGGAAGCATTATCTGATGATCAGACGTCTTTATAATACGGCAGGAGGCAAGATCGAAAGGCGCCATATCAGGCTGGAAACATACATGCAGCGGCAGTTCTTCAGGCGCATCATAGACAAGGCGAACCGCAGGCTCGTCAATATGAACGGCGGGACATTCATCCTGACCTGCAGGGATATTGCAAATCTCGGAACGCAGGGACAGGTAGGACTTGATCTGGATATATACAGTATCGTCAATTCCCAGTCGAGAGACGTGAATACCCTGTCGGGCGGGGAATCTTTCATGGCGTCGCTTTCCATGGCGCTGGGTATGGCGGATGTAATTTACGAAAGTGCGGGATCCGTGCGGACGGACGCCATGTTCGTGGATGAAGGATTCGGAAGTCTCAGCGCCGGCGTGCGGGAGAAAGCCGTCGAGATCCTTTCTGAACTGGCAGGATCGGACAGACTGGTGGGGGTGATCTCCCATGTGGAGGATCTGAAGGATTCGATGCCGGTGCAGCTGTCAGTGACGAAGGACAGGAACGGAAGCCATACGAAACTGGTGAGGCTGTGATCTGTCTGTCATTCTGAGCTTGTCAAAGGATCTTCGCCCTTCAGTCTTCGGTTTTAGTAAAACCGCAGCTGTTACGCGGTGGATACTTCGACTCACTCCGTTCGCTCAGCATGACAATCTAAAGCAACGGAACTGTTAGGAGTGTTTTCGAAGCGTTGTCATCCTGAGCCTGTCGAAGGATCTTCGCCCTTCAGTCTTCGGTTTTAGTAAAACCGCAGCTGTTACGCGGTGGATACTTCGACTCACTTCGTTCGCGCAGTATGACAGACTCAGGATGATAGTTCAAAAAATGGTGCAGAAATCATTCTTGTTGAAAGGGTAAAAGAACATGAAGAAAAAAGAAAGGATCGCGGCGATTCTCGACGCGCTCGACAATGAATACGGCCGGGATGACCGGTGCTATCTCATCCATGAAACACCCTGGCAGCTGCTGATCGCCACTATCTTAAGCGCGCAGTGCACGGACGCCCGTGTGAACATGGTCACTGAAGATCTTTTTAAGAAATATCCGACCGTGGAAGCGTTTGCCGGCGCGGACCAGGAAGAGCTGGAACAGGATATCCGGTCGATCGGGTTCTATCATATGAAAGCCAGGAATATTATTCAGTGCTGCCATGACCTGGTGACCCGGTTCGGCGGAGAGGTGCCTTCTTCGATCGAAGATCTTACGAGTCTGGCCGGCGTCGGAAGAAAGACCGCCAATGTGATCAGAGGCAACATTTTCCGCGAGCCGAGCATCGTGGTCGATACCCATGTCAAAAGAATTTCAGGAAAACTCGGCCTGACAAAAGAAACGGAGCCGGAAAAGGTGGAATATGATCTGATGAAGGTGTTGCCTAAAGACCACTGGATAAGGTATAATATGCAGATAATCACGCTCGGACGGACCATCTGCACGGCCAGGAAACCCGACTGCGGGAGATGCTTCCTGGCGGCATACTGCCCGTCTGCGAAGTGATTCCCTGCGTAATAATAAGCGTAAATAACATAGGAACCGGAGGAAAAGAGCATTATGATGAATTTCAGAGACAAGAAGAGCGGCCGTATCGTTGCAATCGTGATCGTGGTCATTATCTGTGTCGCCATGGCGGTGGGACTGATGGCCGGCATCACCGGATACGGCGGTATGTAAGTTGGTAAATGTAGTACTTCTGGAACCGGAGCTTCCCGCAAACACCGGAAATATCGGCAGGACATGCGTGGCTACCGGCTCCAGACTCCATCTGATCCGCCCGCTCGGTTTCCAGATCAACGACAAAATGATCAAAAGAGCAGGGCTCGATTACTGGCCCAGGCTCGATGTCACCGTATATGACGATTTATCGGATTTCCTGACAAAAAACGGGAACCCCGAAATGATAATGGCTACCACAAAATCCGAACAGCTCTATACGGAACCGGACTATCCGGACGGCTGTTATATCATGTTCGGAAAGGAAAGCGCAGGCATTCCCGAAGAGATCCTTGTGCGGAACAAAGAGAACTGCGTGCGCATTCCGATGCTTGACGACAACAGATCTCTGAATCTGGCGAATTCGGTCGCCGTCATGGTCTATGAGGCGCTGCGGCATCAGGGATTCGCCGGGCTGAACACCAGGGGAAGCCTGCACAGGCTCACCTGGTGAATGGACGGGAGGAATGGTTCATGGCGGTCCTTGCAGCATTTATGGTCCCGCATCCTCCGATGATCGTACCGGAGGTAGGGAGAGGAAGCGAAGAACAGATCCGCGAAACGACGGCAGCATATGAAAGAATCGCTGCTGAGACGGCAGCATTATGCCCTGATACGATCATCCTTACCAGTCCGCATACGGTCATGTATGCGGATTATTTTCATATATCGCCGGGGAGGAGGGCAAAAGGATCTTTCTCGGATTTCAGGGCGCCGCAGGTGAAGTTTAACGAAGAATATGACGAAGAACTGGCGGATACGATCAGCGCGGCAGCGGCAATGGAAGGCGTTCCGGCCGGCACGCTCGGGGAACGTGACAGCCGGCTGGATCACGGAACGATGGTGCCGCTGTATTTTATCAGAAAGCATTATAAAGGCGGCAGGATCGTCCGGATCGGCCTTTCCGGTCTGCCGTTGACCGATCATTACAGGCTGGGAGAATTGATCCGCGCATCGGTTGATAAGCTTGGCAGGCGTGCCGTGATCATCGCCAGCGGGGATCTGTCGCATAAGCTGCAGTCCTATGGCCCGTACGGTTTTGCCGAAGAGGGGCCGCAGTATGATGCCCGTATCATGGATGTCATGGGAAGGGCGTCCTTTGGCGAACTGCTGGATTTTGACGAGACGTTCTGTGACAAAGCGGCTGAGTGCGGGCACCGTTCCTTCGTGATCATGGCCGGTGCTTTTGACGGGCTGGCGGTAAAAACGGAGACGCTGTCCCATCAGGATGTGACCGGTGTCGGGTATGGGATCGTGACATTCTATCCGGAAGGCGCAGATGAGAAGAGACATTTTCTTGCTGCGCATCTTGCGGAAACGGAAAGGAAGCTCACGGAAGCGAAGAACAGATCGGATGAATATGTAAAGCTTGCCAGAAGATCTCTGGAAAGTTATGTCAGGGAGCGCAGAATGATCAGCGTGCCTGTCAGTATCCCCGGCGCGGAGGAAATGATGACAAAAAGAGCCGGCGCCTTTGTTTCGATCCACAAGCACGGAAAACTCCGCGG
>CAMOZZ010000110.1 GCA_946631165.1 uncultured Lachnospiraceae bacterium | reverse complement strand
GACTGCAAAGGAAAACAGAGCCTGAGAGACGGGCACATAATAAACAATAAAGGAGAACAGACATGAATATCTTCAGATCGGCAGGATTTGCAGTTGGATTGATGATCGGACTGGTACTTATAGTGATCCTTTTCAAACTGATTAACAAGGATCATAAACTAAAGACGGAATACGATGAGAGACAGAAGATCATACGCGGGAAAGCCTATATGTACAGTTTTTACGCGATTATTGCCTATGAAGTGGTCATGATCCTGTTCGACCTGGCAGAGGTATCTTTCCCGCTGCAGGGTTCCATCCTTCATTTCGGCGCTATTCTTTTCGGATGCATGGTGCTGGCCTGCTACAGTATCTGGACAGGCGCCTACTGGGGGCTGAATAATGACCGGAAAAAATACGCTGTTATCTTTGTGATCCTGGGCATCTTTAATCTGGTTCCGGTCTGGGCTGCTTACAAAAGCGGGGAATTGATTCAAAACGGCAGGCTCGGAACACCGTTTATAAACCTGATGGTCGTGATCATGATGTTCGTTCTGGGCGCGGAAATGATCGTGAAGCTGATCGTGGATGCCCGTACAGCAGAGGAGGAATGACCGGTGAAGAACCTGAAGCTGAAATCCGCCCGCGCGGCGAAGGATCTGTCGCAGGATGAGCTTGCAAAACTGTGCGGCGTATCCAGGCAGACGATCAGCGCGATCGAAAAGGGCGATTATAATCCTACCATTAACCTGTGCATAAAGATCTGCAAAGTGCTTGATAAGACACTGGACGAAATTTTCTGGACGGAAGAATAAAATGATGAGAAGAGAAGATAACAACGATTATTCAATGGAAGAAACAACCGCTGTCAGTGTGATTATTCCGTTTTACAATACAGCGGATTATCTTTCCGAAAGTGTGGAGTCGGTCCTTTCCCAGACGCTCCGGGGTACGGAACTCATCCTGGTGGATGACGGATCGGATGACGGATCCGGAGAGATCGCGGAAGAATACCGGCGGCAGTATCCGCAGCGGGTAAGGGTCCTGCATCAGAAGAATCAGGGACCCGCTGCCGCGAGAAATGCCGGGCTTGACATCGCGCGGGGACAGTATGTTCATTTTCTTGACAGTGATGACCGGCTTGTCGGAAATGCCCTGGAGATACTGTATGGGGAAGCTGTTTCCCGGAGCCTGGATATTGTGCTCTTCTGCGCGAAAGTCTTTTCGGATGATCCGGCCCTGCAGTATGATGTGACGGCGCACAGGGATGAGTTCATTCGTTCCGCGACCCCGGGTACTGTTATGAGCGGACGGGAAAGCCTTCGCCAGCTGTATGAAGAACTGCGGGAGGAATATCCCGCGCCTGTCTGGACGAGGCTTTACAGCAGGGAGTATCTGGTCCGCTGCGGAATACGCTATCCGGAGGGACTGATTCATGAGGATGAGGATTTCGGATTCTTCACGTATTTACAGGCGGAAAGAGTCGAACAGATCGGAGATGTTCTGCTCGAGAGACGTCTCCGCAGGGGTTCGATCATGTATACCAAAAAGCTGCTGGATTCCGTGAATGGCTACCGGCATGTATACCTGAAGATTATTGACGCCTGTGAACGGACGGCGTCTGCGGAAGACAGATTTTTGTATATCCGCCACAGCGAACGGATGATCTTTTATACACTTCTTTTTTATCATCAGGCTGATGCGGACGCCCGCAGAGAGAGCCGGCCGGTGATCGATGCTTATATGGACAGAGCGCGTACGTATCGTCTGGAATACAGCATTCCGGTGCAGCAGGCCATGGACTGGTATTACGGAAAACTGCCGGAAGAGGACGTGCAGCTGCCGGCGCTTCCCTATCTTTGTTATAAATGAGGACCGTCGGAAAACGGACTGCAGTGTATCCGGAGAAAGCAAAGGATCCAACAGAGCAGAGACTGCAAAAGCCTCTGCTTTTTTGATCTGTAAGCTGCCGGCGGAGCGGAAAAGGCAGGCTGTTCAAACGATTCATTTTTTGTTAATGGATAGACTTATGACCGTTTCAGGATTATAATAAATAATTGTACGGAATATCCTGAAGAAAGAGAACAAGGAGATACAGATGAGAAAAATACTGATCGTTATTGATATGCAGAATGATTTTATCGATGCGGCGCTGGGGACGAAGGAAGCCCTGGGGATCGTGGAAGCCGTGAAAGAGAAGATCCGCTCTTATCCTGCTGCTGATGTGATCGCGACGATGGACACACATCACGAGGATTATATACGGACGCAGGAAGGAAAATATCTTCCTGTACCGCACTGTATCAGAGGTTCGGATGGCTGGCGGATCCGTCCGGAGATCGAAGAACTGCTGCATGACGCAAAGATCTATGAGAAACCGACGTTCGGGAGCACGGCAATGGCAGAGGATCTGAAAAAACTGGCAGAGACGGAAGCGATCGAACTGGAACTGATCGGGCTCTGCACGGATATCTGCGTCGTTTCCAATGCACTGTTGCTGAAAGCGGTGATGCCGGAAGTGAAGATCTCCGTAGATGCTGCCTGCTGTGCAGGCGTAACACCCGAGAAACATCTGGCAGCACTGGAGACTATGCGCTCCTGTCAGATCCAGGTGCTGAACGGATGAGGGATAGTCTGCCGGAACCGGAGGCAGCGTTTATAAAAATATAACAGTCGGACCGGCGGGGATCGTCCGAAAAGAAGAGCCGGGAGGATTTCATGAAGAATATCAACAGGCATATGGATTTGGGAAAACTGTGTCTCGGTCTCCTGAAACGCAGATACGAAGTCAGGAAAGAGGATATAGGCTCTGACGCATACAAAAAGGCAAAAGGGATGGTTTTTACCACAGCGTCTTACACTGCAGAGGGCATCGGACACTTTTGTGTTGTCAGAATGAACGGGTTCCTGGGATTGATGAAGATGGAGACCGCAGTGTTTACTGTGACGGAGAAAGATGTGCCGCTGATCAATCTTGACTGGGTATCCGTATGCGGCAGGGAGACGATGATGATCGAAATGTATGATGATCAGCTGACGGCGTATCCGGAAAACTTTCTGCGGGTGTTTGAAAAACTGAAAGAACGAGATGCGGATATTCCGGATGGCGCTTCCGGAGAACACTGGTATGACACCATTACCTATCCGTGTTCGTATCATAAAATCGCAAGAAAGCAGAGCGGAAGGTTCAACGCGGCGGCAGCCTGTTACTTTGAGGCATTCCTTCAGCAGACTGAAAAGATGCCTGCCTGCGAGGAAGGAGAAAAGAGAAGCCGCGCTGAAGCTTTTGCCGAAAGGCTGTTCAGCGAAGGCGGGCCGGCTGTCGATCAGGTGAAAAAGCTGTTCGGACATGATTTTGCAAAGCGCCTCGTGCTGCATTATATGTATGGCGCCGGAGGATGCCGGAATTGAATACGGAGATCAGGATCATCGGGGAAAAGAACAGGGAAGATATCAATCTGCCGAATGAACCGTTCAGGATATTCGGACAGCTGCTTCCTTCTTATGCGGATGGAAAATGGCGTTATAAAACGATTTATTATCCGGAAGAAGAGATCACGGAGATGTGTTTCCCCGATTATCCGTATGATTATGAAGAAGCGGGAAGGAATGCGGTCTTTATCGGCGCTTATGAGGAGGACCGGTGTATCGGCCTTGCTGTATTGCGGGAAGATATGTTCCGGTACATGTATCTGGATGACCTGAAGGTTAAAGCCGGCTGCCGCGGAAGAGGCGTCGGGAAACAGCTGATCGAAAAATGTATGGAGATTGCTGAAAAAAGAGGCCGGATCGGCGTGTACACGATCGCGCAGGATAACAACCTTGCAGCATGCCTGTTCTATCTGGACTGCGGTTTTGAGATCGGCGGGTTTGATGACCGCATTTACCGCGGTACGCCCCAGGAGAGCAAGGCAAATATCATTTTTTACAGGGACAGCGTTCAGCAGGCAGATGACACTTGAAGGAGAAGGATTGCAGGAATGAAAACAGATACAAAGATGATATCCGGATTGTTTTTTAAGTTGCTTCCGGTACAGATCCTGCTTGTAGCAGTAGGCAGTATAAATTCATTGATCGACGGGGCGATCGCGGGCAATTATATCGGTCCGATCGCCATGGCCATGATCGGACTTTATGCGCCTGCAGTAAAGATCATTGAAACGATCAATGCCGTCCTGCTTGGCGGATCGCAGATCCTCTGCGGACAGTTCCTCGGGAAAAACCAGATCGAAAGAACACGCAGTGTTTTTTCTCTTGACATGACTGTACTGATTCTTCTGTCTGCGGTATTCACGGCATTGTGTGTGTTCGCGCCTCATCTGATTGCAGGCTTTCTCGGTGCGGATATCGAAACGGAACAGGGACTGACAGCGTATATTCTCGGCATGTCGCCGGGGATCCTGCCCTGGATCATGACGATGCAGCTGACCGCTTTTCTGCAGATCGAACAGCAGCAGAAACGGACCTATGCCGGTATGGCTGTCATGGCTATCGTCAATATCGGACTGGATTATCTGCTCATCTGTGTGAAGCATATGGGCATGTTCGGGCTGGGACTGGCTACCTCCGTCAGCTACTGGGCGGTCTTTATCGTGCTGGGATCGTATTATTTCAGCGGGAAAGTAACGATCAAATTCAAACGCCATGGCATTGTGTGGAGTGATATGACAGATATCCTGAAGATCGGATTTCCCGGTGCGATCGTTACCTTCTGCCTGGCGGTACGCGGAATCGTTCTGAATGGATTGCTGCTTCATTATGCAGGAAATGACGGTGTAAGTGCGCTTTCGGCACTGAATACCTGCGGAGGGTTGTTTTTTGCCATTTCGGCCGGCCTTGCTGCGGCGACCAGGCTGCTGGTCAGCATCTATATCGGCGAAGAGGACCGGGCCAGTCTGATTGCCGTAATGCGGACAGCACTTGTTAAAGGCGTCGGTATGGTATGCGCAGCGGCGATACTGGTATTCCTTCTGGCAGGAACGTTAACAGGAATCTTCTTTGATGATCCGGCTTCCAATGTATACAGGCTTACCATCCTGCTGTTCCGGATTTATCCGTTCTGCATGCCGCTGTCCGCGATTGCCGTGATCATGATCAATTATTTCCAGAGTTCTTACCGCATGAAGATCGTCCATATCCTTTCCATTATGGACGGCGTGGCCGGTACGGTCATTTCTTCGCTGATTCTGGCACCGATCCTGGGAGCGGTGGGTGTATGGGTCGCGCATGTACTCAACGGTATCTATGTGATCATTGCGGTCGTTCTGTATTCCCGCCTGGTCAGCGTCAGGTTCCCTTCTTCCTTTGAAGAACTGCTCGCGGTTCCGGATGACTTCGGCGTGGCGGAAGATCAGCGGCTGGATATATCCATCCATAATGAGAAGGAGGTAACGGATACTGCGCAGCTCGTCATGGCGTTCTGCAGAAAGGCCGGGATCGATGAAAAACGCGCGATGTACGCAGGTCTCTGTATGGAGGAAATGGCAGGCAATATCGTGGAACACGGATTTCCGGACGGGAAACGCCATCTGGTGGATGTCCGGGTGGTGAACCGGGCGGACGGACTGCTGCTCCGGATCAAGGATGACTGCCGTGCGTTTAATCCGAAAGAAAAGCTGGCGCTGATTGATCCGGATGATGTGACGCACAATATCGGACTTCGTATGGTGCAGCGTTTTGCAAAAGAGATGACCTACAGTAATGTGCTGGGACTGAATGTACTGACGATCATTCTTTAAAAAAACGGAAAAGATAAAGAAAAGGCGGTAGGCTAATGGCGAATATAAAGGGCGGGTTTTCTGCACATTTACAGGAGGAACTGAAAAAATACGGAGATATCATGGTCCCTGTGAAAGCAGGCCTTCCGGAACGGCTTCTCGTAAGAAAAGCGCCGGTCTCAAAGCTGCATCCGAATCCGGATGATGAATTCTGCTGGCCTGAGATCGGACCAAGCAGCAGCATTATTAATAAGTACATTTCTCTGTATAAGCAATATGGTGCAATGTACAAACCGGATGATCTTGAGCAGGAACCGCTTATGGTCGAGAAAGTGCATCCGGACGGCTATATGCTTCTGAACGGCCATCACAGATGGGCTGCTTACTGGACGCTGGGCGTGAAACTGGCTCCTGTTTCCATTGTGAATCTGACGCAGGAAACGGATATTGAGCAGATGATCCGCGAATCAAAACACGACAGAAGGGCGACCCTGGATCTGGACGAAGTCATTTTCTGTCAGGGGGATGAGCCTGCGGAAAAAATGAGGAGCAGCCGTTTCGGCAGGAAATATAAGGAGAAGCTCCGGCTCGGAATTCCGAGGATCCTCCACACCCTTTCAAAACAGGGATATGATATCTGGGTATATACGGCAAAGTATTATTCGATGGACGATATCAGAGATCTGTTCCGGCAGTATACAGTCAAAGTGGACGGAATCATCACCGGAACCGGCCGCAAGTCGAAAGGACAGACAGAGTCCAGAAAGAGGGTGGAGCATCTGTTTGCCGAGCGATATGTGCAGACACTGCATATTGACAGGGATATGGTGCTGCGTACATTCGCGGATACGAAAGAATTCGAAGAATATCCGCTTGGCGGATCCGGCGCTGAATGGGTGCGCGGTGTGATGGCTGCCATCAGGGAGATGGAGAAAAATGGAAAATCAGGATCATAAGATGCGCGTCTCCTTTGATCTGGATGAAGTTCTTTTCGTCTCTCCGAAGACGCATAAGACAGAGCCGCCGCTGCCTTTTCCGCTGAATAAGGTCTATAAGGAAAGGCTGCGTCTCGGTACGCCGGAACTGATCCGGACACTGCAGGAGATGGGCTATGAAGTATGGATATACACCTCTTCTTTCCGGACGGAAAGCTATATAAAGCATCTGTTCCGCTGCTATGGGGTCGTATTTGACGGAATCGTTAATGCAGAACGGCATCTGAAGGAAGTGCAGCGGGGACATTCGGAGACGCTGCCGCAGAAAATGCCGAACCGCTACCGGATCTCCCTTCACATCGATGATGAGTCGATCGTCTGTTCCATGGGACGGATGTTCGGATACAATGTATACCAGCTGGATGCAGAGGATGATCAGTGGAAAGAAAAGATCATTGAACAGGCAGAAGAGATCAGGAAAAGGGAGTCGCTCTGACTCCCTTTGGTTTTATTCTAATTCAGTTGAGAGGCACCGTATTTTTTGATAGAATAAAAATCAGTAAAAATGATCAGAGGAGAAGATAATCATGGATAACCTTACACTTTCAAACGGAATCATGATCCCCTGCATGGGATTCGGATGCTACAATGCCTTTGATGATGTGATCACTTCCGCGGTGCGTATGGCGCTGGAAGCCGGGTATCGCTATATTGATTCGGCAGCATTTTATAAAAATGAAGCAGCTGTCGGAGAGGGCCTGGCTTCTTATGCCGGTGCCAGGGAAGATTTGTTTGTCCTTTCGAAAGCATGGCCTTCCGGGTTTGATGATATGGAAGCTGCTTTCGGATGCACCGCAAAAGATCTGCGGCTTGACTATCTGGACGCCTATATCCTGCATTGGCCGGGGACAAATGATAAA
>CAMOZZ010000109.1 GCA_946631165.1 uncultured Lachnospiraceae bacterium | reverse complement strand
ATAAAACGGAGGCAGGTCCCTCCTCCCATTTTCTGATGGAAAATGGGAGGAGGGACCTGCCTCCGTTTTATTTCAGTCTTACCATGCGACATAAACATCTGTCTGCGTGGGATTCTTCAGGGCGAATCCGCCGGTATCACATACGATTGCGAGTCCCAGTGATGTCTCATAAATCGTTCCCAGCGGTCTCAGGCCCACATGACCGATATTCGTTCTGTTGATATCAGCAGCGACCATAACATAATTCCCGAGCATACGGACGCCGTCGGATCTTACCCATGATCTGTCAGTCTCTGCCACATGCCCCCTGTTCTTCATGTTCCGGACCAGGCTCTCATAGGTTCCGTCATTATAATATGTCTCTTCCCCGTTCGGTCCCTGGATGCGGCCGTTGCTCCTGTTCAGCACTGTTCCGGTCCATTTGCAGTGAGACTGGACTTTCCTGTACGTGCTTGAATTCTCAATATCCTCCACCTCAGCGGCTTTGACATAAGAGTAGGTCACAAATCCATCCGGGTTCACCGAAGGTGTCGTCGTATCCGCAGGCATCTCCTCTTTTGTGGTACTCTCCTCCGGAGAAGAAGGTTCCTTGTCCGGGCTTTCCACACCGCCCGGATTGCTGCCGATCCGCTTTTTCAGTTTTTCTTCAGCAGATACCGTAACGCCGCTGCAGAGACCTTTCTCAAGTTTGACATATTTCTTATAAATATAGCCGTACTTATAATCATTGGCTTTCGGCAGCTTCATACTGAAGTTCACCAGGCGGACCTGCAGCCAGTCTCCGTGGACTTTTTCCACCACCAGGCTCTCTCCGTTCTTCATATAGGAAACCGCCTCGCTGGATGCCGTAGGTTTTACCCGTACATTAAGTGCTTTGTATTTTTTGAGCGTAGCGACCTGCGGTGCTGCTTTCGTTATATATTTTTCTGCTGCACTGCCGGTCATCAGACATTTGTTCTTTACCCAGCCTTTGACAGAACCGGAAGAAATGTAGCTTAATGTCTTTCCCTTTTTGATCACGTAGGCGCCGGTGCCTTTGTAGAGCCTGCCGACTTCCGCGGAATAAACGCTGGCCTTTTTATACACATTCGTATAGTTGGTCACTTTTGTTACCGCGATCGCCGTCTTTGCGGTAGCACCTGCCTTTTTGGCCTTTTTCACGACCGCACTCTTTATGGATGAAGCAAATTTCACCTTTGAAGATGCTGCATGCACACAGGAAGCGGAATCAGGCATCACTGCAAATACCGCACAGAGCATAAGCACCGCAGCCGCTATTCTGAAAAAACAACGGCATTTCGATTTCTGTTTCATCATTACCCCCATATTGTACAACCGCATGGCTGAATGCGGATTTGTTACAAAATTGTTACAGGGATAATATATCATGATTACTTATTTTTGTCAAGCGTGCCCCACTTTCGTATCATTTTCGTCAAAAAAATGGGGGCGAACCCCCATTCCGGCACCCACATCGTTTTATCTCAGCTGCCGTTTTACTTCGTACAGCAGGAGCGACGCCGCCACAGCCGCATTCAGCGACTCCACAGACCCTTCCATCGGGATCCTGATCAGCTGATCGGCAAGCGCAGCCGTTTCATCCGTGAGCCCTCTCCCCTCGTTTCCGATCAGAAAAGCGCTTTTTTCTTCATAATGAACATCCGTCGAATAGGCATCCCCCGAAAGATGCGCCGCATAGATCCTGTAGCCGTTCTGCTTAAGCGCCGCGATCGTTCCGCCAAGATCCGCTGCCGTGATATGCGGTACCCTGAACAGCGTGCCCATCGTAGCCCGGATGGTCTTCAGGCTGTAGATATCCGTACAGGAGCGGTCACTGATCAGTCCGCCGCCGCCCGCGGCTTCCAGGCTCCGGAGGATCGTCCCCATGTTTCCCGGGTCCTGGAGATTCTCCAATACGACGACCGGTCTGCCGGTTCTTATTACATCCTCAAAGGAAAAGGGGATCTTTCTTACCAGCGCAAGCACGCCCTGCGGTGTTTTCGTATCGGAAATGCTTCTGAAAATATCGTCCGACAGAATGACCGGGGCCGGCATGGCTGTTCCATAGATGCGCTCCAGTTCGGCTGTTATGCCTTCCTGCAGTGCGCTTTCCGAAAAATAGATTTCCTTGATAAGCGCTGCCGGGATCTCCCGCGCCATCCGGATGCCCTCCACCGGAAAAAGCCCTGCGGAATCTCTTTCCGCAGAGCTTTTCATAAGTTTTCTGATCTTTTTTACTCTCGGATTCCCGGAGCTTCTTATGATCTCTTCGTTCATGGCAGGACCCAATGGATCATTTTCCTTCATAAATGATAGCGCTGTCTACATCATATCCCTTCAGCAGTTCTCTTCCGTGAAGACCGGCGAGTTCCATCACGAAGCAGCATTTGACGACTTCGCCGCCCAGACGCTCGACAAGCTTGATCATGGCTTCCATCGTGCCGCCGGTCGCCATCAGATCATCCACCAGGACGACTTTCTGTCCGGGCTTGATGGCGTCCTCATGGATCTCGATCGTCGCGGTGCCGTACTCAAGCGCATATTCCTCGGAGAT
Source organism: uncultured Lachnospiraceae bacterium (assembly GCA_946631165.1). Classification (GTDB taxonomy): domain Bacteria; phylum Bacillota; class Clostridia; order Lachnospirales; family Lachnospiraceae; genus UBA3305. The sequence continues at coordinate 4,999 of CAMOZZ010000109.1, read as the reverse complement.
GGTCGCTCTGGGAAGCTTTCCCTTTTTGCGGATCGGAATAAAAGGCTTATGCAGATTGTATGCTACCGGCATGCCGAAGATGAATCCGCGGGATTCAGAGCCGGCAACGATATCGAAATCAATGCCGTCAAGCATATCGGTGATCGTGTCGATCGAGAGCTTAAGGCCGTCCGCATCCTGCAGAATCCCTGTAATATCTCTGAAAATGATCCCTTCCTGGGGAAAATCCGGAATACTGATAACATAATCTTCAAGCTTCTTCATTTTTCAGGCCTCCTGTTCGTATGGGCGCAAGCACCATGCTCCTGCCCGCATCAACTGTTATTGTACAATGAATCGCCCGGTTCTTCAACGGCTTTTTATCGCGCCTTCCGGGATCCGCACGTTCTTCAGCTGCAGCTGCAGCGTCCTGTTTCCCATATATTCATTGATCTGGGGAGAATAGGTAATGTCGACCCTGATGTCAGCCGGTCCGGATGTACTGTCATACCTCCCGGAAGCGCCGCCCCACGGTCTTCGTGCATAAAGCGCATTCACCGCTTCACTGCCGTAAGCATCCGCAAGCATGGCGTCCAGCGCCTTCCCGTCCCCGAAATATACGGCTTCCCTGCGGACTCCTCCGTCTGCTTCCAGGCTGAATTTCCGCATGGTTCCTTCCTTGCCCATGATCCGCGCGGAAACGATTTTCAGCGATCTGTCTGCGAACAGCGGTGCGGGATTGCCTTTCCCGAACGGCTCCAGCAGAGCCATCTCCGAAACGATCTTTTCAGAGGCATAACCGGCCGGCATCGGGATGTCGATATGGATCTTCTGCACAAAATCATCCGGCACAAGTCCCGTATTCTCATTGATGCCGGCAATCAGCGCCTGAAGATTCTCCTTTTTAAAGGTCAGTCCGGCCGCCATCGGATGTCCGCCGAACTTCAGGAAGAGATGCGCGATTTTCATGAGCCCTTCGAACATGTCGTACTCTTCGATCGACCGCCCGGAGCCTTTATAACCGTCGGCTGTTTCCGTAAGAACGATCGCGGGATGATTGTAGCGCTCCCGCACCTTTCCCGCGATGATCCCGCAGAGACTTTCATGGCAGTCCGCCAGCGGTACGACCAGAACGTCCGGCATCTCCCCGAGGGAATCAACATATTCCGACGCTGCCTTGACCCCCTCCGCTGTCAGCGTTTTCCTGGAATCATTCAGATCCTTCAGACCTGCCGCAAGCGTATAGGCTTCCTGCCCGGCAGCGGAAAGCAGAGAAAAAGCCCTGTCGACCGTCTCGAGCCTCCCGGCGGAATTGAAGCACGGGCCGAGGACAAAGCCGATATGATAGGCAGTCAGTTTCCTTCCTGTCAGCCCGCAGACATTGATGAGCGCCCGGAGGCCTTCGTTTTCCGTATGTTCAAGACGGGCAAGGCCTTCTTTTACAAGGATCCGGTTCTCGTCGGTCAGATCCATGACGTCAGCCACTGTCGCAATGCCCGCGTATTCCAGGAATTTCAGGCTGTCTTCCCGGCGTTTCCCGGCAAGCTCGTACAGGATCTGCACCAGCTTATAAGCTACGCCTGCGCCGCAGAGGCCCTTAAAGGGATATCCGCAGCCGGGCTGGTGCGGGTTTACGATAACATCCGCTTCGGGAAGAATGATGTGTCTTTCGCCCGCTTCATCCTCTGTGAACTGGAAGGAATGATGATCTGTGACCACCACCGTCATGCCCAGTTCTTTCGCGCGTTTTACCGCCTCGAAAGCAGCGATGCCGTTATCGCAGGTGATCATGAATGTCACACCTTCGGAAAAAGCTTTTTCCACCATGGATGCATTTACACCGTAGCCTTCCTTCACCCTGTCAGGCGCCGTCAGTACAGCGGTTCCGCCGGCGGCCGTGATTGCTTCCAGCAGGATCCTTCCCGAGAAGATGCCGTCGACATCAAAATCAGAAGCTATCATGATGCGCTCGCCGTGCCGGATCGCCTGATACAGCAGCGCTGCGCCTTCCGCAGCCCCCTTCATAAGATGCGGATCATATTCATCATGCCAGTCGGCGTACAGGAATTTCCTGACGTCCGCACTGTCATGCACACCGCGGTTGACCATCAGCCTCACCGTGACCGGATCGAGGCCGAACTCCTGCGCAAGGCCGTAGAAATCGCCCCGTTTTGCCGTGACGAGCCATTTCTCTTTCTGTTTTTCCATTGATCAATACCTGTGCTTCCTGTCTTCTGTATGCATTATATCAGCAATGCGGATCTTTGTAAAAGCACTTCACAGGCGAATGGAGATGCAGTATTTACAACGCTGTCACCCGGAGGTGCAAAAGTTTTGCTGTCATACGAAGAAGCGGAGTTTTGCTGTCATCCAGAGGAGCGAAGCGACGAAGGATCCTCGCCCTGACGCACGCGGTTTTACTGAAACCGCAGCAGTTAAGCGGTGGATCCTTCGTCGCTTCGCTCCTCTGGATGACATATTTTCCTGATCTTCCGCCGGCAGGCAATGCCCGCATGGCCTTATAATTTCCTGAATCTTTGCCGGCGGGCAGTGCCCGCAGGGCGTTCTATTCTCCTTATCCTCTTCCTGCCAGCAGCGCCCGCATGGCGTTGATCACGCAAAGGATCATAACGCCCACATCTGCGAAGATCGCGGCCCACATACCCGCGATCCCCAGGGCTCCAAGAATCAGGCAGATCACCTTTACGCCGATCGCAAAAATGATATTCTGCCAGACGATCCGCAGGCATTTCCCGGATATGCTGATCGCCTTCGCGATCTTCCGCGGATCATCATCCATCAGGACAACATCCGCTGCTTCGATCGCTGCGTCTGATCCCAGCGCGCCCATGGCAATGCCGACGTCGGCCCTTGAAAGCACCGGCGCGTCATTAATGCCATCCCCGACAAAGGCAAGTTTTTCCTTCTCCGGCTGGTTCTTCAGCAGAGCCTCAACGCACTCTACTTTTCCTTCAGGCAGCAGGCCGGACCGGTATTCCTTTATGCCGAGTTTACCGGCAACAGCCGCAGCTGCAGCTTCCGCGTCACCGGTCAGCATGACGATCTTCTTTACGCCTGCCTTTCTGACCTGCGCGATCGCGGCTGGCGTCTCTTCCCGGATCTCATCCGCGATCCGGACAAAGCCGGCATATTTTCCGTCAGCGCACACATGGATAATGCTTCCGCCGCCGTCAGCTTCGGAATAATCCGCACCGATATCATCCATCAGCCTGTGATTGCCGACACATACCTTTATGCCGTCGACATACCCGGTGATGCCTTTGCCGAAGACCTCTTCAATACCGCTCACGGCAGTTTCGTTTATTTCCTTTCCATAGGCTTCCCGCAGGCTGACTGCGATCGGATGCGTGGAAAAGCCTTCCAGATGGGCTGCCAGATACAGCAATCTGTCTTTATCCATCCCTGCCGGGCATATCTCCGTTACGGCGAAATTCCCCTTCGTCAGCGTCCCGGTCTTATCCAGCACGATCGTTCTCACCTCGGAAAGCGCTTCCAGGTAATTCGATCCCTTGATCAGGACACCGCTGCTGCTGGCTGCGCCAAGGCCTGCGAAGAAACTCAGCGGAATGCTGATGACCAGCGCGCAGGGACAGCTGATGACCAGGAACGTGCACGCGCGGTAGATCCACTGCATGATCACCGGATCCCTGCCGAGGAGAGACAGCAGGACCGGCGGCAGGACAGCCAGCGCCAGCGCACTGTAACAGACGATCGGTGTATAGACTCTGGCGAATTTTGAGATGAACTGCTCGGACTTCGATTTTCTCGAAGCCGCATTTTCCACCAGTTCCAGGATCTTTGAAGCGGTGGATTCATCAAATTCCTTTGTCGTCCGGATCCTGATCGAACCCTGACGGTTGATGCAGCCGCTTAAGACTTCATCGCCGGGAACGACATCTCTCGGCCTGGATTCGCCGGTGAGTGCTGCCGTATCAAGAGAAGATTCCCCTTCGATCACGATTCCGTCGATCGGAATCTTTTCGCCCGGATTGACCTGGATGACCGTACCGGTTTCCACTTCATCCGGATCGGTTGCTTCCCGTCCGTCTTCCGTTACAATATAAGCAACGTCGGGCCGGATATCCATCAGCGCTGCAATATTCCTTCTGGATCTTCCCACAGCGATGCTCTGAAACAGTTCCCCGGTCTGGTAGAGCAGCATGACCGCCACCGCTTCCAGATAGTCCGTCTCCATCCCGTGGATCCCGTTGTACACGCCGACGAAAATAGCGCCGATCGTGGCGACGGCCATCAGGAAGTTCTCATCAAACACCTGCCTGTGCTTTATCCCGTGAAGGGCTTTTTTCAGCACGTCATATCCGACGATCAGGTAAGGGATCATATACAGCGCCAGTTTCAGGAACCAGGGTTCAAGATGCGCGTCGATGATTTTCAGCAAAATGATAATTGCCGCCGCGGAAAGGATCCGCGACAGCATCGTTTTCTGTTTCTTATTCATAGGTTTTTACCACGTAAAGCATTGCCTGCAGTTCCTTTGCTGTCATTTCAGCAAGACGCGAAGGATCGCATCCTCTCCGGTTTACAGGAAGATCTCACAGTCAGACTCTACCGCCTTGCATGCTTTCTGCACTCTGGGCATGACCTCCGCAGGATCCGCACCCTCTTCAAATTCCACTTTCATCTTGAGCGTCATGAAGCTTACCACCGCATCCGCAACGCCGGCGGTCTTCTTTGCCGCCTCCTGCATCTTCTCGGCACAGTTCGCACAGTCAACGTCTATTTTGTAGGTCTTTTTCATGGGATCGTTCTCCTTACTCTTTTTATCATTTGAGCATTTATTCAAATGTTTATCTATATTATACACCGGATTTCACAAATGTCAATGCGTTTCCGCAGCTGTTTTTGATTTACGGATCTATTTCTTTTGTTTCTGATTGCAGCCGTAGTTTCTTCCTGCTCCGCACATGTTCCGGCCTGTTTCCTACGGCCGCAACTCTTGCTTCTCCTTTTCTCGTCCGTAATTTCCTCTGCTCCGCGC
>CAMOZZ010000108.1 GCA_946631165.1 uncultured Lachnospiraceae bacterium | reverse complement strand
TGACAAAAAGAGCCGGCGCCTTTGTTTCGATCCACAAGCACGGAAAACTCCGCGGGTGTATCGGAACGATCGCTCCCGTGCAGTCCAGCCTGGCCAAAGAGATCATTGAGAATGCGGTCAGCGCGGCTGTACACGATCCCAGATTTGATCCGATCACACCGGACGAACTGCAGTGGCTGGAGATCAATGTGGATGTGCTGGGAGAGCCGGAGGATATTTCTTCCCCGGAAGAGTTGGATGTGAAGCGGTACGGCGTGATCGTGACGAACGGCGTCAGACGCGGCCTGCTCCTCCCGGATCTGGACGGTGTGGATACAGTGGAACAGCAGATCTCGATCGCAAAGCAGAAAGCCGGGATCGGGAAGTGGGAGAGCGTGAAGCTGCAGCGGTTCGAAGTGGTAAGACATGTGTGACGGAAGTTAATCATGCGGCAGAAGGCTGCAGGAGGAGAGTCGGATGGCGGTATGTGAAGTCTGTTTCAGGCATTGTGATATTAAAGAAGGAAGGACGGGCTTCTGCGGCGTGCGGCGCTGCAGGAACGGGAAAGTTATCCCGGATAATTACGGGAAGATCACTTCGCTTGCGCTCGATCCGATCGAAAAGAAGCCGCTTCACAGATTCCATCCCGGAAGCCTGATCCTCTCTGCGGGCAGTTACGGCTGCAATCTGCATTGCCCGTTCTGTCAGAATCATGAGATATCATGGTCAGCACAGGCGCTGCAGTACGGGGAGAAGGCAGAATGTATTTCTCCGGAAGAACTGGCTGAGACAGCGGCATATTACAGAAGTCGAAGGAATATCGGCATTGCTTTTACTTATAACGAACCGCTTGTCTGTTATGAATATGTCCGCGATACGGCAAAGCTGATCCACGAAAAAGGCATGAAAAATGTCCTGGTCACGAACGGGACGGCTTCCCTTGCAGTGCTGGAGGAGCTGGCACCGTACATCGACGCCATGAATATTGATCTGAAGGGCTTCACGGACAGGTATTATTCCGAAGTCCTGAAAGGCAGCCGGCAGATGGTCATGGATTTTATTGCACGGGCTGTACAGATCTGCCATGTCGAGATCACTACGCTCATCATTCCCGGGGAAAACGATACAGCGGAGGAAATGCGGGAGATCAGCGGATGGATCGCCGGCCTTGGGTATGTGTTCGGTGAAAAGCCCGGAAGGGAGATCCCGCTGCATATCTCCAGGTTCTTTCCGCAGTTCCGCATGACAGACAGGCCGGCGACAGACGTCAGGCTTATCTACAGGCTTGCAGATACTGCGCGGGAAAAGCTGGACTATGTATATACCGGTAACTGCTGAACGATACTGCTGAATAAAAAACATCCGCTGCACGCAAATTGTGCGGCGGATGTTTTTGAACTTTTTAAATTGTCATTCCGGATCAGCGACAGACTCCGGTTCGGATGGATCATCGGAAGGCTCCGGCGCAGATTCGGGGGCAGGTTCCGGTTCGGTTCCGATCTCTGCCTCTGTCTCCGCAAGGGCTTCTTCCACAGCTTCCTTTGCTTTCTCGGCTTTGTCTGTATCTACCAGATCGTCCATCGTGATCGCCATAATATCCTCCGCTGTGGGATTCTCCATCGCGGCGATCCTGCGGGCCTGGTTCGTGATCACTTCTTCAAACAGATTCCGGACTTCTCTGGCGTTGGCAAAGTTCTCCATCGTGAGAAGTTTTTTGGCGGCGATCATCCCGCGGATCTGCGTCAGCACTTCGTCGGAGACGGTATAATCATATTTCTTCACATTCATCATGAAGATATCCTGCAGTTCATCCAGCGTGTAATCCGGGAATTCGATATACTTGTTGAAACGGGATTTCAGGCCCGGATTGCTAGCGATGAAATGCTCCATCGGTTTGGTGTAGCCGGCAACGATGATGATCAGATCATCGCGGTGATCCTCCATCGCTTTCAGAAGAGTGTTGATGGCTTCCTGCCCAAACGCGTCCTGATCTCCGCCGGAAAGCGCATAGGCTTCATCGATGAACAGCACGCCGCCCATGGCTTCCTGGATCTTCTGCTGCGTTTTAATGGCCGTCTGGCCGACGTATCCGGCGACGAGTCCCGAACGGTCCACTTCGATGAGCTGGCCTTTGGAGAGTACGCCGATCTTCTTGTAAATTCTGCCGATGATCCTGGCCACGGTCGTCTTTCCGGTGCCGGGATTGCCGGTGAATACCAGATGAAGAGAAGTGGGGACGGATTTCAGTCCCGCATCTTTTCTGAGTTTCTGGACCTTTACGAAATCGGTCAGTTCTTTTACATCGTGCTTGATGGTGGAAAGGCCGATAAGCGCATTGAGATCCTCGATGGGATCCGTCTCAGGTTCTTCCGGCTTCTCGGGCTCAGGCGCAGGAGTGACGGGATCGCCCGTGCTCGCCTGTACCGGCGGCGTTTTTACATCCATGCCTGCCGATACCGGCATGTCTCCGAAGAGTTTCCTGGCTTCATCAAGCGCATCGTTTGCGTTCTTCAGAGAGTTTTCCGCTGTCTTTCTGACAAGATCGGATGCTTTGTTCTGCTCCCGCACCTGCTTCAGCAGATCGAGATGCGCATTTCCCGCCGTATAAAGATCGTTATATAATCCTTTTAAAAGATCGCCCATGATAAGATCCTTTCGCAAGAGTATTGATTTGCTATCAGTATAAGAAATATGAGATAAAAATGCAAGGGCAGGGAAACCGCCGTCCTTTTTCCATCTCTTGCCGGGCAGGATATATTGTGTTACATTACTGCTGTATCAACTGGAAAAGGAATACTGCTATGAACAGAGAGTTTCCGGAAAAACTGACGGTTATCCTTCTGCTTGCCGCCGTCTGCCTGTGCATCTTCGGTGCAGCGACAGGGGAGATGGAGGATGTATTTATTAAAGCCGTCAATATCTGCATGGAGTGTATCGGGCTTGGCTAAACATCTGCGGAAAATCATACAGGCAGGCTGGGGCCTGCTTTCCAACGCCTACGTAAGAGGGTTCCTGCCGGGGCAGCCGTTCATTTACAGCGGCGCCCTGAAGCATTTCTGTGTCCCGGGAATGAACTGCTATTCCTGTCCGGGCGCGCTGGGAGCCTGCCCTGTCGGCGCCCTGCAGGCGGTGCTCGCGGGAAGGCAGCGGAAATTTCCGGCGTATGTTCTGGGGTACCTTGCCGCCGTCGGACTGCTTGCAGGCCGGTTCATCTGCGGCTGGCTCTGCCTGTTCGGACTGATTCAGGAGCTCCTTTATAAAATTCCGCTGCCGAAGATCACGATTCCGGAGAGGGTCGACAGACCGCTCCGGTATCTGAAATATGCTGTTCTGCTCGTGCTGGTCGTCGGGCTGCCGCTGCTTTACAGAAGCGAATACGGCGCGGGAGATCCGTTCTTCTGCAAATATCTCTGTCCGGTCGGAACGCTGGAAGCGGGTGTCCCCCTGGTGCTGATGAACGATATGCTGCGGCCGGCGCTTGGATGGCTTTTCCGATGGAAAATGCTGCTTCTGATCGTTTGCATTCTGGCTTCGATCCTGATTTACAGGCCGTTCTGCAAATATATCTGTCCGCTGGGTGCTTTTTATTCCCTCTTCCGGAAGATGAGTCTGGTCAGGATGCATGTGGATACGGATGCGTGCATAAACTGCGGCGCCTGCAGCAAAATCTGCGGGATGAGGGTCGATCCGCATCTTGCACCGAACAGCGCGGAATGCATCCGGTGCGGAGAGTGTATGCGGGTGTGTCCGGTAAATGCATTGTCCTTCGCGCGTGCTGCCGGAAAGCAGGAAAAAGCGGCCGTACACTGATCATGGGAGAAATATATACACAAAACGTTCAGTATTTTGGCACAAATAAAAACGGAAAACACATTGCGTATACTGCTTCGACATGGTATAATATACGCAATGTGTTTTTGTATCGTGACAATTCAAAGGGAGGGCAATTCATGGATACAGCGGAAAGGATCAGGGAGATCAGGAAGAGCACAGGGATGAACAGAAGAGAGTTTTGTGACTATTTCGGGATCCCGTACAGGACTGTTTCCGAGTGGGAGAATGACGGGAGGCATGCGCCGGAATATCTCGTGCGGCTGCTGGCCTATTATGTAAAACTGAATCTGCCGGGAGAAGGCTTCAGCAAAAAAGATAACGGCAGGTTCACATCGGATACGGAATGGGAAGCAGGGGTCAACTATCCTGAAATGCTGCAGGATATGCCGCAGTACGATGCTGCCGAACCGGAATTTCCTTACGGTACGGAAGCAAAGAAGGAATATACCATTGACGACTGGTTTGCGCTGCCGGACGATGTCAGGGCGGAACTCATAGACGGACAGCTGATTTTCATGGAGACGCCGCTGATCATCCATCAGGAGCTTATCGCAGCAATGTATTTTCAGCTGCAGTCCTGTATGAAAAAACATAACAGTCCGTGCCGTCTGATGTTCTCACCGGTAGGCGTCCAGCTGGATAGCGACAACAGGACTGTGGTGGAGCCTGATCTCCTCATTGTCTGCAACAGGGAGATGATCCGGGACAGGACTGTGTTCGGCGCGCCGGATTTTGTCGTCGAAGTCCTTTCCCCGTCCACACGAAAAAAGGATATGAACCTGAAGCTGTTCAAGTATTCGAATGCCGGCGTCCGGGAATACTGGATGGTGGATCCGAATGACCGCAAGGTAATCGTGCACGATTTCGAGCATGATGCACTGCCTGTGATCTATGGCTTTGACGATACAGTCCCGGTCGGGATCTCCGAAGGAAAATGCGCTGTTGATTTTAAGGAGATCATCGGGGATATCGACTCGTTCTACGGAACAGAATGATTCTCTGTGCTGCAATGCTGCCGTACATTCTTTCTGCTGACGCTGTCTGGCTATTGCTTTTTTACCTTCGTTTTGGTAAATTATTCACGGAACGGTTAAACACGGCAAACCAAAGGGTTCTGACAGTGCCGTGCCGGGAAGGAGAGTTGTTATGAAATCGCGTATTGACAGAGCAGTTGATGAGATGAAGAAAGCCGGCCTGAAGCAGCTTCTGGTATCGGATCCCAAGAGTATCCGCTATCTGACGGGCATCTATCATGAGCCTTTTGAGAGGATGTTTTTCTTCCTTTTAAGAGATAATGGAGAGCATGTCTTTTTCCTGAATCATCTTTTCTTCATCGGACCGACGGGATTCAATGAGGTCCGGTACAGCGATATGGACGATCAGATGACTCTTCTGGTCGAACAGATCGATGAGAAGGAAGTGCTGGGCGTCGATAAAGTGATGACAGCGAGATTCCTGGTCCCGCTGCAGGAGCGTATGCCGAATCTGAAGACTGTCATCGGATCTGACTGTGTCGATAACTGCCGCGCTGTCAAGGATGAAGAAGAGATCGCGATCATGAAGCGTTCCTCCGAGATCAATGATCTTGTCATGGAGCGGGCGATAAAGCATGCTGCCGTCGGCATGTCTGAGAAAGAACTGGCGGATTATATTGATGAACAATATGCCGCAGAGGGCGTCGTACCGTGCTTTACCACGATTGTCTGCTATGGTGAGAATGCTGCGGATTCCCATCACGTTCCCAGCGCGGATGTGAAGCTGAAGGAAGGCCAGTGCGTCCTGATCGACATGGGCTGCATCTATAAGAATTACTGCTCTGATATGACACGTACCTTCTACATGCATTCTGTCGATGACGAGCAGGCGAAGATCTATGAGATCGTAAGAGAAGCGCAGCAGGCTGCATGCGATGCCGTAAAGCCCGGCGTGAAGATGAGCGAGATCTATGCGGTCTGCAGAAAAGTCATTGATGATTCCGGATATGGAAAGTACTGGACTATCCGGCTGGGGCATTTCATCGGCCAGGAAGATCACGAGAAAGGCGATGTCGGCCCGAATGACCATACTCCTGCCGCGCCCGGCATGATCTTCTCGATCGAACCCGGCATCTATATCGAAGGTTTCACCGGCGTCCGGATCGAAGATCTGGTGCTTGTCACGGAAGACGGTTATGAAAACCTGAATGCAGTCGATAAGAAGCTGCTGGTGGTGTAAGCGTGAATAACAATACAGAGGGCGGTCTGCAGGAGCTGGCCGCCTCTTTAAGCGGATGGAGGAACAGGAATGATACCTGCGGCGCGTATGCCGCGGCGGTGATGCTCGCCGGTCTGCAGGATGCGGAGTATCCGGATCTTATCCCGGAAGAAATACGGAAACCCGGAGATACCGACGGCACAAAACTCGTGGCGGCCGTGACGGAATGCATGCACGGCGCGAAAAAGACGCTGCCGTTTCATGTGAGCATGGGCGTGAACCGGTTCATCCGGGAATATGCGCCGGAATATGTGCAGCTGAGCGTGAAGGCGCATTTCCGCCTGCTCCCGGGAAAGAAATTCTTAAAAGAAGAATTCGCGAAAGGGCATTTCTGCTGCCTGGGCATCGTACGGTACAGGGGCAGTAAATACGGAAACCACTGGGTGGCGGCGTATGACATGAAGGAGACAGACAGGGGAACTGTCTTCCTGGCCCATGACAACTGGGGACAGCCGGAAGCGGAGATCCCGGCAGGATGGGTGAACAGCGCTGTGTATATAAAATATATGTAACGCAGGGAAGGAGACTGTTGAGACAGCGTTCCGGAACGGCATTTAAGGAGAAGGAAAAATGAAAACAGTAAAAGTAAGGAACATCGAGATCGGCGCGGGGATTCCGAAAGTGATTGTTCCGATCGTGGCAAAGGATGCCGATGGCATTGAAGCAAAAGGAAAAGAACTGACCGGTTATACAATGGACGTTGTCGAATGGCGCGTCGATTTCTTTGAAGACGTGTATGACATTGAAAAAACGGTCGCGGCTGCAAAAAGGCTCAGAGAAGCGCTCGGCGATACCGCAATCCTCTTTACCTTTCGTACGAAGATGGAAGGCGGCGAAAAAGGGATCGATGCGGACACTTATACTTCGCTGAACAAAGCGCTGGCGGAGTCCGGCTATGTGGACCTGGTCGACGTGGAATTCTTCTGGGGAGATGATGTCATAAAGACGAATATCGATAATATCCATGCGGCCGGAAAGACAGTCGTAGGTTCCAATCATGATTTCTCCAGGACCCCTGATAAGGAGGAGATCATCCGAAGGCTGAAGAAGATGCAGGATATGGGCGCGGATATCCCGAAGGTCGCTTTTATGCCGCAGAGTATTGAGGATGTCATTACGCTGCAGGCAGCGACCGATGAATTCGCCCACGGGATCAGTGACCGTCCGATTATCACGATGAGCATGGGACCCAAAGGCGTCGTTACGCGTCTTGCAGGAGAACTTTTCGGAAGCAGCATGACGTTCGGCGCCGTCGGACAGGTATCGGCGCCGGGCCAGATCCCGGTTGAGAAGCTGCAGGCAGTGCTGCAAATTCTTCACGAGGCGATCTGAAACTGTCCTGAGGGAGAACCGCAGAAATGAACAGAGGACTGAGCTGCGGCTCAGTCCTCTTGCTTTTGTTACATCTGATCGACCAGATCCAGTGTGTACTCCTTGTTCATCTTTCTGCAGACCTCGATGAATTTCTCCAGCGGGATGTCGTGCAGCTG
>CAMOZZ010000107.1 GCA_946631165.1 uncultured Lachnospiraceae bacterium | reverse complement strand
GCATCCAGATCTTCGGGCTTGCCGGACAGGCAGCACCATCTGAACGGGCCATAGCCATAGTCGAACAGGCAGGGACCAAGAATATCTTCTACATAGGACGGGAAGATGAATCCGTCAGTCTCATCATAACCGTTCTTGGAAACTTCTTTTACGCCGGCGTCAAAAACAGCCTTCAGGAAGCTGTTGCCGTAATCGAAGAAATAGGTTCCCTTGTCATGCATCTCGCAGATCAGCTCGAAATGATGTCTGAGGGTCTTGTCAACAAGCTTTCTGAACTGCTCGGGATCCTTGTCGAGCATCTCTGTTCTCTCTTCGAAGGTAAGACCCTGCGGGCAGTAACCGCCGTCGTAAGGAACATGGCAGGAAGTCTGGTCAGACAGAAGATCAACATGGATATTCTTTGCAAGCAGGTACTCAAGCAGATCTACTACGTTTCCGTGATAAGCGATCGCGCACGGAGCCTTTTCAGCAAGCTTCTCCTGAGCGATCTTCAGTGCTTCGTCAAGGGAATCGGTGTAGCAGCTTACCCATCCCTGCGTGTATCTGGTCATGATACGGGAGATGTCGACTTCGGCGATGATGGATACAGCGCCTGCGATCTCGGCAGCCTTGCCCTGTGCGCCGCTCATGCCGCCAAGTCCGGCTGTTACGAAGAGACGTCCTGCAAGATCCTGATCCTGCGGGATGCCGAGTTCAAGACGGCCGGCGTTCAGCAGTGTGTTGAAGGTGCCGTGTACGATACCCTGCGGTCCGATGTACATCCAGCCGCCGGCTGTCATCTGTCCATAGTTTGCAACGCCCATGGCGGCCGCACGGTTGAAGCTCTCCTGATTGTCGAACATACCGGTCATCAGGCCGTTCGTGATGATGACTCTGGGAGATTTCTTATGGGAACGGAAAAGGCCGAGCGGATGTCCGCTCATGACCACGAGCGTCTGCTCGTCGGTAAGGACTTCCAGATACTTCTTGATCAGGCGGTACTGCATCCAGTTCTGGCAGACCTGGCCGGTCTCACCGTAGGTTACCAGTTCATAAGGATAAAGGGCTACGTCAAAGTCCAGATTGTTGTCGATCATTACCTGGAATGCTTTTCCTTCGATGCATTTTCCCTTGTATTCATCGATGGGCTTTCCGTGAAGAGCGCCCTCGGGACGGAAACGGTATCCGTAGATACGTCCGTGCTCTTCGAGCTCCTCGGCAAATTCCTTTGCCATCTGTTCATGATGCTGCTTCGGAATATAACGAAGCGCGTTCATGATGGCAGTCTCTTTGTCAGACTGGGACAGTTTTGATTCCCTGCGGGGAGCGCGGCGGTATCCCTCTTCGAATTTGGGATATTCCGGGAGTTCATCATCAAGGCGAAGGAAATCAGCATTGAGGTTCATAATGAGTACCATCCTTTCATATTGTATATTGGTTACGGGAGTGCCGATTAAAGACGCATCGTCATCCACTTTCATTTCCGGAGCCATTTTAACACACGTTCCGTCAAAGAAACGTCCTTTTTATCACAATTATCGTGGTTTTTTCATGGGAAACAAAAAAGAAAAGGACGATGCAGGAAAAACAGCATCCTCCTTTTTATTCTTCATATCTCCACTTCCGCCGGCGGATCGATCGTCACGCTTCCGCCGATATAGGCGGCGGAAAAATCTCCATTCTTTCTTTCGGTTGTTACATGTACCACGCCGGCCGGCTGGATCATATCCTTCTCATAAACGCCGTCCGGAAGATCCGCCGTCAGCGCAATCGTCGTCGCCAGGCTCCCGCTCCCGCAGCTGCCTTCCCAGAAAAGAGAATTCGCAGCCGGCACTTTTACGAGCGGCGTCAGCTTTCCGGACGTGCTGTCATAGAACATCACACCATAGGCATCGAGTTCCGGGAACCCGGCAAAGATCTCCGCCTCTGCGGTCTTCAGAAATTCCTCCGAAGGTTCCATGCCGTCGACAACGAAATGCGCGATGCCGCCGAGATGAACGAGCACACCGGCTCTTCCGCCGGCCTCCCTGTGCTGAATCAGCTTCGGCAGCGGCATCTTCGCCCGTGCTGTTCCGGCATCTGTATCGACATCCACCTCTACCGGCACATCGCTGCCGCTCACATCCAGTACCAGATGTGCTCTCCCGCGGATGCCTTTCTCCTGTGCCGTCAGATAGCCGTACGCTCTGGACGCATTTCCGCAGAATTCACCGCCGGACATGATCATGTGTCCGTCAAAGCCGGCTTCCGGCGCACACCGGTAGCCGACCTGTTCTGCGGCAAATTCCTGCATGCCCATCAGCTTTTCCGCGATCGCAGCACGTTTCTCCGGCTCGACCGGGGTCAGTACGAACAGCGTGATGTTTCCCGCCGGATCCGCTTTTACAACTGTAAGCTTCATTTCTTCTTTCCTTTTTTCTGCTGCTGTTTCTTATATTCTTCCATATAAACATTGCCGTCATACAGACGTATCTTACTGTTCTGCTTCTTTGCGAGCTTCAGGATCTCCTTTGCGTCCGCCTCCAGGAAAAAGATCTTCCTGGTACGGTCGCCTTTCGTGAAATACAGCTGCCAGGAGCCCGGAAAAGCCTTCATCTTCTCATGCGTCAGCGCCTCGATCTCATCCCATTTCCAGATCTCATAATAGGATGTGAACCGCATATCCATGAAACTTTCAACGCCGCGCTCCGTGACCATGATCGTTTTCTTCGAGACCAGCCCGAGTGCGATGATCACGGCAAAGACCCAGGCGATCTTGAATCTGGTCGTAAACCCGCCGACCAGGAGCAGCGCCGCGAGGCACCACCCGTAATAGATCACCCATTTCTTGCGTGGTTTGACTTCATGTGCCTGATACATGGGGGAAGTGATGCCTTCCCAGGGGAAACTCCTGCTCATCAAAGAGACCTCCGCTCTATGACCCATGGGGACAGGTCCCGCGGGTCATTTTCTCATAACCCACAGGACCTGTCCCCATGGGCTATTACATACAGAGGGCGGCCGCAGAGGGCCGCCCAAGGGGGATTATAACAGAATTATGGGCACATTGCCATATATTCTTCTATCGGAATCAGATTCAGCTGACCTTCGGAGCCTTGCCCGCTGCACGCAGAGCTTCCAGATTCTTCACAGCGATCGCATGTGCTTCTTCGGGAGCGCCCGCAGGTGTGCCGGCCTTGGTCTGACCGAAGATATTGGTGTAGGAACCGTCGGCCCAGAAAATGTTATGACCGAGCCACGCGGTAAGTGCTGCAATGATCGGGTTCAGAAGGTTCACGAATGCGAACGGGAAATAGGTGAACGGGCTCATGCCCAGGATCGCGCTCTGATAAGCACCGCATCCGGTCCAGGGGAACATGGGCGACCACAGGGTACCTGCGTCTTCCAGCGTTCTGGACATCATGTTTCTGGCAAGTCCGAGTTCATCATACTTGTCGGCATACAGAGGAGCCGGTACGGAAATTCCGAGGAACTGGTCGCACATTGCGGCATCACAGAAAATGGATGTCAGCATGGTAGCGGTGACCAGCGCGCCGGGGGTGTGGAGCCTGTGCTTCAGTCCGCCGAACAGTCTCTCTACGCAGCCGCAGCGCTCCAGTGCGCCGCCGTAAGCAACTGCGAGCAGAACCAGGTTGATGGTCCACATGGTGCCGTCCATACCGCCGGCCTTGCCGAGGATGGAATCAACGACTTCATTTCCTGTTTCAACAGAAGACAGTCCGTAATGCAGCAGATCGAAGATGCTTCCGATGCTGACGCCGTCAGCCCATACATGGCCGCCCTGGAAAACAACAGAGGTTACAATGGCAACAGCAACGGCCAGGATGATGCCGGGCAGAGCCGGGATCTTGACGAGGCAGACCACGATAACAACGATCAGCGGGATCAGGACCAGAATGTTCAGATTGAAGTTCGCGGCGATCGCTTCTCTGATCGATGCGGCTACAGACGGATCGTATGCAGATGCATCTACATTGAAGCCGAGGATCGCATACAGGATCAGGGCGATCACAAATGTAGGGCCGGTGGTGGAGACCATGGCGCGAACGTGATCGAACAGGCCTGTATTGGAAACAGCAGCTGCCAGGTTCGTGGTATCGGACAGCGGTGAGAACTTATCACCTACGTATGCACCGGAGATGATCATACCGGCGGTAAGCGCAGGATTGATGCCCAGTCCGGCGCCGATGCCGACGAAGGCAAGACCAACAGTCGCGGTGGTGGTCCAGGAAGATCCGCAGGCAAGACCTGTGATCGCGCAGAGGATACAGCCGACCGGCAGGAAAAGCTTGGGGGTCAGAAGACCAAGTCCGTAATAGATCATGGCGGGGATGGTTCCGGCTGCCATGAAGGACGATACCAGGAAACCGACCGTGCAGAGGATCAGGATGGCTTCCAGCGTATTGCTGACACGTTCGATCATTCCGGACAGAATGGACTGGAAGGAATGACCGCAGATCACGCCGATCACACAGGCAACACACATGGAAACGACCAGCGGCATATGTGCGTCTACATACGCCTTGTCAACGTTCAGGCAGTAAAGCATGAGGCCCGCCATTGTAAGAATGGGGATCAATGCTTCGATCATGTTGGGCAGACGAACCTGCCGTTCTTTCTTCTCCATACATTACACCTCTTTCTTATTGGGATAATACATATTTGTAACTAACCTTTTGCAGCTGTGTCCGGTATTTCTCCCCCCTTCACTCCTTTCCTGCGGACAGATCAGTGTTCCGTGCTAATATGATTATATTTTAACTATCAAACGTCAAAAAAGTGTACTTTTTTCATGTCTTTTTTATAATTGTGTCAAATTTATTTTGTTTTTTTGTTCTTTTTTCAAAGTTATCCGGTCACCCGAGGTCCCCGGATATGACGGTAGCGCCCGTTTCACTCTCATATTCCTGACGGTACTGATCGGCAAGCGCCCGCTCTCCGGCCTTTTCGAACTGGTAAATGATGAACGGCAGATGCTCCAGCCACCGTTTGTTGTTCTTTAATTTTTCATAGGCCTTCGCGACGAGATAATGCATATGTCTGCGTTTCGCAAGCGGCTGGTCATTGTAAACGTATTCTTTATAATACTGATGGCGGAATTCATAGGCCAGATATTCGCCGGCCACAAGCTCCTGCACGATCCGGTGCTTTTCAAGCGCTTCCAGATCTTCGAGGAGCGACAGTCTGTCCATATCCACCAGGATCTCCAGTTCATAAAGCTCCGCATGCTCCATGAAGATCGACAGCGCACACAGGATCTGTTTCTGCACAGGCGTAATGTTGCGCAGCCTCGCCCGGACGATATATTCGCTCTTCGGCGGGATCGAGCCGGAGTCCCAGCCCTCGTCCCGGATCATATTCAGAAGATCCATCAGGAACATCGCGTTGCCTTCCGTCCGCTGCCAGATCTTCGAGGCCATGATGCCGGCGTTCCCGGCCGGGATCTCGCTTCGGATGATCTCCGCGGTCTCCTCTTCGGTAAACGGCAGAAGCTTCATGAACCGGACCAGTTCCCGCCGTTCGGCCCGCCGCAGGAAATCCAGATTGCTCTCCTCTTCGCCGGTCCTGTAGGTGGCGATAAAGCAGAACTTGCCTTCCAGTTCCAGCACGAGCCGCCAGAGCAGCTGTCTGCTCAGATCATCCATCCACTGGATATCATCGATAAACAGCACGATCCTTCGTTTTCCGGTGATCTCGCGGAACATGGAGATCACGCTGTCCTCCCATATCGCATAGGTCGAAGCGCCGAAAACAGCCGGTCTCTCCTCCTGTTTCAGATACCGGTCCGAGAACAGCTGGTGCAAAAACTCCTGGTTGTCCTTCGAGAGATGGAGTCTGCCCTCATCATCGTATTTTTCGAGCCATTTGAACCATTCCCGGAAAGCCTTCAGATAATAGGCCTTCTCCGTCTCATAGCAGTGCGTCAGGAAATACATGGTCCTCTGGCCGGGCGCCATCTTGGACATGTGCGTCAGCAGGGCGGTCTTTCCGACGCCGAGCTCTCCCGTGATCACCACGGATACGGAGGAACTGCCGGCGCTGAACCTGTCCAGGCTCCTCCCGAGATCATAGATCTCCGGATATCTGCAGTAGAAACGTTTTTCCGGCATGGCGCCCGTCCCGGTATCATTCTCCTTCAGCCGGAAGATCTGCCGGTAAAGGGACGCAAGCTCTTCGCCGGGTTCCTCCTCCAGCTCCTTCCGGATCAGCTCCTGATAATCCTGGTAGGCCTGGATCGCCATGTTGTACTGTCCGCACGCGGAATATGCCTCCATGGTTTCTTTGATGACATGCTCTTCATACGGTTCGAGCTTATGCCAGGCCATCAGCGTCTCGTGCAGTTTTTTCACATCCCGCACACGCACCGCATCCGGGATCAGTTTTCTCGCGGCGGCGCGGCACCGTTCCTTCAGCTCCAGCCTGCGTTCGTTCACCCAGTCATCGAACCCGGGGGCCCCTTTTACATAAAAATACTGGAGGAATTCCTTCCCCTGAAGAAGAAGTTCTTCCTCCGGAAGATCAGCGTCTTCGATAAAAACAGCATCGGCATCCAGATACAGACGGTTCTGCCCCTCGGCCTTGACCGGTTCCACCGGCAGCACCTTCTTCAGCTCATAAAGTGCCTGCCGCAGGTTCTTTCTTCCGGTCTGCTCATCACAGTCTTCCCAGAAGACATTGATCAGTTCGTCACGCAGTGCGCTTTTATTGACGCAAAGATAATAGAAGATCCCCTCCGCTTTCCTGTAAGGGAAATGGATCCTCTCCTTTTCATCACCGATAAATACGCCGGGGGTACCGAACAGAACGACTTTTATATGATTTCCGACATCGGACATATCTTTTCTCCGCAAAAGCCTTCAGACACATATCATTATGAGAACATTCACATAAAGCAATGCTATATTCAGATTATATCAGCATCAAACCGACAAGTCAATTAGTCTGATCTCTACAAAACGAGAAGACAGGCGCCAGCAGGCGCCCGTCTTCTCCCTTATTCTGAAATTTTCAAGCTGTTTTTTGTTTCAAAGTTCTTCTTTCAGCTCAGAGAACCGATCTCACCGACAGCCGCTTCCACGCGCTCGATGATCGTCTCGTTCGTGATCACGGATTCGCAGCGGTTGATGTCATCATACAGCGGACGGTCCTCGACCAGCTTGTCGCAGACTTCACGGATCACGTCGTAAGCTTCCTTGGTTCCCTTTCCGAGGAATTCCGGGCCGTATCCGAGGTTCTTCAGAAGATCTACTGCCTGGCAGCCGCACATCAGTTCCATGGCCAGCACTCTTCTTACATGTCTCATGATATCGCCGGCCTTTCTGGCAGCGATGGTACCCATGCTGACATGGTCTTCCTGGTTCGCGGAAGAAGGAATGGAGTCAACGCTTGCAGGATGTGCAAGCACCTTGTTCTCGGAAACAAGCGCTGCAGCAGAATACTGCACGATCATGAAACCGGAGTTCAGGCCGCCTTTTTCGACCAGGAAGGCCGGGAATCCGCCGATCGCGGGGTTGACCAGACGCTCGATTCTGCGCTCGGAGATATTGGCAAGCTCGGAAAGCGCGATGCCGAGGAAGTCAAAGGCCAGTGCCATGGGCTGTCCGTGGAAGTTTCCGCCGGAGATGCCTTC
>CAMOZZ010000106.1 GCA_946631165.1 uncultured Lachnospiraceae bacterium | reverse complement strand
AAAGAGCGGGAACGTCATTGACACCGCGAAGAAATTCGCCTTCACCGTGACCCTGAGCGATACTTCGATCAACGGAACCTACGGAGACATGACGTTCAGGGACGGCGTGGCGAAATTCATGCTGAAAACGGGCGAGCGCAGGACAGCATCCGGCCTTCCGGCTGAGATCACCTATACCGTGACAGAGGAGCTGTCCGGCGGATATACCAATACCGGGAAGACAGGTTATACCGGCACCATCATCACGGATCCGCAGACCGCGGAATTTGTCAATACCTATCAGGCATCCGGATCGGTGATCCTGGGAAGCCTTTAAGAAACTGGAGTCCGGGTTCGGCAAGAAGCTGAGGGAAGACCAGTTCAGCTTCGAACTGTATCAGGGTGATAAGCAGCTGCAGGTCAGGAAGAATGACGACGGCGGAAAGATTACCTTCGACCCGATCAGGTATACGGTGGAAGGCACTTACACCTATACCATCAGGGAGACGATAGAGACGAAGCCCGGTTATACTTATGACATGGCCGAGAAGAGGGTCACGGTCACGGTCGTCGACAACGGAGACGGCACCCTGACCGCAACGCCTGTCTATGACGGCGGAAGCGCGGTCTTTACCAATTCCTATGAGGCTGAAGGCTCGGCAGTCGTGAAGGCGCATAAGACGCTGAAGAACAGGAAACTGGCGGACAAACAGTTCGTCTTCGAGCTGTCCGATGATGCGACCGGCGCTGTGATAAGCACGGTCAGCAATGACGCGGACGGGAATATCACCTTCCCCGCCATCAGCTGCACAAAGCCCGGCATCTATAAATACACGATCAGGGAGGTCATAAAGAACGAGAAGGGCTATATCTATGATACTTCCGAAAAGAAGGCCGTCGTGACCGTGACAGACCTTGACGAGGGCGTCCTGGTCACAGAGGTGGCTTATGACGGAAAAAGAAAGATTCCTGAATTCGTCAACAGGTATGAAGCCTCCGTCAGTGTCAGGAAGACGGATATCCTGTCGGGAAAGAAGCTGGCCGGCGCGACGCTGCAGGTGCTGGATGCCGACGGCACAGTCATCGATGAATGGACTTCCGCAAAGAAGGACCATGAGGTGACCGGCCTGAAGACCGGCGAGACCTACACCCTGCACGAGAAGGCTGCCCCGGAGGGATATCTGACCGCGGCGGATACAGCCTTCACCCTCAATGAGGACGGAACGGTCAATACTGACAAGACAACAGCGGCTATAAACGACAAAGGCGTACTGCTGGTCGAAAATGCACACAGCAGCACCAGGATCCTCAAGGTCGACGAAAAGGACAGTCCCCTGGGCGGGGCAAAACTTCGGGTCGAAGACGGCAAGGGAACTGCGGCCGCCGAGTGGACATCCGACAGCAAAGAGCCCTTCGAAGTGAAGAACCTGCTGCCCGGCATACATTACTTCCTGAAGGAGACCAGCGCGCCCGACGGATACCGGAAGGCGGAGACGATCGAATTCTATGTAAAGAAGGATGGAAAGATCGTCATCGTATCCGGCGGCGGCAAGGTGGAGAACAATGTCCTGATCATGAAGGACAGTAAGGTCGCGGCCAAAGAGAAGAAGGAAACACGCAGCGGGAAGGAAACGCGCAGCGGCGCAAGGACCGGAGACGACACGAATGTGGTACTGTGGGCAGTCCTTGCGGCAGCTGCAGCAGCAGGCGCAGCCATCTTCGCCGGGAAGCGGAAAAAGGTAAAGCAGAGCTGAACGGAAGACCGGACAGCGCCGCAGCCGCCCGTGACTGTGGTGAACGGAAGTGTGAAAACAGAAAGTAAAAAGGCAAAGGAATACCGACAATGCACCGCGTATGATAAGTGAACCTTAAGAAATCTGTAAAAAATACTTCTTGATTAAGTGCATATATATGTGTAAAATGTAAAGTGTCAGACATATAAACAATGTCCGGCACTTTTATTGTTGAATCAGACTTCGAAGGGGAGGTTTAGGATGCGTAAAAGAATATCTTTCATTTTGGCTGCGGTGATGTGCATTGCTGTATTGGGCCTTTTTGGGAGCGGGGCTCAGGCTGCTTCCCGGAAAACTGCAAAGGCGCTTCAGCAGGCGGGAGCTCCGTCAGCGACAGTCTTCACTGCGGTAGTTACTGCGGAGAATGGTCTGAATATCAGAAGTGCAATGAATCTGGACAACCAGTATAAGCTGACCGCTGCGCCGAAGAACGCGGTGGTATCGGTCCTTTCACGTGAAGCAAACGGCTGGTATAAGATCCAGTATCTGAACAGAAGCCAGAACAAGATCTATGTCGGGTACATGAAGGGCACGACCTATCTGGCTGACAATCCCGACGTCCTTGTGACAACGGCGGATTTAAGGCTTCGTTCTACGAGGAGCACAGAAAATACGGATAACGTTCTCACTGTTATGAACACAGGCACAAGCGTTGAGGTCATCGAGCGCCTGAACAGCACATGGTATTATGTGAACTGCAAGGGCAAGATCGGTTACTGCAATCCGAAGTATCTGGCAAAGCCGGCTGCCGGCAAGACCATCGATCTGAAGGATGTAGAATTTGAAGATATCACTGTTTATTATGATACAAAAGAGCATGAACTTCCGAAGGTCAGCAATCTTCCTGACGGCGTGAAGGTCGAATACAGCACGACAGCCAAGCATAAAGATGTCGGCGACTATGTGGTTAAGGCTACTTTTAAACCGGTTAATGCAGCGGATAAGCTTGTCAACGCGGAAGAGATGACAGCTTCCCTTTCCATCAAAGTGAAAGAAGGCGCTGTTTACAGAACGAAAACACTGCGGCTGAAGGTCACCAACCCCAATATCCGCGGCAAAGGCACCGTCATGATCACCGGTCCGGTTGAGAAGACGATGAAGAAGGTCAGTGTTGCGAAGAGCATCAAGATCGGCGGCGTATCCTTTGCGGTCACCGAGATCGGAAAGAAAGCGTTCTATAAGAACACAAAACTTGCCGAAGTTGTAGTTCCCGAAACAGTGGAAGTGATCCAGGCCGGCGCATTTGCAGGCTGCACATCCCTGAGGAAAGCGGATCTGGGCAAGGGACTGAAAGAAATCGGAAAGAGCGCCTTCAAGGGCGATAAGAAGCTGATGTCGTTGATCATCAGATCCAAGGTCCTCGCCAAGGTCGGCGCGAAAGCATTCGTGAGCATTCCTGAAGAGGCTGTGATCAATGTTCCGAACAACAGAGTTTCCAGGTATAAGAAGCTCTTTGCGGGCAAGGGACTGCAGGAAGACACCGTAATCAAATAACAGACAGAAGCTGAAATGGCAGCATCCCCCTCGGGCAGAGGGGGATTTTTTTGGCTCATGTCCTGCCGCGCAGACATTGACAGCATGGACGGTGGAAACGTATAATCATGTGAGATGTTTCCGGTCGGCGGAAGGATGAGAGGACATCGTTCTTTCATCAGCATCTGTGAAATTGATGGATAAACGAGGACGATCATGAATATAGCAATCATTATTGCCGGCGGTTCCGGCACGCGCATGGGGCAGGATATCCCGAAACAGTTTATCAATGTATACGACAAGCCGGTGCTGCTCTATACGCTGGAGGGATTTCAGAAACATCCGCAGATCGACGCGATCGAGGTCGTGTGTCTGGACGGCTGGCATGACATACTGAGAGCCTATGCGAAGCAGTTCAATATCGATAAGCTGAAATGGGTGGTATCAGGAGGAAATTCCGGACAGGAATCCATCCGGAACGGCGTGTATAATCTGGAGGGGAAATGCAGTGATGATGATATCATCATTATCCACGACGGGATCAGGCCGCTGGTGGATGAGACGGTCCTTTCGGATGTGATCATCAAATGTGAGAAGTACGGAAATGCCGTAACGTCCATGCCTTATAATGAGCAGATCTTTGTGGTCGATGACGAAATCAGTACGGTGAAGTATATTCCGAGAGAGACGCTGCGGCGGGTCGCGACCCCGCAGGCCTACCGGTTCGGAAAGCTGGATGAGAAATATCATGAAGCATTTGAAAAGAAGATCGGGATCTACGGCTCTTCCTATACCAATACCATGATGGTGGAACTCGGCGAGCGGCTGTATTTTGCGGCAGGGTCGGACAAGAATATCAAGCTGACGACGCCGGACGATCTGGAGATGTTCAAGGCATATCTGAAGTCTGATAAGGATAACTGGCTGAAGTAGGCGGGTTAGGGGGCCGAAGGATCCACCGCGTAAGGGTTTCGGCTTTGCGGAAGGAACAGGCGGAAATGCAAGGCTGTCATCCTGAGCTTGCCGAAGGATCCACCGCGTAACGGTCTCAGTTTTACAAAAGGGAACAGAAGATGAATTTATATGAAAACAATTTATACATGGAAGATGTCAAAGCCGTAGCGGCCCTTGACCTTCCCTGGGAAAAGCTCTCCGGCAAAACGGTCCTCATCAGCGGCGTCACAGGCCTCATCGGCAGTTTCCTGGCAGACGTTCTCCTGAGCCGCCGTACAGCGGGCGATAATATCACAGTCACGGGTCTCTGCCGGGATACGGAAGCAGCAGCGGCACGTTTTTCCGGATGGAGAGATGATCCCCGCCTGCAGCTTCTTTCTCATGATATCAACCGGCCGCTTGCCGCAGATGTATGCGGCAAGGCTGCCTTTGTTCTCCATCTTGCTTCCAACACTCATCCGGTACAATACGCCACGGATCCCATCGGCACTGTCACATCCAATATCATCGGTCTGATGAACATGATGGATTATGCCTGTGACTGCGGTGCAGAACGGGTGCTCTTTGCTTCCTCGAATGAGATCTATGGAGAGAACAGGGGAGATGTCGAGCTGTTCGATGAGCATTACTGCGGATATATTGATTCCAATACGCTTCGTGCCGGTTACCCGGAGAGCAAGCGCTGCGGAGAAGCGCTCGTGCAGGCTTATATCAAACAGCGCGGGACGGATGCCGTGATCGCGCGGCTTACCCGTTCCTACGGTCCGACCATGAAGATGTCGGATACCAAGGCGATCAGCCAGTTCATCCGAAAAGGGATCGCAGGCGAGGATATCGTCCTGAAATCCGCCGGAGAACAGTATTACAGTTATACGTATGTTTCCGATGCGGTGGCCGGTCTGCTGACCGTCCTCCTGAAGGGAGCATGCGGCGCCGCCTATAATATTTCCGATGAAGCCTCGGACATTAAGCTGAAAGACCTGGCGGCACTGATCGCCGGCTGCGCGGGAAAGAAAGTGGTGTTCGATCTGCCGGATGCGACGGAAGCAGCCGGTTTCAGCAAAGCAACGAAGGCGCGGCTTTCCGGCAGCCTGCTGAAGACGCTGGGGTTTGCACCGCGGTATGATATAAGAACAGGCATTGAAAGAACGATTGAGATTTTAAGGTGAGCCAGAAGGCTTGCCTTTTTCTGTATAATAATCCTACACTGGCTTTGGCAGCCGGAAGATAATCTTCTTCGATTTCTGTAAACAGAGGACTTGCTAAGTGTGACAGTTTCCTGCTATAATGATAGTGGATATTTGCAAGTTGACATAAATGTGTAAAAAACAAACAGCTTGGGACGGCGGAGTGCCGCCCGCTTTTAAACAAGGAGGAATGCTTATGAAGAAAAGAAACCTGACAAAACTGTTCGGGCTGCTGCTGGTGATGGCGGCTGTGTTATTCCTGCCGAAATCAGCGCTGGCAGCAACACCGGTAAATAATGATCAGACAGTTTCTCTGCAGGCAGGGGTAGTATATACCTTTACACTTCCGGTGGATACAGAGACACTGTTCAAGGGAACACCCGGCCTGATGATCAGATACGGCAAAAGCGAAAGCAGCTTTGTTGACACCATCAATCTCGACAGCACGATCGGTATGGCGGCGGGACCTCATGTTAAGGGCACCTACTACTTTAAGATCATGAGCGGCGACGGAGAGGTGACCATTTCCTGGGAGGAAGGCAATAACTCCATAGTGAATGCGACAGAGTTTTCGCTGAAACCCGGAGAATCAAAAAGAATCAATCAGGAAGGCCCCTACCGCTACTATCTTCTGAATGTCACAGATCCCTCTGCGAAGTATACCTTTAAGACCGACAACAGCGTTGTCCATATGGACATCCTTAAAGGGAAAAGGACAGAGTATGTCTCTGCAGATCGCGAATTCAGGGTGGATCAGGGAGAAACGAAGACATTTGTATTGGATAAAGGCTATTATACGATAGCCGGTATTGCACACAGCGAGCCTGTTGCGTTCACCGTCACACGTGAAAACTGGACCGGCATCACAAAGATCACGCCTTCCAACGACGGAAAGATCATCGGCTCTGTCGGCCAGAAGTTTGATTACGAAGTCTACTATGAGCCGAAGAATGCTGATTCGAAGATCAGCGTGAAATCCGCCTCTTCCGGCAGCAGCGCACGTATGACACTGAAGAGCCAGGCGAATGGCGTAGCGGTCTTCGAAGTGGATTTCACCAATAATGATGAAACAAAAACATATACTTTACCTTACAGCAGCAAGGAAACTTCAAGAGAATACAATCGTGTGGTATTCTCCTCCGAGGACGGGGTTACTGCAACAGCGGAAAAGATGGCAGGACCGAAAGCGCCTGAACTGTACGGCACCATGACAGGATCGACAAAATCGATCTCCATTCCTGTCCAGGGACAGGGCAATAAATATGTTGCCTATATAAAGAGCGGCAGCAGATGGAAGAAATGGGCTGAGACCACAACCAACTCAAACGGCATCTATTACGTGAACTGCAAGAAACTGAGCCCCGGAAAGGCATACACGTTCAGGGTATATGCTTATTCCGACGGCGTACAGGGCGGATATCTGCAGGTAAAAGGCGTGACCGCTTACAATCTGAAACCGGCAAAAACCAAAGCAGTCTGCACCGGCACAAAATTCTTTAAGAAGAAAAAATCCTACGAGTGGAGATTCAACTGGACCCGCGGCTGGTACAGAGTCTATTTCACGGATCATTCTTCTTCGACGATCAAGGTTACCTACAAAATCCCGAAGGGCGCGAAAGGCACGTATGTTACTGTAAACGGACAGAAACTGAAGAGCGGCAAAACACTGAAGGTCGACAGAGCCGGTAAGACGAAAGCCGGTACAAAATCCGTCGTGATCTTCCAGTGCGTGAGAAAATCCGGAAAGTGCATCGCCTACGGACCTTCGGTCCAGGTAAAATGCAGCCTGAAAGCAGCCAGATAATGGATAAAAATGCGCTCAGGTGAAACGGGCAGATAAAACGGGGACAGGCCTCTCATCCCATTTTCGTCATGAAAATGGAATGAGAGGCCTGTCCCCGTTTTATTTTTGTTATTTCACTTTCTTTGTGCACGTGATCGCCAGTGCGCCGGGGCCGATATGGCAGGCTACTGACAGCGACAGCGGATCCGCATGGAAGTCCAGGATGCTTCTTCCCGGGAATTCCTTCAGCGCATCCTGTTGGAACTTGTCGAATTCTTTTCTGTTATAGGTATAAGCCATATGGAAGACGCAGTTGTCGGCGCCGCCGAAGCGGTGCTCGGCGTCCGCCTTTACGGCTTCGATCATGATCTTTTTCGCGATCTTTACCGATCTGGCATTGTGGAAGGAATCCAGCTTCTCGCCCTGGATCTGCAGGACGGGCTTCAGTCGTAAAAGAGTACCGACGGCAGCCGCAGCAGGCGTGAGCCTGCCGCCTTTTT
>CAMOZZ010000105.1 GCA_946631165.1 uncultured Lachnospiraceae bacterium | reverse complement strand
GAACGAGGTTCTTGAATGTAGGCTCATGTCCGAATGCACCCATGGCTACCACGATGATGCCGGCGCCCTTTACGGCTTCTGCCATATCACAGGTATACATATCAAGATAAGCCTTGCCGCCGCGGTAAAATCCGTCACGGTTCGTCTGCGGTCCTACCAGTTCGATGCCGGTCTTGTCCAGGTTCTTCAGTGTAGTCGCTGCGAAAGGCATTGCGTCGAAGAGCCTTACTTCCTGCGCATCGCCTACACCCAGCTTGCAGTCTGCTGCGATGGTCTTGCCTACGGCGCCTCCGCCGATAACAGCAATGGGTTTCTCTTTAAGGTATTCCATACTCATGATTTCTGCCTCCGTTAAGGTTCTGTGTATGAATGGATTTCAGCCGGTACGGATGATTCCGTTCTGCGCTGCTGTCCCTTTCTGCTGTGATAATAACGCAGCAGGATCGCTTTGTAAAACGAATGGTATGAATGCGATCGATCAATAATCTCGATCGATATTCCTGCTGTTTATCAATATCTCTCAATCAGCTTACATCTCCCACGAAAGAATGCTGCCTGTATATTCAGACAGCATTCTTTGATTAAACCATATCGTTATGATCAGGTATTACAGCAGCGCCTTATCAAAGATCAGCTCGCCCTTCGCGAATCTGTCAATGAGATAAGTCTGGAAGATATCTTCCGGTACACTGGGTTTCTCACCGAGCGCAGCTTCCGCCGCAAGTGTTCCGAGCGCCGGTCCGAACATGGTCGCTTTCGTGGCGCCGAGAGCCATATAGAAGCCTTCCACTTCCGGAACGCCGCCGACCAGGATGCCATGGTCCGGCAGATTGCCGTACTGACCCGCCCAATGACGGATCACGTTCAGGTTGCCGAGTGCAGGAACCTGCGGAACAATACGCTTCGCCAGATTCTCCAGGAACTTCCACTCCGGCTCGAAGTCGATGATACCGGCTTTTACATCCGCGTCGGACCATCCCATCAGGAAGCCGCCGTGTTTCACCTGAATGATATAGGTGAAGTATTTGTAAAGCGAGTAGATCATGGGAGCCTTGATGTATTCGACCGGCTCCGTAACAACGATCTGGTGCTTTTCAGGCTCCAGCGGAATGGAGACGCCGGCCATACGGCCGATGAACTTACCCCACTCACCGGCGGCATTGATGACACAGTCCGTTGCAATATCGCCGTTCGGCGTCTTGACGCCTTTGATCTTTCCGCCCTGGACATCAAAACCGGTCACCGGAGTATAGTTATTGAACTCCGCGCCGTTCCTCATAGCAGCTGCTTTATAAGCCAACGCGACTTTCATGGGATTCAGGCAGCCTTCACCAGTATTGTAAGAACCGCCGATGATCTCATCCGTATTCAGATAAGGAGAGACTTCCTTACATCCTTTAGGATCCAGATAATAAGAATCAAAGCCGAATTCCTTCTGGATCGCCACATTGCTCTTTAACTGCTCTTCGTTCTCTTTATTGTAAGCCGGGAGCAGATATCCGCATTTACTGAGTTCTATATCTTCGCAGCCTGTTTCTTCTTCCAGTCTGTAATACTCTTCACTGGAGAGTTTTGCGAGCCACAGGTTCGATTCCGTAGCGAACTGCTGGCGATACATGGCCGCGCAACGTCCTGATCCGCCGAACGGGGTGTACTGCTGCTCTACCAAAACTACATTCTTAACACCCAGTTTGGTAAGATGATACGCTGTGGAAGTTCCGGCGATACCGCCGCCGACTACGACAACATCAGCTGTTTTTCTCATTTATACACCTCCGTTGAACTCATTGATCTGTCCCAGCGTAATGGGTTTGATCGGAATACGGCTCACGGGAATATCCACCTCTTCCACAGACTTATGCAGATAACGCGCCACTTCTCTTGCGACCAGTTCCTTGCAGGTACGTCCCTGGCAGGGTCCCATCGTGCAGCGGCATGCCTTCTTTATTTCCTGCATGGAATCCATTCCGGATTCCAGAAGTTTCCTGATATCCGCGAGGGTCACATTTTCACACCGGCAAAGAATAATCTTGCTGTCATCCATCGTGTGCACCTCCTTATTCCAGACTGATGTTGCGGGCGTCGTAGATCAGTTCTTTGTCGACGCGCATCGTAATTACATTGGTATGATCCATCCGCGGCCCGGAAAGCACACGTACGATCTCGGCTTTTCCGACAACAGCGCCTTTGCGGTCAAGGGCGTTTACGATATCTCCCTTTGCGGGAACGGGTTTCAGTTCATAAGGGAAGGTGATATCGATCTTGCCGTCTCCTACCGTCTCATTGATCATGAAGCAGGCAAGGCCGGGACAATGGCTTACGCAGTTGGCGCAGCCTACGCACTTCTCATAATCCACATGCGGACATTTATTCAGTTCTTCCATCTGTACGGCGCCGAATTTGCAGCTTGTCACGCAGGGATTGCAGGGGATCTCCTCATAGCATTCCATGACGATATAGGGGCCTTTGGCTCTGCGCTCACTAGAGGGCAGAAGGTTTTCGAACATATCCCGCGTCGCGACACCGGTGCTCTCTAAGATCTCATAAGATTCCATCATTTACCTCCATTCATCACTGCAAAGCCGCTGCGGATCTTCGCTCCGGTCTTGCCGGATCTCAGATTCTCAAGCTGCTTGATCCATTCGTCTCTCTTTCCGATGATCTCCGGATGATTCATTCCGGTCGCGATCGCTGCGGAAAGTCCCGCAATGCTTCCTTCGATCATGGCAGCTGTCGCTTCCTCGATACAGGATACATCGCCTGCTACATAATAGCCCTTTGCCGTAAGCTCGAGATTCTCATCCCTCTCCGGGACAAAACCGCCAAGCTGCGGGATATAACGCATCTTGCAGCGTGTCTGCGAGACCAGCTCGGAAAGCGGGGCAAGACCTACCGCAAGGCAGATCGTATCGACTTCGATCTCTTCTTCCGTGCCGGGGATGATCTGGAAATGCTCATCCATATCCGCAAGAACAGCGCCGGTCACATGATCCGTTCCAAGCGCGGCCTTACAGGTCTTCCTGGTAAGGATCGGAACGCCCATTCTGGCGACCTTGGAGGCGTGTACCTTGTATCCGCCGATCTTCGGCATGGCTTCCACAATGGCTGCTACCTGGACGCCGGCCTGCATCAGCTGGTAGGAAACGATCAGGCCGATATTGCCGGCGCCGATCATCAGGACTTTCTGTCCGGGCTGGATGCCGTACACATTCATGAGCGTCTGTACAGCGCCTGCGCCGTAAACGCCGGGAAGGTCGTTGTTCTCGAACTGCAGCATCTTCTCTGCCGCACCTGTAGCGATGATTACTTTCTCACCAGTCATCAGGCCGTATTTTCCGTCTGTCTCATAGGAAATGACGCCGTCCGAATAGATTCCCAGGCATTCCGTATTTTTCAGCACTTCAATGTTCTTGTTCTCAGCGATCTGCTGACGGAGAATTTTTACGATCTCAATACCGCGGGTACCTGCACGTTCCCTTTCTGATCCGAAAAATCTGTGGGTCTGCTTGATCAGCTGTCCGCCAAGGACCTGTCCGCGATCCATCATCGTTACACGGACGCCGGCATCAGCTGCTGCGAGGGCCGCGCTCATTCCGGCGGGGCCGCCGCCGATCACGACAATATCCGAAAATTTCATTTAGGCACCTCCCTCTCAGAATTCCAGTCTTCCGTGGCCGGTCTGCAGCCTGACGACCATACCGGCCTTCAGCGGCTCAATGCAGACACGGACATTGGTTACGCCGTTGACCTCCATCAGACATGAAGAACAGTTTCCGATCGCGCAGAACAGCCCTCTGGGCCGTCCGTCATGCTCTCTCAGCTTCTTAACGCCGGCTGCATGAAGCGCAGCAGCGATCGGCTCGCCCTCATAGCCTTCGTAGGTCTTGCCCTCGAACGTGAACTGTACTTTGGGACCATGTTCAAATTCGAGCACGGGATGGTCGGTGATTCTCATACGTTTACACCTCCTGTATTTATAAACATCTGTATCCGATCCGTACAAATAAGCGCCGTGAACAGTTTGACTCTCTGTGCGGACTGCTGTTTTATATTAAAATTGTAATAATTTCATCTTCATTTGACCAATTGATAGAAATAATCTATCCGATCAATTTTGCAAATGCATGATCCGATGATCGTCTGATGCGATCCGGCAGGCCCATATGAATTATATATCCCGCCCTGGAGTCCGGGCGGGATATATAGTCAGTCTCAATGATCCGATCAGGCTGTTTCGACCTCATCGGTACCCTGTGTAAGATTGGTAACGATGATCGCTGCCAGGATAGCAGGGATAACGCCGACCAGACGGGCGTTGATGATGGAGTTCCAGGGAGAGATCTGCCACAGGACAGTTCCCAGGAAGCCGCAGACCATGGTCCAGCAGGCAGCCTTTCCTGTATACTTCTTCCAGAACAGAGTGCAGCAGGTCGTTACGGCGAAGGGATTGCCCATGCCGGCCCAGGCAAAGGACACGACGGTATTGACCATGGTGGCCGGAAGCACGAACGGCAGTACGGTAGCAAGCAGACCGACCGCAACGGTGGTCATACGGGAAATCCGAAGTTCTTCCTTATCCGTAAGCTTTCTGCCCTTCTTCTCCATAGTAGGCTTTACGATATTCTCGCAGAACTCGGAGGAAGTAACGATCAGCATGGAGTCAGCCGTGGAGATCATAGCGGCGATCGCGCCGACAACACAGATAACACCGATGACGGGAGGCATAACTGTCAGCGCCACGCTGGGCATGACCATTTCCGCGTCAGCCAGCTGGCCGGGGCCGAAGATCGCAAGGCCTACAAGACCGATCACGACAGCACCGGTATAACCGCAGATCGTCCAGGCGATCGCGACGTTGCGGCCCATCTTCCATTCCTTCTCATTACGGACAGACATGAAACGGACGGTAAGGTGCGGACATCCGCCCAGATAAGCAATGATCCAGGCAAACTCACTGGCGATGGCGAAGCCTGCCAGAATACCTTTCAGACCATACGCCATACCCTGATATTCCGGACCGGCAGTAGCCAGCGCCTGGCCGATGGAATGGGCAAATACGGCGCCGTCAGGCGCGTTGGCAATATAGAAGACACCGACGATCGGGGTCACGATCAGGGTAAAGATCATGATGATGGACTGGACGCAGTCCGTATAAACAACTGATCCGAAACCGCCGAGAACGGAGTACGGTATGATAACTGCCATAGTCAGCAGGATACCGGTGGTAGGATTCAGACCAAACATAACATTCAGGGTCTTGCCGCCGCCCAGCAGCTGTGCTTCTACATAGAAGGTGAACATGAAGATGATGATGAACGCACCGATCAGACGCGCAGCATGCGCTGATTTGCTCTTGCCATGGCGTTTTGCGATCCAGTCAACATAGGTCTGTGCATCGTACTGATCCGCTTCTGCGCGCATCTTATTGGCGATCGCACTCCAGGCGATGACGTTGCCGAGTGACAGGCCGATCGCGGTCCATACGGTGACCAGACCGGAAGCATAGGCGAAGCCGGGGAAGCCGACCAGACACCAGGCGGACTCACCGGTAGCACGCTCGGACAATGCGGCGACCCAGCCGGGGATATCACGGCCGCCCATGTTATAATCTGTTTCCGTCTTGACCTTCAGGCCCTGCTTGATACCAAAACCGACAAGGAACAACAGATACGCAAGCAGAATTCCTAAACGTAATGCAACATTTCCTTCCAGCATTTTTACACCTCTTTCCTCTTTTGATTCTGATTGCCGGCTCCGAACCGTTCCTGATTATTCCGCGGCCGCAATGGAGTGGGGGTATTGCGGTCCCGGGAAAAGATCCGGACAGATCCAAAGCATGAGAATACAACAGCTGATGATTACTGCAGGGATGGCTGAAAACAGTATTTCATCTTAATTCATCCGTTTGATTTATTCTGTTTCACAAGGAAACATCCCTATGGTCCACGTTTAAAATCGCTCATCTGATTTCCGATGACCTTCATACATGATCCTCCTGTATAATCCGCATTCATATTTTCTTTTCCGCAGTCGTTCCCGGACTGCATAAACTGTTATTTATATATTAACATTATTATTATATTTTTACCAATCGACAGAGGTGATTGATTAAATCAAAATTATCGAATAAATAATGCCAAAATTCTGCATATTTTTGGCGTTATTTATTCGATAAAATAACGTTTATCGTATTTTTTTCAACTGAACGACGGCCTTTTCTTCCTTATGCGGTCACGCAATAATATCTCTGCCGTCATTTTCCTTTATAACAAATTTTGTGAACCGTTTCACCGCGGAAGAAGGTCTTGTCGGAAGCGCCGCGCCGATCACTCTGTAGATCGGCGGTTCAAAACGGATCACACTGACATTGTCCGGGAGCAGCTGCCTGATGCTCAGGCCCGCCATTACGGATACGCCGAGTCCTTTCGATATCATCCGGATGATCGTAGTGTCATCGTCAGCACCCACTTTTATCACTCTTCCGTGTATGCTT
Organism: uncultured Lachnospiraceae bacterium; assembly: GCA_946631165.1. Taxonomy (GTDB): domain Bacteria; phylum Bacillota; class Clostridia; order Lachnospirales; family Lachnospiraceae; genus UBA3305. The sequence goes on along the minus strand of CAMOZZ010000105.1, from coordinate 1,307 downwards.
TCCGGAATCTCTCTGAGTTTCCGGTTGGTATTCAGTGTGCCGACGATCATCGGATAATCAACAAGATCTGCCTCTGTCAGCACCTCTTTTTCCGAAATCTTAAATGAATTCGGGACCGCAACGTGGTACTCATCTCTGAAGATCGGATGCCAGTCATATCCTTCCGCCATATCTTCATCTACAAGCAGCATATCGACTTTTCCCGCGCCCAGCCATTCCGGAACCTCATCACAGCCGATCATGATCTCAAAAGATACATCAGGATTCACCTCTTCATAGAGGGATATCATTTCCGGCAGCCAGGCATTCGCAATACTCGAATAGGTACCGATCCGAATGGTGTTTGCCCCCCGTGCTATGTCTGCAGCCTGTCGTTCCAGACGGGTAAAATCCGCATTCAGCTTCCTGATCACAGGAAGGATCTCTTTCCCCTCACTGGTAAGCGTGACGCCTTTGCTCGTACGGTTCAGTATTTTAAATCCGAGTTCATTCTCGATCGCATTCATTGTCTGTGTAATTCCCGACTGTGTACCGTGAAGACGTTCTGCGGCTGCATTTATGCTCCCCATCTCAAGCACGGTCAGGAGACATCTGATCTTTCTGTCATCCATCTTCTGTTCTTCCTTCCGTATTTACGCATCATCCGAACAGCGGCACCTGCCGTTCCGGTTTCCCGACCAGGGGCTTTCCTGCTGTATACCGCATCATTCATCGTAAAATAGTGATATAAGTTTCCCTAATAACTATATCACATTTTTTGTCTTCCGTAAACCCCGATTTTCCCCTAAAATACGAACTGTAAAGAACAGCAACGATGAATTGCAACATCCGGAAGTGCGATGCATCATCCAATATACAGAACTGTTTTTGTAAAATTATTATAAGAAGGAGGCGCTATCATGAAATCCGTATTTACACCTGAAATCATCACCGGGATTCTCAGCACAGTGGTCAGCATCTCTGCCCTGTTCGTTTTCTGCTCAACAGTTTTTTCTGCAGCAATCTAATCTGATTTAAATAATCCTTCCTGAAACATCTGAGTGCGGAAACAGCCGCTGTCCCCGGAAAGGAGTGGGATCTGGTCCCGGGGTCGATGCTGTTACCGCGATTCTGACACAGGAGAATACAATCGTCAATGGTATATATCTGCAGGGATGGCACCGAAGATATTACCAAAAAAAGAATGTACCGACAGTCTTCCGGCTGTCGGTACATTCTTTTTTACTCTTTATCGTCCGTACTTATCAAGCGCGACATTCAGATCAGCCACCACTTCACGGACCGGCTGTTCCAGATTCTCAGTCAGA
>CAMOZZ010000104.1 GCA_946631165.1 uncultured Lachnospiraceae bacterium | reverse complement strand
CCTATATCCTGCACTGGCCGGGAACGAATGATAAAAGACGTCTTTCTGCCTATGAGCAGCTTCTCAGAATGACGGAGAAAGGATATGTCCGTGTTCCCGGTGTTTCAAATCTCAATATTGCACAGCTGCAGCAGATAAAAGATGCGTTCGGGGTATATCCCGTTGTGCACGAGATCGAATGCCACCCCAGCTATCAGCAGCGTGAACTGATCGACTGGTGCAGGGACAGGCAGATTCAGATCATTTCCTATGAGCCGCTGAACCGTACGAAGGACCTGGCGCTTCCGGCCGTTTCGGCGCTCGCTGAAAAATACGGGAAGACTCCTGCGCAGATCGTGCTCCGGTGGCATGTACAGCATGATCAGATTCCGATCCCGAAATCAGGAAACAGAAGCAGGATCATTGAGAATATCTCGCTGTTCGATTTCGAACTGTCAGAGGATGACATGGAAGCAGTCGACGCCCTTGAAGCAGGCGCCAAAGACGGTCAGGACGCATCAAAATTCCCGGCGGGTTATTAAGGGGAGCAGGTATGGAAAAGAAGATTGCTCAAAAGACTTGGCTGCCTGGGTGGCGCAGCTTCGTTAAGAAACGGAAAAGGAAATGAAGACGCTTCTGAAGGATAAAGATGTGACGGTTACGCTTTATTACTGATGGAAAGTGGCAGCGTATGATTCGAAAAGCTGTAAAATCGGACCTGGCAGCGGTCGCCGGAATCTATGATGAGATACATACTGCGGAAGAATGCGGACAGCTGATGATCGGATGGCTCCGCGGGGTCTACCCGGTAAGGGCTACAGCGGAAGCTGCGCTGAACCGCGGAGATCTTTTTGTTCTTGAAAAGGAAGGGATTATTGCAGGGGCGGCGATCATTAATCAGATCCAGGTGGATGTCTATTACGGCGCTCCCTGGAAACACGAAGCCGGGGATGATCAGGTATGTGTGCTGCATACCCTGGTTATTTCTCCGCGCTTTGCCGGAAAAGGATTGGGAAAAGAGTTTGTCGGTTTCTATGAAGCGTATGCAGTATCGCACCGGTGTACGGAACTGCGGATCGATACGAACGAAAAGAACCATACCGCCCGGGCCATGTATCAATCACTGGGATATGAGGAAATAGGCATTGTGCCGACGGTGTTCAACGGGATTCCGGGCGTGGGCCTTGTGCTGCTGGAAAAATGGCTTGGCGGATGAACGGAACAGACAGGAGCAGTTACAATGAAGGATAAATTAGCAAGAAGAAGTGAAGTACCGGTTGAAGAGACCTGGGATCTGTCGCTGCTGTACAGGTCCTCCGAAGAGATGCAGGAGGATCTAGGCAGGCTGCAGGCGCTGGCGGATAAAATGGCAGAGAAATATCCCGGGAAACTGACGGATGCGGAAACCATCGCGGCCTGCCTTGACGATTACCGGCAAGTGTGTGAGCTGATGTCCGTGATCGGGGATTACGCCTTCCTGGCCGTAGAGGTGGATTATTACGACAGTGCCAACCAGGACCGCGCATCACGCGTAAACCGTGTTATTGCAGGGATTGAGAGCAGCCTCTCCTTTATAGACAGCGAACTGTCCGCAGCCGAAGAAACGATTCTGAAAGAAGCTGCGGAACTGGACGGAAGATACCGCGGATATCTGGAGACAGTCCTGCGGGAAAAACCATTCCGCCTGCATCCGGAAGCGGAACGCATACTAGCGGCAATCTCCCGGACAACAGAAGCACCGACGGATATCTACAACACGCTGAAACTCGCAGACATGCAGTTCGATCCTTTTACCGCGAATGGAAAGGAATATCCTCTGGGATACTCCCTGTATGAGGATCATTACGAATACGAACCGGATACTGCGGTACGCCGCGCTGCAGCCGATGCCTTTTACGCGAAACTGCGGCAGTATGAGAACGGTACAGCCGCAGTATATAATACCTATGTACAGCATACAAAGACGATGGCGGATCTGCGCGGCTATCAGGATATGTGGGCGCCGGATCTGTCTTTCGACCGCGTCACACGGGAAATGTATGACCGCCAGATCGACAGGATCATGGAGGATCTGGCACCGCACATGCGCAGATACGCGGAACTCATTAAAAATGTCCATCATCTTGACAGGATGACTTATGCAGACCTGAAGCTGCCTGTCGATCCGGATTACAGCCCTGCGATCACGAGGGCACAGGCATGGGACATGATAGAAAAAGGCCTGTCGCTGATGGGAGAGGATTATATCTCCATGATCCGGGAAGCCAGGAACGGCAGATGGGTGGATTTCGCACGCAACCAGGGCAAGAGCACAGGAGGATTCTGCGCCAGCCCGTACAGAAAGCCGTCGTTTATCCTGCTGTCATGGAATGAGAAGATGTCGGATATGTTTACGCTGGCACATGAACTCGGTCATGCAGGACATTTTAAACTCTGCGGAGACGCCCAGTGCATATTCGATACAAATGTTTCCGGCTATTTCGTGGAAGCGCCGTCCACCATGAATGAACTGTTCATGGCACATTATCTCCTTAAGACGGAAGACGATCCGCGTTTTCGCCGATGGGTGCTGTCCAATATGGTCAGCAATACCTATTACCATAATTTTGTCACCCATCTGCTGGAAGCAGCTTACCAGCGCGAGGTATATAAGATCGTCGATGCCGGCGGCAGTGTGCAGGCAGAGACACTCAGCAGAATTTTTAAGGACGTGCTGACAAAATTCTGGGGGGATGCCGTTGAACTGATGCCCGGTGCGGAACTGACATGGATGCGGCAGCCGCATTATTATAATGGCCTTTATTCCTACAGCTACAGTGCCGGCCTCACGGTCGCAACGCAGATGTGCAGACGGATAGAGGAAGAAGGCGCCCCTGCAGTCGCGGACTGGAAGAAGGTGCTTGCCGCGGGCAGTACGCTGCCGCCGCTGGAGCTGGCAGCCTTAGGCGGTATCGATATCAGCACTGATGCCGCGCTTAAGGATACGATCAGGATCATCGGGGATTATATTGATGAGATCTGTGCATTGACAGAAAAGATCAGATGAAGGCGGGGAAACAGGAAATGAAAGAATTGCTTGCAGAGCCCGGCAGATGCACCGGCTGCGGCGCCTGCAGTTATATCTGTCCGAATGGCGCGGTCAGTATGATTGCAGAGGAAGAAGGTTTTGCAGTACCTGAGGTCGCCGCGGATCAATGCGATGACTGCGGCGCCTGCAGAGAAGTCTGTCCGGTCATGAAGCCGGAGCAGTATAAGGAAAAGACAGCGCCGGCATTCTATGTCGCGAAGCATACCGACGGGGATGTCCTTTTTCACTCGACGTCTGGCGGTGCCTTCACTGCATTGTCTGATGTTGTACTTGGTGAAAACGGAACGGTCTACGGCGTCGTTTTTGATGAGAAGCTGGATGTATGCCATGCCCGCACGGACAGCCGGACCGGAAGGGATGACATGCGTTTCTCAAAGTATGTGCAGAGCAGGATTGACCGGGACATATATGCAATGCTGGAAGAAGATCTGAAGAACGGCCGGAAAGTAATGTTTACCGGAACGCCCTGTCAGACCGCAGCGGTACGTTCCGTATTCGGAAGACCGGCCAGTCTCATTCTGGTGGATCTTGTCTGCTTCGGCGCGCCAAGCCCCCGCAGCTGGACGGATTATAAAAGGATGCTTGAAGAAGAGCAGGGCGCTCCGCTGACATTTGCTTCGTTCAGATCGAAGGAAAAAGGATGGTTCCGCGGACAGTATCAGGTGTACTACAGGGTGGCAGGAAAAGAAGAACGTCTGGAAGACACCAGATTTTTTGAGATGTTCTTCAGAAAAAGATATCTGCTGCGCCCCAGCTGTTATTCCTGCCCGTTTACGGATATCCGCAGAGCATCCGATCTCACCATTGCCGATTACTGGGGCATCGAAAAGTTCAGTGAGGAATGGTGCGACCGCCGCGGCGTTTCGCTGATCCTGGCCAATACGCAGGCAGGCAGACAGCTGCTTGAACGATGTGCGAATCTGCAGTACGAACAAAGAGATCCGGCGGAAGCGCTCTCCCAGCAGAAAAAGCTGTCCTGTCCGACCGAAGAACCGGCAGACAGAGCGCTTTTCTGGAAGGCATACCGGGAACATGGTTTTGCCGGGGCGGTACGGGAATTCGGTGATGACCGGACATGAATCTGCACTGCCGAAGGAAGAATCGTCGGCACAGCGGCTGCCGGAGACAGGAGAATATGGATTATGAATAAAAAGAAGAAATGGTGGAAGATACCGGTCGTTATCGTATGTATACTGCTCGCAGCTATCATCGGGTATGTGCTTTACGTTGTCCTGACTTACAGCAGGATAGAAGATCACCAGGCGCTGGAACCGGCAGGAAGCCCGTCGGTGAACGAACTCGCGGCGGATGGTGAGTATACGATCGTCACCCAGAACTGCGGGTTTGGTGCCTATACACCGGATTTTACGTTTTTTATGGATGGCGGCACACAGTCATGGGCGAATGACAAAGAAACCGTGATCAATGATATCAACGGGCTTGCGGACGCAGCGATATCATTTTCGCCTGATTTTGTCCTCTTTCAGGAAGTCGATACGGATTCGACACGCAGCTATCACGTTGATCAGCGTGTCATGATGGAAGAGAAGTTTCCTGACTACGCGGAAGTATTTGCCGTGAATTATCATTCCGCATTTCTGATGTATCCGTTTACACAGCCTCACGGCGCTTCCAATTCGGGGATCATGACATTGAGCCGTGCACCCATTACGTCGGCAGAGCGCCGGCAGCTGGAAGTATCTTCCGGTTTCGGCAAGTTCCTGGATCTTGACAGATGCTACAGTGTTTCCAGGATTCCGGTTTCAGGGGGGAAAGAACTGGTCCTGTACAATATTCATGCATCCGCTTACGGCGGCAGCGACACCATCCGCACATCCCAGATGACGCAGCTTCTTACGGATATGAAAGAAGAATATGATAAGGGAAACTACTGTGTATGCGGCGGTGATTTCAACCATGATTTTACGGGCGATTCCACGATCGTCCTTGGCGGAGACGCGTTCACGGACTTCGGATGGGCGCAGCCATTCCCTGTAAACCTTCTGCCGGAAGGCATCAGCCAGTGCCTTGACTACGATGATCCGGAACTGATTGCCACATGCCGCAACTGCGATGTGCCTGCCGGCCCGGACTGTCAGGTGTTCGTGGTGGATGGTTTCCTGATCTCGGATAATGTCCGGATGCTTGAACTGCATAATATCGACGCCGGATTTGCTTATTCCGATCATAATGCCGTCATGATGCGGTTCAGCCTTCAGTGAATTCCATACCGCCGCTTGACATATGACGGTGAGCGTTCTATAATGATAAAAAATTAAAGCAGGGGAGCAATTGCTGAGAGTGCGGCGCAGGCCGCAGACCCTTTGAACCTGATCCGGGTAATACCGGCGATAGGGACGCAGAGTACTGTCTTTGCCGCATGTCTTGTTATGCAGCGGACAGATCCGGAAAGATGATTGCCTCCTTGCAGAAAAAGGAGGCTTTTTTATGTTTGTAACACCCGATGGCGGCCTTACGACTGCCGGTTATGCTGCTTTTATTATCGCAGGGATCGCAGCCGTGATCGTCGGATCTCTTCTTGCCGGAAAGTTCACGCATAAGAAAAGATTTACACCCAAACAGCTCGCGTTCTGCGGCATGGGCATCGCGCTTGCCTTCGTGGCATCCTATATTCAGCTGTTCAAGCTGCCGTTTGGCGGAGCAGTAACGCTGATGTCGATGCTGTTCATTGTTCTGATCGCGAACTGGTACGGCGCAGGGACCGGTATCCTGGTCGGCCTGGCCTATGGAATTCTCCAGTTCATTCAGGAACCGTATTTCCTGACTTTCTTCCAGGTCTGCTGCGATTATCTGCTGGCGTTCGGCGCACTGGGGATCGCCGGCTTCTTTGCAAACCGGAAGAACGGGCTTACGATCGGATATATTGCCGGTGTGATCGGCCGCGGTGTCTTCGCCAGTATGGCCGGATATTTCTACTGGATGTCGTATATGCCGGAGAACTTCCCGAAATCCCTGGCGCCGGTATACCCGATCGTATACAACTTTATGTATCTTGGCCTGGAAGCCTTGCTTACGCTGATCGTGATCAATGTTCCGGCGATGAAAAATGCGCTTGCCCAGGTGCGCAGACTGGCAGTCGACTGATCGGACTATGTAAACCAAGTGTAGATTGCTTCCCACCCGGATGCGTGGTATCTTAAGGTGGGAGGTGCATACAGGTGAAAAAAGCATCATTTGGAACCTATATACGCTCCCTCAGGAGACAGAACGGAATGACGCAGGCCGCGCTTGCAGGACGGCTTGGCGTTACTGACAAAGCTGTCTCGAAATGGGAGCGTGACGTTTCTTATCCGGACGTAACCCTTATACCGAAACTGGCAGACATCTTCGGTGTGACAGCCGATGATCTGTTCAGTCAGAGCGTTGATGACGGACAGCCTTCAAGGCTTTTAAAGATCTACGAAATGTCACATGATATCCGCACGCCGCTGCATATGATCCTCGGATGTGTGGACATGGCAAAGCTTTACAGGAAGGATGATGAGAGGCTTTGCCGGTATCTGGAAAGCATCCGTATTTCGGGAGAATATCTTCTGCGCTCAGTCGATGAACTGATGCGCGTCACCTATAAAAACGATGAAGAGGTCTCTGTAAGGGGATATCCGGCCAATGTGCAGGAACTGGGTGAATATCTCGGCGAATGGACAGGAAAATGCAGCGATACCGCAGCGGAATATGCTTTTCGCGGAAAACGGATCCTGGTAGCGGAGGATATCAGGCTGAACCGGGAGATCGCGGGAGAGATCCTGTATCAGACCGGCGCAGAGGTCGAGTTTGCTGAGAATGGTGCATTGTGCGTTCAGATGGTGGAAGCAGCTGCTGCAGGTTATTATGATCTGATCCTGATGGATATCATGATGCCGGAGATGGATGGCATAGAAGCTGCGCGCAGGATAAGACATCTGGAAGATAAAAAGAAGGCGTCTGTTCCGATCATCGCCATGAGCGCAAATGTATATGAAAAGGACAGGCGCGCTGCATTGGAAGCCGGGATGAATGCGTTTACAGAAAAACCGCTGTTTATTGAGAAACTTTTCAAAACGATGGATCATTATCTGTCCTGAGATTCCGTTGGCTCCGGCTGTGCTGGCTGGTCTCCGGCAGAAAAAACAAAGACGCTGTTCACGGGAGAGAATACCCGGAACAGCGTTTTTTGAAGTCTTTCAGAAGGATCAGCACAGGGCTGCTTAAGACTGGCTTTCCCAGTCGGCCGGATAGACGAAGTAAGCAAATCTCGTAAAGCCGGGGGAACGGAAATGGATCGCTGTATTCTTCGGTATATGCAGGATGTCTCCTGCGCTTCCGGAAATCACGCGTCCGTCGATCACGATCTCAAGCGTGCCTTCGATAATGTAATCAAATTCATCATAAGTAAGTGTCCAGGGGAAATCCGCATGGTCGACCTCCATGATGCCGGCGCCGATGCGGGGAGATTCCTCCAGCGTGACAATGTCTTTCAGACGCACGTCGCCTCTGCCCTGAAATGGTTCGCATTTTACCGCCTTGGCCGCGATTTTCAGAACACCGCTGCTGTCTTTGTCCTTGACCGGGTCTCCGTCTGCAAGACGCTGCATGACTGATCTTGTGACTGCCTGGACCAGCTGCTCCATTTCTTTGCTGTCAAATGTCATAGCTGTATGTTCGGGACGGGTATCTGCAGGAGATCCGTACCTTCCTTCCTCCGGAAACTTCCGGGATACTTAACAGTATTTTATAACGA
>CAMOZZ010000103.1 GCA_946631165.1 uncultured Lachnospiraceae bacterium | reverse complement strand
TTGTGCCGTTTCCGGCATGATTTTTGCGCCTTAAACGGCGCATCTAATTTTCAGGTGTATCCGTCGTTATATAATCCGACGCTTAAAGCGGCTTTGGAAGCTCGCGTTTTTAAACGTGAGAGGTTCACTATAGAAGCGAGAATAAACCATAGACAATGATAAACGGAAGCAGCGTTAAAACGATTGTCAGAAGACTGACTTTTTCAAACAGCGTGTCCGTTCCCAGTCCGCAGATCAGACCGTAATCTTCCAACTGCGCATAGATAAATCCGTCATCGAAATCCGACAGAAGCTCCTGATCCGCTTTTTCATCAAGTGCTGCGCGGATATTGTCTGCTGATGCCGGCGCGGACATCAGGATATTGCGGTCACGGTCAAGGATGAAGAAGTCTGTCGGATCATCACTGCTGCCGTTGAGCCTGTCATAAAAGACTTCCGTGTCGATCTGGCAGATCACGGCACCGATAAAATTGGGAACACACATACTGGCAAAAGCGGGCGGCTTCAGAATGACAGCCTGAAGTATTCTGCCTGGCAAAAGCGGGCGGCTTCAGAATGACAGCTCTTTTTATACAGCGCGTTTATTTCTCTCTGCCGAAGAGAATTGAAATCAGCATGCACACCGCCAACAGGAACGGATAGTACAGATACGGGATAATGGAAATACTGGAGATCTGCGCGATGCTCGCCGCCACCAGCAGCTGCGCGCCGTAAGGGATGATGCCCTGGAAAACACAGGAGCATGTATCCAGCAGCGAAGCCGTCACCTTCGGTTCGATCCCGTATTCTTCCGAAATATCCTTCGCGATCGGCGCTGCGATAACGATCGCCACGGTATTATTCGCGGTAGAGATATCCATCAGCGCTGTAAGCAGGCAGATGCCCAGCTTTCCGCCTCTGACGCTTTTGGCATGTCTCCTGATAAAATCAAGCACCGCTTCAAAACCGCCGTGCGCCTTGATCAGCGAGCTGATCGACGCCACCAGAATGGTCACGATCATCGTCTCAAACATACCATTTGTTCCGGTTCCCATCGCCGAGAAGGCAGCGGAGAACGATATTGTCCCTGCGGCAATCCCGATCACCAGGAACAGAATGATTCCCAGACCGAGCACGAAGAACACATTCAGTCCGACAACAGCCAGGATCAAAACGACAAAATACGGCATCGCCAGGAAAATATTAAAATCATAATGCTCCAGTGCCGCGCCGGGATTTCTCATCGTATAAACAACAAGAATGACCAGCGTCGCGATCGCTGCGGGAATCGCGATCTTAATATTTGTCCGGAACTTGTCCCGCATCTCCACGCCCTGCGTTCTCGTAGCAGCGATTGTCGTATCGGAAATAACGGACAGGTTGTCTCCGAACATGGCGCCGCCGACAACAGCAGCCGTAATAACAGCCATGTTGAAATTCGTATTTTTTGCGATCTCTGCCGCGATCGGTACGATAACAGAGATCGTTCCCACGCTCGTACCCATTGCCATGGAGATCAGGCAGGCGATCAGGAACATGCCGGGGATCGCGAACGAACCGGGGAGAATATCCAGCATCAGGTTCGCGGTGCTCGCTGCGCCGCCGGCTTCCTTTGCCAGACCTGAAAAGGCGCCGGCCATCAGGAAGATATACAGCATGATGACGATATTGTCATCGCCGATGCCCTTCGCACAGATGCTCACTTTTTCATCGAACGACAGGCTTTTGTTCTGCAGGAAAGCGACGATCAGCGCCAGTCCGAAGGATACTACAACTGACATCACATAGAATCCCATCCGTCCTTCTTCCGGGCTGATGTACTCAAAATAAATCCCTCCGCCCAGATAGAGGACAAGGAATACAAGAATGGGAAACAATGCTTTCGGGTTTGGTCTTACTTTGTTCATTACATTTCTCTCTTTCTTTCACGGCATGTTTCTGCGCCGTGCCACTCATTATAACTCATTTCCGGCGCAAAAAAAAGCCCCGCTGACAGGCGGGGCCGTATGTATATGCATTTGGGGCAAACCGCTGCCGGCACAGAGCCGGCAGGTGTCCGAAACTGGTTGTCTGTAAATGATTAATCAATCACGTTTCTGATGCTGCTTACGCCGCGGTAATTCCAGGAGGAGACCTTCACGCCGGACTGCTCATTGGAAGCGTGCACCACCTGACCGTCTCCGATGTAGATGGCAACGTGTCCGCCGTAATAAACGATGTCTCCGGGGCGTTTGTTCTTGGAACTTACGCTGCTTCCGGAACCGCCGATCGAATCGGAGGTTCTGGGAAGGCTGATCCCGAAATGTTTGAATACCTGCTGTACAAAACCGGAGCAGTCAACGCCGCTTGACAGGCTGTTTCCGCCGGATACATAAGGAACATTTCCGACGAAGGAAAGCGCATAATCAACGATCGCTTCACGGGTAGAACTGCTGGCGCTGGAGTTGTCTTCCTCTTCCTCCTCTTCTTCCGGTTCGGTTTCAGGTTCGGATTCAGGTTCCGGCTCGGGCTCATCTTCCTCTTCCGGTTCAGGCTCAGGATCAGCTTTTACTTCTTCCGCTGCACCTGCAGCTGCTACAGCATCCTCTTCATTTTCCTCTTCCGGCTCGGGTTCAGGCTCGGGCTCGGGCTCGGGTTCAGGCTCTGCCTTGTCTTCCGCTTCGCGTTCAGGCTCTTCCTCGCGCTCGGGCTCTTCCTCTTCTGCGCGTTCTTCTTCCGCTTCGCGTTCAGGTTCTTCCTCGCGTTCAGGTTCGGCTTCTTCGCGCTCCTCTTCCTGCGGTTCTTCAGCAGCCTCTGCTTCATCCTCATCGTCGTCAGCAGCCTGGGCTTTCTGACGGCTGGCTTCCTTGCGCTCTTCGGCTTCTGCACGTTCACGCGCTGCCGCTGCTTCCGCTTTACGCTGTGCTTCGAGCGCTTCCCGCTCTTCCTCGATGGAAACGGCCTTATCAAATCTTACAGTGTATTTGATGTAAGCGTCGTCAACATAACCGGATACATCATCGTCGATGCGCAGTTTTGCAAAACCGTTCGACTGTCCGATCACATCATATTTCTCATCCGCGGAAAGCAGTGTAATAACAGAACTTCCCGTATCCGCTCCGGATCTCAGTCTTAATGTTTCAGCAGAAACGGTAGCCTTTACATCACCGACTTCAAAAGCGATCGCTTCAGCTTCCTCACCGGTCACAAAGTAATCCGATTTGATATAACCTGTTACGGATCCGGAATGGATCTTGTACCAGTCGCCGTCCTCTCCGTCAACGATCGCATCGATATTGGCGGCTGCGTTGTTGTAGATTTTTCCGACGACCTCCGCGTCAGAGTTGGGGGCTGTACGGATACGTACACAGCTCTTTACCTGCGCGATCGCGATATTTGCATAGGGTGAAGGCGCTTTCTTCTCTTCGGCCTGTTTGTCGATCTGCTCGGCAAGCTGCCTGCTCTCCGCCTTCTCTGCATCTGTTTTCTCGTATTTATTCTGTGACATTACGGAACGGGCGTTGCTGGCAGCTTCGCTCATCCTTACAGTCTTCGCTACTCCTCCGACGGCTATCGTGTCTTCCTGATAAAGCGCGCTGGAGATTCCGGCGTGAGCTGCACCTGTGGCAGCCATGATCGGGGAAGCAGAAACCATCGTTCCTGTAACCACGATTGCAGTCGCACGGATTATCAATCGCTTAAATTTGAACACAAAAACACCTCCTGAGTTGCAATTATTACGTTTATGTTACAAAATATAGCAAATCATTACATGGATGTCAATGTTTTTTTGACGAAAGATCAATATTTTGTTCGAAAACGTGCACTCTTTGAGGTGTTTTTGACTGTATTTATTCTGTTTTGCTTAAGTCTTAGTTCTTTTATATTGCAGTGCTTTCCAATATGTTACAATATTATTACCACATCTTGTTGCCATCCGATACCCGTCCACAATATATGCGGTATCTCCGTTACAGTTCCGCAAGATAGTTTTCGACAGAAGAGATTACATTTGCGCCGTCACCGCAGGCGGTAATGATCTGGCGGAGGTTCTTTGCGCGCACATCTCCCGCTGCAAAAATCCCGGGAATACTGGTGACGCCGTCCTCTCCGGCAATGATATATCCGCCGTCGTCTTTGGCGATGTCATCAATGAAATCAGCCGTCGGGATCATGCCGACGCCCATGAAGACACCATCCACTTTCAGGATCTCTTCCTTATTATAATCACTGTCCGCGTCCGGTCTGGTACCGATCAGCAGCGCTTCAACCTCCTGCTTCCCCCTGACTTCCTTTACAATACTGTTCCATTTCACTTCCACATTGGGTGTGGAAAGAAGCTTTTTCTGCAGCGAATCCATCGCTCTTAAGGAATCCCTGCGGTGGATCAGATACACTTTTTCACAGATACGGGACAGATACTGTGCATCAGCCACAGCCACATTTCCGCCGCCGACGACCGCCGTTGTCAGCCCGCGGTAAAACGCGCCGTCACACACCGCGCAGTAGCTGACGCCCATGCCGGCGAGCTCCTTTTCACCGGGAACGCCCAGCAGCCTGTGGTTTGCGCCTGTTGCAATAACGACAGCTTTTGCCTCGTAAGAATCCTTTTCACCCTTCACCACCATTCTGCCGGGTTCGGAATGATCAATGGCCGTCACCTTGTCCTGAATGACCGGAACGCCGAACGAATCCACGTGCTCCCGCATCTTCATGCCGAGTTCATAACCATTGATGCCGGGCAGGGCCGGATAGTTGTCGATCTCGGAAGTGTTGACGACCTGGCCGCCGCTGCCGGCAAGCGCCTCGATGACAGCGGTGTCCAGACCGGAACGGTTCGCATAAATGGCTGCCGTGAGGCCCGCAGGGCCGGAACCGATAATGATTACATCTCTCATAGAATGAATCCCCCTGTTGTTTATATTGTTCTGCTTTTCCTGTTTCTAACGCGGTATATTCGCCGCAAGCCTCTCGATCGCCGGCTGAAGGGCATCATCCCAGGCCTGGAAAGCATCTTTTTCGAGCAGCCCCTGCTTCACCATGTAGTTGATCCCGCCGGGCGTCGAATGAGCCGCTTTGTCTCTAATACCTTCCGGATCAAGCGTACACGCATAATCGCAGGTTGTCTTGAAAAAGCCCGTAACATACTGAAATGCGGCATCAGCCGGAACGCCTTCCCTGACACAGCAGTCTATAATAGTGCTGAGCAGGGAGAAGATGGGCACTTCATAACCGGTGACCGCAGCGAACATAGCCGCATGGAACCGGTTCTCCAGCTGAACGACTTTCCCGATACTGCCGAAGATTTCCGCTGCCTCTTCATTGGGCGGAGACAGAACGATCGGTCCGTCGAAGACTGCATTGTACGTAAGCGGGACCATATGCACCAGCACTTCGGTATCACCGATCCACGACCGGATATCCGGAAGGAGTTTATCCGACATAAAATTGATCACCTTATGCTCTTTTCTGAACTGCAGTCCCTTTAATACTTCTTCCCCGGCATCCGGAAGGATCGCGATCATGATCCATTCCGCCTGATCCAGTACATCCTGCATGCTCTCTGCCACAGTCACGCGGTCAGGATATTTCTCCTGCAGCATCTTCGAATTGTCCCTGTTCCGCGGAGAGACAATGATCCTGTACGGCTTATCAGCCGCCCGTTCACAAAAGCCTGTCACCAAAGCGGTCGTCAGCGTACCGGTTCCTATAAATCCCAGTGTTGGCAATGACATTTTCTGCATCTCCTTTCACAAAACGGATCGCAATACAGCCAGCTTCCTGTTTTCACGTGCGATCTCTGCTGCCGCCATTTTCTGCTTTGACTTTATCAAATGTACCCTGTAATGTAAAGATTTTACGAACAGAATCCTGCCCAGTCAACGCCCCGAATATCATAAAAAACAGGCAGCATTGCGCCGCCTGTTCTCTGATCTTCTCTTTTCTGTTGTTTATCAGCCTTCCACCGTATAGTTCGGCGCTTCTTTTGTGATATGTACATCATGAGGATGGCTTTCCTTCAGGGACGCTGCCGAGATCTCAATGAATTCTCCCTTGTCTCTGAGCTCCTCCAGTGTAGCCGCTCCGCAATATCCCATACCGGAACGGATGCCGCCGACCAGCTGGAAAATCGTATCCTCTACGCTTCCCTTGTAGGCTACGCGGCCTTCCACGCCTTCCGGAACAAGCTTCTTGGCTTCCGTCTGGAAATATCTGTCCTTGCTGCCGTTTTCCATGGCGGCAATGGATCCCATGCCTCTGTAAACTTTATACTTTCTTCCCTGGAAGATCTCGAAGCTGCCGGGCGCTTCGTCGCAGCCCGCGAACATCGAACCCATCATGCAGACGCTGCCGCCTGCCGCCAGTGCCTTGGTCATATCTCCGGAATACTTGATGCCGCCATCGGCAATGATCGGAATGCCGTACTGTTTTGCCACATCATAGCTGTCCATGACGGCTGTGATCTGCGGTACGCCGATACCCGCAACAACACGTGTCGTGCAGATGGATCCGGGGCCGATCCCGACTTTCACAGCATCTACGCCGGCATCGATCAGCGCCTGCGTGGCAGCGCCCGTCGCAACGTTTCCGGCGATCACCTGCAGTTCCGGGAAAGATGCCTTAATGGTCCGGACAGCATTCAGGATATTCTTGGAATGGCCGTGCGCAGAATCGACAACAATGCAGTCGACTTTCGCCGCAACAAGCGCTTCCACTCTGTCCATCATGTTCGCCGTGATACCGACAGCAGCGCCGCAGAGCAGTCTTCCCTGCCCGTCCTTTGCGGAATGCGGATACTTGATCTGCTTTTCAATATCCTTGATGGTGATCAGGCCTTTCAGATTGAAATCATCATCCACGATCGGGAGTTTTTCTTTTCTGGCTTCGCCAAGAATCGCCTTGGCTTCTTCCAGTGTCACGCCTTCTTTTGCCGTGACCAGATTCTCAGAAGTCATCGATTCGGAGATCTTCTTGGAAAAATCCGTCTCGAACTTCAGATCTCTGTTCGTGATAATGCCGACAAGCTTCCTGCCAACTGTGATCGGCACGCCGCTGATGCGGTATTTTGCCATCAGTTCATTTGCGTCTGCCAGTGTATGATCCGGGGAAAGATAGAAGGGATCGGTGATAACGCCGTTCTCGGAACGTTTTACCTTATCCACCTCATCCGCCTGCTGCTCAACGGACATGTTCTTGTGAATGATGCCGATGCCGCCCTGTCTGGCCATGGCAATCGCCATCTGGTATTCCGTTACAGTATCCATTCCCGCGCTCATCATGGGAATGTTCAGTCTGATCTTCTTTGTCAGGTTCGTAGAAAGGTCTACCATGTTGGGTGTCACTTCCGAGTACGCGGGCACCAGTAAAACGTCGTCAAATGTAATGCCTTTCCCTATAATTCTTGCCATTTTTATCTCCTTTCACTGACAGCAATCGCAGGCTTTTCGTGAGTATATCGAAACAGGCGGACAATGTCAAGTCAGTCTGTTAAAATCGCATATATCCATAGTCTGAACGGTACAAAGACTGTCATCCCGACCGATTCACATCTGCCTGGAAAACTTCTCCCTGTTATTCTGAGCTTTTCACATCTGCTGCGCAGACCAGTCCTCCGTCAATCACAGCACTTCTTTAGTCTGTCATCCTGAACAGCTTCCGCTGTGAAGGATCCACCGCCGGCAGTCTTCGGTTTTACTCACACTTCGAACGGATCTTTATCAGCCAGAACCCCCTTCGCGGTATCATAGAACAGCACTTCCTCTTTTCCGTCCAGCACATATTCGATCCGTACGATCTTCCCGTTCATCGCAATGTCCTTCACTTCCGCCGCTGTCAGTTTCTGCGCCTCCGCCAGCATCTGCTTTTTCTCTTCATTATACTCGCCGACATTATCACTGGTCATATAGACCGCGCCGAAGAGATGAT
>CAMOZZ010000102.1 GCA_946631165.1 uncultured Lachnospiraceae bacterium | reverse complement strand
ATTTACTCAGGAACAAATGAAGCACATTCCTCAGTATGTATGTCAGCACAGGAAAGTCACAGCCTGCAGCCAATATTTTCCCGTGTCCGCATCAATTTAATGCACTTTACCGCATCAGGATAAAGCGCCGAATCTGCACAACTGTGTACATACTTTGCATCCTGTGCACAGTGTGGTATCGATCATTGCCTTTCCTTCTTTGATGGAGATCGCAGGGCAGCCGATCTGCATGCAGGCCTTGCAGCCGATGCATTTCTCCCTTTCGACCGCGATCGGTCCCGGATGCTTCACATATTTCAGCAGTGCGCAGGGACGTCTGGAAATGATCACGGAAGGCGCTTCCGCGGCAAGCTCCTCTTTCAGTGCCGTGTCGCATTCCTTCAGATTATAGGGATCGACCACACGCACCCGTTCAAAGCCCATAGCTCTGCACAGCGCTTCCAGATCAATCTTTCCGGCAGGATCTCCCTTGATGTTATACCCTGTCGTGGGATTCTGCTGGTGTCCGGTCATTCCGGTGATCGAATTATCCAGGATAATGACTGTCGTATTGGACTGGTTGTAGGCGACATTTGCCAGACCTGTCATGCCGGAATGCATAAATGTCGAATCGCCCAGGACAGCAACGGTCTTCTTTTCAGATTCTGCGCCGTTTGCTTTATTAAATCCATGCGCAGCACCGATGGAAGCGCCCATGCACAGGGTCATTTCCATGGCTCCCAGAGGCTGTACAGCGCCCAGGGTATAGCATCCGATATCGCCGAGCACAGTGCATCTGTTCTTTTTCAGCGTATAGAAGAGACCTCTGTGAGGACATCCGGCACACATGACAGGCGGTCTTGCGGGGATCGGATCATCGATCGAAATACTGGCGGGCACTTCCGCGCCAAGCGCTTCCGCGACCAGATTCTGCGAGAACTCGCCGCAGACGGGAAGGATATCCTTTCCGGATACTTCCAGTCCCAGAGAACGCACATGGTTCTCAATGATCGGATCGAGCTCTTCCACAACGACCAGCTTTTCCACTTTGGCCGCGAAATCCCGGATCAGTCTGTCAGGCAGCGGATTGGCCATGCCGAGCTTAAGTACGCTGACGCTGTCCCCGAACACTTCCTTTACATACTGATAGGAAGTGGATGCTGTAATGATGCCAAGCTGTGTGCCGCCCATCTCCACACGGTTCACCGGCGCTGTTTCGGCATATTCCTTAAGCTTTGCCGTACGCTCCTCCACGAACGGGTGTCTGCGGATCGCATTGCCGGGCATCATGACGTACTTCGCGATATTCTTCTCATACGGTTTTACCGGTACCGTTCTTTCCCCTGTTTCCACGATGGACTGGGAATGCGCCACGCGGGTGCACATCTTAATCAGGACCGGGGTATCATATTCCTCGGAAAGTTCATAGGCGAGCTTCGCGAAGGCAAGCGCTTCTTCGGAATCCGCCGGCTCAAGCATCGGGACCTTCGCCGCGATCGCATGGTGGCGCGAATCCTGTTCGTTCTGGGAGGAATGCATCCCTGCATCATCTGCTACGCCGATCACGAAACCGGCGTTTACGCCCGTATAGGACATTGTATAGAGCGGATCGGCAGCGACATTCAGGCCGACATGCTTCTGCGCGCAGAAAGCTCTCTTTCCGGCAAGGCAGGCGCCGAATGCGGATTCCATGGCAACCTTCTCGTTCGGCGCCCATTCGCAATATATCTCATCGTACTTTGCTGCTTCTTCCGTGATCTCTGTGCTGGGTGTGCCCGGATAGCTGGAAATGAAACATACGCCGGCTTCAAAAAGGCCGCGCGCCACAGCTTTATTTCCGAGCATGATCTCTTTTGCCATTTATAAGGTCTCCCTTCTGTGAGGTGTGTATTCTGTTCTATTTCACTAGAGTATAAATAGATTCAGGAATAAAATCAAGCACCATTGACAATTCACCGCATAAATGCTATGATGCTTTAACGGGTTAAATCAATAAATACCCTAAAATTCTTATTTTGTCAAGAGGTAATATGACATGCCAATTACAGATCTTCTTGAAAGAAACAGCAAATTGTACGGTGATGAAGTAGCGCTCGTGGAGATCAACCCCGAGATCCGCGAAGAGCAGCGTGTGACATGGAAAGAATACGAGCTGATCCAGCCCACTTCCACTTCCTTCTACCGCCGGGAGATCACATGGTCGGTATTTGACGAAAAAGCCAACCGCGTTGCCAACATGCTGCTCGAACATGGAATTTCGCGCGGTCAGAAATGCGCCATCCTGCTGATGAACTGCCTGGAATGGCTGCCCATCTATTTCGGCATCCTGAAATCAGGCGCCATGGCCGTACCGCTGAACTTCCGCTTCACGGCAGACGAGATCGATTACTGCCTGCAGGCTTCCGATTCGGACGTCATCTTCTTCGGTCCGGAGTTCATCGGCCGTATTGAAGATATCTCCCACAAGATCAAGCACAACATGCTTATCTATTATGTAGGCGATCAGTGTCCTTCCTATGCGGAGGATTATTTCCGCCAGTCGTCCAACGCTTCCTCTACCGCCCCCAAGGTGCTGATCGAGGATACGGATTTTGCGGCGATCTATTTCTCTTCCGGCACGACAGGCTTCCCGAAGCCCATCCTGCTGAAACATCAGGCGTTAAGCCAGAGCGCTGCCATGGAAGCCGCGCATCATCAGATCACAAAGAACGACTGCTTCCTCTGCATCCCGCCGCTCTATCATACCGGCGCGAAGATGCACTGGTTCGGATCCCTCTACACCGGCAGCCGCGCTGTACTCCTCAAAGGGAACACACCGAAATCCATCTTCCAGGCAGTTTCCAATGAAGGCTGTACGAATGTATGGCTCCTGGTGCCCTGGGCGCAGGATATCCTGGCGGAACTTGACGCAGGCAGGCTGAAACTCGAGGATTACCAGCTGCATCAGTGGCGTCTCATGCACATCGGCGCACAGCCCGTTCCCCCGAGCCTGATCAGGCACTGGATGGAGTACTTCCCGCATCATCAGTATGATACGAACTACGGCCTTTCCGAATCGACCGGTCCCGGCTGCGTGCATCTCGGCATCGGAAATACACACAAAGTCGGCGCGATCGGCATCCCCGGCGTAGGCTGGAAAACAAAGATCGTGGATCCCGAAGGAACACCTGTAGAGCAGGGAACTGTCGGCGAGCTCTGCGTAAAAGGCCCCGGCGTCATGGTGGAATACTACAAGAATCCGGAAGCGACCGCCGAAGTCCTGAAGAACGGTTGGCTGCATACCGGCGATATGGCGATGCAGGATGAGGACGGTTTCATCTTCCTGGTAGACAGGAAGAAAGACGTCATCATCTCCGGCGGTGAGAATCTGTATCCCGTACAGATCGAATCCTTCCTGGCTGCGCATCCGAAGATCCACGATGTAGCCGTCATCGGCCTGCCGGATCACCGTCAGGGCGAGATCGCCGCAGCGATCATCCAGGTCGTAAAGGGCGAGACGCTTACCGAGGACGAAGTCAATCATTTCTGCCTGGATCTGCCCCGCTACAAGAGACCGAGAAAGCTTATCTTTGCGGACGTGATCAGAAACGCCACCGGAAAGATCGACAAGCCGAAGCTTCGTGAGATCTACGGCGGGACCAGACTCGTAGAACAGCAGAACAGATCGTAATCCCAGGGTGTCAATATCTGTCATCTATAATTTCTGTAAACCATATTGGTTTCAATTAATCTTTACATTATTTAAAAACCGAATTATAATCTATCTGAAAACCACTGCAATTTTGCAGATGTAAAGGAGGAAAATGGAATATGAGTGGATTCATGAAAGAATTCAAGGAATTCATTGCAAAAGGCAATGTAATGAACATGGCAGTCGGTATCATCATCGGCGGAGCCTTCGGTGCTATCATCACGGCGCTCGTTGACAACGTGATCGGACCGATCATCGGAATGATCATCGGCGGAATCGACTTCTCCAGTCTTGCCATCACAGTCGGAAGCGCACAGCTTATGATCGGTGCTTTCATCCAGGCAGTCATCAACTTCCTGATCACAGCCTTTGTACTGTTCCTGATCATCAAAGCTTTCAACAAGTTCCAGAAGGAACAGGAGCCCGAGCCCGAACCCGAGCCCGAAACACCCGCTGATATCGCCCTTCTTACAGAGATCAGAGATCTGCTGAAGAAATAATTGATCCGCCACAAAAAAACAGATCCTGCAGCCGCAGGACCTGTTTTTTTGTGCCTCATTATTTCAGTTTTTTCACTTCTTCCACAGCCCTTACGAGCTGCTCATCCTCTTCCGTATTTCTGTCATCCTTTATCTCAATATCCGGCGTGATGCCTACACCGTGGATATCCGTCCCCAGCGGTGTGAAATAATGGGATGTGGTGATCTTGATGCCCGATCCGTCCGAAAGCGGATAGAAGGACTGTACGATGCCTTTTCCGAAACTTTGCTCGCCTATAAGCAGCGCCCTGTCATTATCCTTCAGCGTACCGGAAAGCACTTCGGAAGCACTCGCGGAATTCCCATTGATCAGCACCGTCATCGGGCCTGTATAGATCTGTGACTGTTCGGAATTATAATCTGTCCGCCTGCCGGCTTTGTCCTTGAAGTAGAAAATGTTTGCCTGCGGCAGAAAATCATCTGCCAGCGTAACGACCGTGGTCAGCAATCCGCCGGGATTATCCCGCAGATCCAGCACCATACGCTCCATCCCCTGCGCCTGCAGTTCTCCGATCGCCTTTCTCATCTGATCGACAGACACCGCATCAAACTCGGTGAGCCTGATATAGCCTACATGATCCTCCAGCATCTCACTCTCCACGGTGATCTTGGTGAGGCCTTTTCTGACCATGGAAATCTCGATTTCTTCCCCGCTTCTGTATACGGTAACATTCACGGGGGTCCCTTCGACGCCTCTGATCGCTTTCACGACATCATTCAGGGACCAGGACGCGATATCTTCCCCTTCCACTTTGATGATGATGTCCTCATTCTGCATGCCGCCTGCTTCCGCCGGGCTGCCCGGATAGACATTCATCACTTTCACGGCGTTCGTATTGGCATCCTGCTGCACCACCACGCCGATACCGACGTAATTCCCGTCAGAATCATCCAGCGTCTCCTTGTATTCTTCCGGTGTATAATACGAAGAATAGATATCGCCCAGACCGTTCATATATCCTTTGACCGCTTCATCGAGCATCTTATCTTTATCAATCGGGAAAATGAACATCGAGTCGATATACTGGTTGATCTCGGTGATCTTATTTTCAAATTCCTTCGAAAATTCCGCTCCGTCCGGTGCATAGGCACTGCCTGCCTGCGGAGCCTGTTCCGCACTCCCGGACGGCGCTGTCTGATCCCCGTTTCCCTGCGCGTCCGCCTGCGTTTCCGGCGGGGTAACCGTAACAGAGGGCCCTCCGAACGGAATGCCGGGGATCCTGAATTTCCCGGCCGCCAGAAGCATGCCTCCGATGATCAGCACACACACGCATAATGTGCAGAATGCCCCCGCCAGAAACCCGGCCGCAAATCTGCTTCCTGTTTTTTTGGCCGGTGTATAGCGGTCGTCCGAATTGTACTGAAATTCTTCATTGCTGTAACGGTCTTCCATGATCTACACTTTCTGTGGTGTTTTACACCACGATTCGTCTATGGTTTTAGTTTCACTTATCGCTTATAATATATTCTGTCCACTCAAATCCAAACCCGCAGTAATCATCAATGAACGGAAAAAAGAATATCAGATCTTCACGCAGGATCCTCAGCGAGCGGGACAAGCTCCGCATGGAGATCGGTATGAGGATCCGCAGGGAGCGCACCCTGTGGAACATGACCCAGGAAGAACTCAGTTCTCTTCTCGGGATCACTTCCAATTATCTCGGACAGCTTGAACGGGGCACCAGGGATCTCTCCAGAAAAGTCGAGGACCGGCTCTGTGAGCTTTTCAATCTCAGCCACGCAGATTTCAGATCCGATTTAGGCTACGCAGACTGGACGCATGATCTTGCTGAAACCGGCGGGATCTTCCATCATCTGAGCGAACAGGATCTGATGCGTCTCCTCAAGAGCTGTTCTCCCGAGGAGCTGCAGTTCTGCGGACATATCCTCCGGAGTACACTGCATTATCTGAGAAGTTCCCGTCCTGAAACAGACAGGACCCGTCAGCCGGAAACACCCGGCGAATAACCCCCCGTGAAAAGACCGCCGCACATCAGATTCTTCTGATGCCTGTACCGGTCTTTTCTATCTTTCTCTGCTTCAGCAGCTGGCCTACGGCTCTTTTAAACGCTGCCTTGCTGAGGCCCAGTTCTTCTTTTATCTTTTCCGGCGAAGCTTCCTCTCCGAAAGGGAGCTCGCCGCCGAAAGAATCGATGACGGACAGCAGCGTCTCCGCGTCATCGCGCATCTGGGCATAGGCTTTTTTCCGTGCTGAAAGGTTCAGCTTCCCGTCCGGCCTGACCCTGAGTACCCTGGCCTTCACTTCATCCCCGACTTTCAGGCGCGTATATAGCTCCTGGGTGGGGATCAGTCCGTAATATTTCCCATCCACGGCGACAAAGGCGCCTATGTCCTCCGCAACGGAATAAACGATCCCGCTCACCTTGTCTCCCGGCCTGTAAGGAGATTCCTCTGACAGGAACCGGCTGATCCGCATGCTCGCACAGAGCCTTCCGCTCTTATCCACATAAAGCCCTGCCAGGACTTTTTTCCCGGGCGAGAGTTTCCCTTTCTGCTCGCTGAACGGAAGGAAAAGATCCTTGTCCAGTCCCCAGGAAAGGAAGGCACCGATCTCTGTCACTTCCGCAACCGTCAGCATCTTCAGCTCTCCGAGCGTGATCGCAGGCGTCTTCGTCGTCGCGATCAGCCTGTCTTCGGAATCCCTGTAAACAAAGACCTCCAGCGCACTGCCGGTATGGGCCTCTGCAGGGATCTGCTTTCCTGGCAGCAGAAGTGTGACCGCCGGCGCGTCCTTTCTGACAAGCAGCGCGCCTGAAGCATTGATCTCCTTAATATACAGTTCCTGATATTTTCCTATTTCGAACATCTTATTCTCACTCCCGCAGCGCGGCGACAGCATATATTCTGTCATTTTCATCATTCATGGTTATCGTCTGCCAGCCGTCGATCTCCCCGATCTTCGGAATGATCACATCGCCTTCTTTTGCCGCATTCCGATATTCGACCTTCAGTTCCCCCGTCTTAAAGCTTCTGGGAAGAAGTCTGTCCGCAAGCGCGATATACTTAACATTATTCATATGATCATTCAGATCCAGAAGATCTTTTGTGACAACGACCGGCGAAAACGTCCGCATATCCTTCGGTATCGGTATTCTTCGTTCTTTCAGATATTCCATATCCAGTTTCGGATCAACGCCGTACGGATCTGATTCTTCGGGGTCCGGCCTTACCGGGCGCATACGTGCCGTGTCCATGAAGCACCATCTGGAATTTGCCTTTACAATGGCAGTTCCTTCCTTATCATAGACTGCAAAGTTCCTGTGGCCAAGGAAATGTTCAAATTTCCACGGTCTGGTCTCTACCGTGTACTCCTCCCGGTCCTGCGGATAACGGTCTATGATCACGTGCCAGTGCAGCAGGATCCACCCCCTGTTCCTGGCTCTCAGCCAGGAGTAACCGATGCCCAGCGCCTCAGACTGGGCGTCGGAACAGTCCTGGAGCGCATCCATCAGCGAGGAGAGGCGCATCTTTCCGTCTGCATCCATCTCGCTGAATCTTACTCTGTCAGATCTTCTGTACATCTTCCACCTCTCAGCCATTGCCCGGCGCCTCTGTCTGCCGGGATAAGCCATAAAAAAGACCCTTGTAACATCTTACAAGGGTCGATCAGCTGGGCTACAAGGATTCGAACCTTGAAATGACGGAGTCAGAGTCCGTTGCC
>CAMOZZ010000101.1 GCA_946631165.1 uncultured Lachnospiraceae bacterium | reverse complement strand
CGGGAAAATGCGTCCATCGAGAACAGAACGAGCGTACATCTGTGATTCCTGCGGGCTTACGAATTATCCGAAGATCTCACCGGCTGTTATTGTGGCTGTAACGCACGGCGACAGGATCCTCCTTACCAAATATGCGGGCAGGACATTTACCAGATACGCACTCATTGCCGGCTTCGCGGAGATCGGTGAGACGATCGAAGAAACCGTTCACCGGGAAGTGATGGAAGAAGTGGGTGTGAAGGTAAAAAATCTGCGTTTTTACAAAAGCCAGCCGTGGTCTTTTTCGGATTCGCTGCTCTTCGGCTTTTTCTGCGAACTGGACGGGGACGAGCATATTACGCTGGATACCAGGGAACTATCCTGCGGGGAATTTCTGACGCGGGAGGAAATGCCGGACAGATCGGATGATATTTCTCTGACGGCGGAGATGATGGAGCTTTTCAGAACGGGAGGTCACTGATCATGAACACAAAGGATGTCATTTTCACCAGGCGAAGCACCAGAAAATTCAGGCCGGACCCGGTGCCGGCAGCACTTGTCGATGAAGTGGTCGAAGCCGGCCGTTACGCGCCGAGCGGCGGGAACAGCCAGAGCACGCATTTTATCGTTATTAAAAATAAAGAGATACTGGACAGGCTGGCGGAGTCTGTAAAGGAAGAGTTCTCTAAAATGGAACTGACGCCGGGGCTGTACAAATCCCTGGTCAACTCGATCCGGGCTTCCAAAACCGGAAATTACATCTATCACTATAATGCACCGGTCCTGATTGTAACTGCGAATCAGAAGGATTACGGAAATAACATAGCCGACTGTTCCTGCGCGCTGATGAACATGATGCTCATGGCCAATGAACTGAATCTGGGAAGCTGCTGGATCAACCAGCTTAAATGGCTGAATGAGAATCCCGTTCTGCTCGGTATGATGAAAGAACTGGGCATGAAGGAAGAGGAACGTGTATACGGCGCCTTGGCGCTGGGATACGCGGATACGGAAGACAGGCTGCCTGTCAGGAAAGCGCTCCCGAGGACGGGATATCCGGTAGATGTGGCAGAGTAAAAGCAGTCTGTCCGTAATCATGGACGGCTGCGGCAGAAATATCTTCAGAAAGGAGAAGAAAATGAAGAAGAACATTGTATTTACCGTTTTGTTATCGGCACTGATGCTTCTGCTCCTGCTTCCGGGACATGCGGATGCGGCGTCGCTGAAGATGAAAAAACTTACAGCAGGGAAGACTTACAAGATCGATCTGAACGGAGGAAAAAAGGAGACTGTTAAGTATACCGTTAAAGACATCAGTGAGTCTGCGCAGCGTTTTACGCTGTATGTCAATAAAAAAGCGGTCTTTCAGAAAGATCTGGATGACTGGTCTGTCGTGAACAGCGTAAAGACCGTGGATTTCATAACAAATGACAGATATACGGAAATCCTCGTAGATGTAGGAGGCGGTTACAGCAACTGGTGGGTCTTTGTATTGCGCTATGTCAGCCCAAAGAAAGTCATTGCGTGCACGGAATTCACAAATGTGAAAGGGGAAATGTGCCCCCTGGATATCTCCAGGATCGGTTCCGGCACTTATAAAAATACCGGAAAGAACAAGCTTTATCTGCAGAATGACACGCCTTTTCACAATGGGAACTTCGGATGCTACTATATCCTTGCGCCGATCAAGCTGACAGGCGGCAAAATGAAAGCGATACTGGAGTCGAAATACAAACTTTCCGGCGTCAGTAATTATTCGGAATCGTACTTTGGAGGAAAATACTATAAGCTGAAAAAGGAAATGGTCCTTTACAAAAGCGCCTCTTTCAAACAGGAACTGAAGACGCTGAAAGAGGGGGATACATTTGTTCCGACATATATCAAACCGCTGAAACCGGAATCCAAAGAGATTTATGACGATACGGTTTATGGTTATCCCCTGTTCGTAAAAGTAAAGGATGCGGAAGGAACGGTCGGATGGCTGTACTTCCCGCCGTGGACTTCGGAAGGATACACGTCTGAATTTCTTACTGCGACGCCGGCCTGGGGCTGACAGATCAGGGGAGTATGGAGATATAAAAAGGATCAGGAACTATGAGATTTTGTATATACGGCGCAGCAAGCAATAAAATTGACGATCAGTATATCCTGGCCGGCGAAGCGCTTGGAAAAGCCATGGCCAAAGCCGGGCACGGCATGGTGTTCGGGGGAGGCGCGTCCGGCATGATGGGCGCCGCCGCCAGGGGGATGACCGCCGGCGGTGCATCGGAGATCATCGGGATCGCACCCTCTTTCTTCGATGTGGACGGCGTGCTTTATCCGGGCTGCACGGAAATGATCTATACGGAGACCATGCGCGAACGAAAGCAGAAAATGGAGGAAATGGCGGATGGTTTCATCATTGCCCCCGGCGGGGTCGGTACGATGGATGAATTCTTTGAGACATTGACTTTCAAGAGCCTGGGCCTGCATGATAAGCCGATCGGCGTACTGAATGTGGATCATTTCTATGACGATCTGGAAAAGCTGATCGGAAAGATGGCAGGAGGAAATTTCCTGCGGCAGGGTATTCAGGAAATGTTCTTTATCGGAGAAGAACCGGAGGAACTGGTACGGGAGATGGAAAAGCAGAGCAAAAAAGTCTTCCCGAAACCGGAATTCAGTTACTGAAGGATGAAAAAGGAGCCTGGGGACGGTCCCCGGGCTCTTGCTTTACATTTTCTCTTCTCCCAGATTTTTCCATCCGAACCGGAAAATGGAAACGATGATCGACAGGATCGTGATCGACTCGCTCATCGCGCCGCCCCAGGAACGCACGATAATATCATACAGCAGGGTGCAGGGCGAGCCGAACAGCTGGGAAAGACGGATCTTCTGTGCATTTTTCGTCCAGTAGCCGATGCTTGTGATCGCTACTGATAAAAAAGGCAGGAGACTTCTCGGTCCGGCCCATGTGAAAGCTGTCATGCCGGTAAGCAGGAGCAGGATCACGATCAGGGCAGCCCTGCTGCCGGCCCATTTCCATTTGTCCGATTTTAAAAGGAGCACATTCCTGGCGACATTTATGATCAGGCTGAGCGCACCGGTGTAGGCACCCATCAGAAAGAACTGGATCATAAATACGATGCAGCCGGAGAGCTGGCAGAGAAACAGTGCCCGGTTGGACCGGATCTGATAGGAGAGGATAAAAAGAGCCATCCCGAAGAAACCGATGGCCTGAATTATGGATTCATTCATGACGGTATAAAACTCCATAAAACATGCAGCGCGCCGGGATCCTTTGCCCGACGCTTTTATATTAATCATCCGGGCGAAAAAAGCAAGGGTTATGAAGATGATTTTGACTTTTGATGAAAACCGGCGGAAATGCCATCCGGAAGCGTTTCGGTGCAAAAAGCACTTCACCAGGAAACAGACGGGTATGCAAAAAAAGAACGGATGTATTTATAAACGGCTGTATTATTGGCTTTTAATATAGTAGAATAGGATTATAACAGGAATGGAGCAGGAGTATTCGTATCATGAACAATTATATCTTCGGTGCAGCATATTACGAAGAATACGCAAGGGAAGACCGTCTTCACAAAGACCTTTCCCTGATGGAACAGGCTGGTATCAATACGATCCGGATCGCGGAATCCACCTGGTCGGTGGAGGAACCGCGCTGCGGGGAATTTGATTTTTCCCATGTGACCCGCGTAATCGAAGCAGCAGCGGAGCATGGTATCGATGTGATTGTCGGAACGCCGACTTACGCGGTTCCGAAATGGTTATCCGATCTGGATCCGGAAGTCCTCGGCAGAAATAAATTCGGTCCGCGCCAGAATATGGATATTACCAATCCGACGTATCGTTTCTATGCGGAGCGGATCATCCGGAAGCTGGTCTCTCTGACCGCGCCGTACGAAAACGTGATCGGGTTCCAGATCGATAATGAAACGAAGCATTACAATATGCACAATGACCGTGTCCTTGACGGCTTCCGGGAATGGATGCGTGCCCGGTTCAGCGGAGATATTGAAGCGCTGAATGCGGCTTATATGCTCAGACACTGGAGCGCCTCTGTCGCTTCCTTTGAAGAACTTCCCGATCCGGAGGGGACGGTAAACGGCGGTTACGCCTGTGCTTTTGAAGAATATAAAAGAGAACTGGCGTCGGAATTCCTGCACTGGCAGGCACACATTGTAAACGAATATAAACGGGATGATCAGTTCATTACCCACAATCTGGATTTTGAGTGGAAGAGTTTCGGAAAGCCGGGGCAGCAGGAGGGGTATTCCTACGGCGTGCAGCCGGGCATTAATCATTATGATGCCGCGAAGGCGCTGACGCTGACCGGGGCGGATGTGTACTGTCCGACCGCGGGAGAACTGACCGGCATGGAGATCGCTTATGGGGGGAGCATTATGCGTCCTCTGAAGCGTTCGCCGTATCTGATTATTGAAAGCCAGGCGGAAGCATTTACAGGATGGCTTCCGTATCCGGGACAGCTGAAACTGATGAGCCTTGCCCATCTGGCGTCCGGCACCTGCGGACAGATGTACTGGTCCTGGACGTCGATCCACGGCGGACTGGAGACCTACTGGAAAGGGATCCTTCCGCATGACGGGGAACCGGGGGATACGTACCGGGAGATCAGTCAGACCGGATCGCTTCTGAAAAAGCTGTCCGCTAAGCTGGAAACGAAGGCGCAGAGCCGGATCGCCATGATCATCAGTCCGGAGAACCTGTTTGCCATGAACTGGTTCCCGACGGATAAGTCGCTGATCTACAATGATATCGTAAATGATTTCTACCGCGCTTTGTACGAGATGAACCTGGACTGCGATATCCTTTATGACCGTGAAACAGACTGGAGCGGCTATGATATGCTGGTATTCCCGGAATTTTACTGTGCATCGGATGATCTGGTAAGCAGGGTCAGGGATTTCACCGAAGCAGGGGGAACGGTATTTGCAGGCTTCCGGAGCTTTTTCGCCGATGAAAATGCGCTGGTCAGACCGGATGCACAGCCGCACAGACTTACCGATGTCTTCGGTATTCATTATCAGTGCTTCACAAAGAATAACAGGCATTTATGGATGGAACTCGCTGAAGCTGACGGGGCAGAAGTCATCCGGTATTACGATGATAAGCACTGGGGCGGCTATGCGGCCTTTACCCATAACCGGTTCGGAGATGGAGATGCCTGGTATCTTGCATGCACCGCTTCAGTCGAAGAACTGAAAGCATGTTTCCGGCAGGTGTGCGGCAGTGCCGGGATCGAAATTCCGCAGCTTTCATGGCCTGTAATCTATAAGAAAAGGGGACAGCTTCATTTTGCCATGAACTTCTCGGATGAGGAAGCGGAAGTATCCGCGCCGGTCTCCGGAACAGATTTCGAATCGGGAAAACGGATCGAAGAAGATGACAGAATGCTGCTTCCTGCCTGGGGTGCCGTGATATTGGAAGCGAACCGGATCTGGTAGAGGACCGCTTTCGGTCTTTGTAAAACCGCCTGTTTCAGGGCGAAGATCCTTCAGCGTTTCACGCTTCAGGATGACAGCGGTTACGAGGTCGTTTTTTGTCATTAAAATGTATAAAAATTTAGGATTTTTTATACATTGTGCTTTTTGAAATTCTATGATATCATAGCAATGAAATATAACTTAAACGTTTAAGTATACAAACTTGGAAGGGAGGATCTCTATGAGCCTGTATATAGGAATCGACCTTGGCACCTCAGCTGTAAAGCTGCTGCTGGTGGATGGAGAAGGCGTAATCAGGAACAGTGTTACAAAGGAATATCCGCTCATTATTCCTGCGCCGGGATGGAGTGAACAGAAACCGGAAGACTGGTGGGATGCCTGTCTGACAGGGGTGAATGAGCTTCTGGAAGGTTTCGATCGAAGCGAAGTGGCGGGGATCGGCGCCGGCGGACAGATGCACGGTCTGGTCATTCTGGATGAGAATGATCAGGTGATCCGCCCTGCTATTCTCTGGAATGACGGACGCACCGCCGAAGAAGTCGATTATCTGAATGAGACGATCGGCAGGGAGACGATCTCCGGATACACCGCCAATATTGCGTTTGCCGGTTTTACCGCGCCGAAGATCCTCTGGATGAAGAAACATGAGCCGGAAAACTTTGCCCGGATAAAGAAGATCATGCTTCCGAAGGATTATGTCAATTATAAACTGACGGGCGTCCATTCCTGTGATTACTCGGATGCTTCCGGCATGCTTCTGCTGGATGTAAAGAATAAATGCTGGAGTCCGGAGATGCTGGAAATCTGCGGCGTCCGTGAAGAACAGATGCCGAAGCTGTTTGAAAGCTTCGAGGTGATCGGAACTGTTGCACCGGAAGCGGCGAAGGCCTTCGGTATTCCGGAAACAGTGAAAGTCGTAGCCGGCGCGGGGGATAACGCCGCTGCTGCAATCGGAACCGGTGTGACCGGAAACGGGAGCTGCAACATTTCGCTCGGCACATCCGGCACCATCTTCATTTCTTCCGATGAATTCGGAGAATGCGCCGGAAATGCGCTGCATGCATTCGCCCATGCAGACGGCGGATTCCATCTGATGGGATGCATGCTTTCGGCGGCAAGCTGCAATAAATGGTTCTGTGAAGAGATCCTGAAGACGAAGGATTACGCAGGAGAGCAGGCTGACATCACGGATGAAAAGCTCGGAAGGAACAGGGTGTTCTTCCTGCCGTATCTGATGGGCGAGCGGAGCCCGATCAATGATACGGATGCGAGAGGCACCTTTACCGGTATAACCATGGATAATACAAGAGCCGATCTGCTGCAGGCGGTGCTCGAGGGCGTGACTTTCGCGATCAGGGACAGCCTGGAGGAGGCAAAGAAGATCGGACTGCATATCGATCGTTCCAGGATCTGCGGCGGCGGCGCAAGATCTCCCCTCTGGAGAAAGATCATGGCGAATATCATGAACTTTACGCTTGAGGTCCCGCAGTCCGAAGAAGGGCCGGGCTATGGCGGCGCGATGCTGGCTATGGTCGGATGCGGAGAATATGAGAGTGTGAAGGCCTGCGCTGATGCGCTCGTGCATGTGACCGACCGGATCGAACCGGATCCGGAGATCGCAGCCCGCTACGAGGAAAGATATCAGAAATTCCGGAAGATCTATCCGGCGATGAAGGCACTGTTCAAAGAACTGAAGTAATACGGATATTGATAAGATAAGCCGAAAAATGAAGTCTGTCATCCTGAGCCTGCCGAAGGATCCACCGCCGATATACTTCGGTTTTCGTAAAATCGAGTGTGTCAGGGCGAAGATCCTTCGTCGCTTCGCTCCTCCGGATAACAGTTAAAAACAGATTATTAAATCTACACCATTACAAATACAGGAGGAATAAATATGATGACCAACATCCCTGAAGTGAAGCTGGGAATGATCGCTGTTTCCCGTGACTGTTTCGTGATCGCTCTTTCCGAGAGAAGAAGAGCAGCCATTAAAGCAGCCTATAAAGGCGAGCTGTATGAGTGTCCTGTAACCGTGGAAAATGAGAACGACATGCTGAAAGCAGTCGCGGATGTGAAAGAAGCCGGCTGCAACGCGCTGGTCGTTTTCCTTGGAAACTTCGGACCGGAGACACCGGAGACTCTGATCGCGAAATATTTTGACGGCCCGGTCATGTTCGTGGCTGCTGCAGAAGGCGACGGAGACCTGATCGACGGCAGAGGCGATGCCTACTGCGGTATGCTGAACTGCTCCTACAACCTCGGCATGAGACATCTGAAGGGTTATATCCCGGAGTATCCCGTCGGAACGGCTGAAGATATCGCCGGTATGATCTGTGATTTTGTTCCGATCGCAAGAGCCGTGATCGGCGTACAGAATCTGAAGATCATCACCTTCGGACCCAGACCGCAGGATTTCTTCGCCTGCAACGCGCCCATCAAGGGACTTTACGAGC
>CAMOZZ010000100.1 GCA_946631165.1 uncultured Lachnospiraceae bacterium | reverse complement strand
CGTTGTGGAACTTGGTATCCTTCAGGGCTTCGACAACATCCAGATACAGAGGCTGGCCAGCGCCGGGCTCCTTCGTACGGTCAAGTACGGAGATCTGCTTTACGGAATCCGGGATGGCAGCAAGCAGGTGCTTGGCGGAGAAAGGACGATACAGGCGGACTTTGATCAGGCCGACCTTCTCTCCTCTTGCAAGCAGGTATTCAACTGTCTCGTCGATGGTCTCGCAGACGGAACCCATAGCGATGATGACATGCTCGGCATCCGGAGCGCCATGATAGTTGAACAGCTTGTAATCGGTACCGATCTTCTCGTTAACCTTGTTCATGTACTCCTCTACTACAGCAGGGAATGCATCATAGGTAGGGTTGCAGGCTTCTCTTGCCTGGAAGAAGATATCGGGGTTCTGTGCAGATCCTCTCTCGCAGGGATGATTCGGGTTCAGTGCATGGGCGCGGAACTCATCGATGGCGTCATGATCTACAAGATCATTCAGATCATCATAATCCCAGACTTCGATCTTCTGGAGCTCGTGGGATGTACGGAATCCGTCAAAGAAATTCAGTACCGGAACCTTGCCCTTGATTGCTGCGCAGTGCGCAACAGCAGTCAGGTCCATGACTTCCTGTACGGAGGATTCGCAGAGCATCGCAAAACCGGTCTGACGACATGCGTAAACATCGGAGTGGTCGCCGAAGATGCAGAGCGCATGGCTGGAGACTGTACGTGCAGATACATCGATAACGCAGGGGAGCTGCTCACCGGCAATCTTATACATGTTGGGGATCATAAGAAGAAGTCCCTGGGAAGCTGTATAAGTAGTGGTAAGGGCACCGGCGGAAAGAGATCCGTGTACGGCACCGGCAGCACCGGCTTCTGACTGCATCTCAACGATCTTTACTTCCTGGCCGAAGATGTTCTTTCTGCCTTCGGTTGCCCAGGTGTCTGCTACTTCAGCCATAACGGATGAAGGGGTGATGGGGTAGATGGCTGCAACGTCAGTATACGCATAGGATACATGCGAAGCTGCGTTGTTGCCGTCCATGGTTTTCATTTTACGAGCCATGAATATTTCCTCCAAAAATTTTTTGTTGTACCTGTGTTTTTAGGCACAGGCAGGTAATTATAGTTTTATACAAACTGCCTATTTCATTATATACTTCAATACTTAAAAGTCAAATGAAACTTCCCTTTATATTCAGATTATTATCTGATTTTAAGAAGGATCTGTCTGCATCTCCCGGCGCGGGATCAGCCTCTCCGTTTCGGGATCCGAAAAGCATGTCTCATACCAGATCACAAAGACGTACACAGCATAGATGATCTGCCACAATGCCCCTCTCCCTGCAAGGAAGGACGCCCAGAAACCCCGCAGAAGTTTCTGATCAAAAAATGCTTTGGATACACTGCCGAACAGTACCTGTTCAATACGCTCCCGGTGCTTTTCCTCCTGCATCCATATCCTGACCGGGACGGCAAATCCGACCTTTGGACGGAATGCGATTTTATGCGGCAGCCGTTTCTCCGCTGCTTTTCTGAGAATGTATTTTCCGCAGCCGTCCTTCCGCTTCAGGGAAGCGGGGATCATAAAAGCCAGTTCCATCATGCGCGGATCCGCAAAAGGCGCAAGAAGCGTCAGGCCGCTGGCGCGGGCATTCCGGTAAACGCTGAACAGGATATCTCCCTCCAGCCAGAGCCCTGTATCGACATGCAGCATACGCGTCAGAGGATCGCAGCCCGCTGCCTTTTCACAGATCCGCTTCACCAGCTGCTCACAGGGAAATGCCTGCTCCTGACCGAGCAGCTGCTGCGCCGTTTTCTGTTCCATAATCCCCGAACAGCCATAGTAGCAGAAACCGTCCGCCTGCCCAAGTTCCTCCGCACGGTCATAGACATGATACCCCGCGAAAAACTCATCTGCGCCCTCGCCTGACAGCCAGACGTTTCCCTTCATGGCAGCGTTCCTGCAGCCAAGTGAAAAAGCAGCAGAAGACGCATCTGCAAGCGGCAGTTCCGTACAGGTTACCAAACGGGAGACTGCCTCCATGAACTCTTCGGATGTGATCCGGATCTCGCGGAACGGAACGCCGAGCAGGGAGGCCGTTTCCGCTGCTGCATCCGCTTCACTGAACGCTTCTTCAGCGTAACCGATGCCGCAGGCTTCCTTCACATCCGCAGAAGCCAGCAGATAGGACGAATCAACACCGCCGGACAGGAAAGACCGGAATGCGGCTCCATGAAAGCACGCTCTGTCTTCTGCAAGGATATCCAAAAGCTGCCGATCGATCTTTTCAGCCCACTCTTTCTCCGTCAGACTTTGTTCCATGCGCACGGGAAATCTATGGTACTCTTCGATCCGGACTGTACCATCCTTATAAAGCAGGTATCGGCCGGGCAGCAGTTTTCTGATCCCCCGGTACAATGTTTTTTCACCAACCGGGTATCCGAACATCAGATAGAGCTGGAGGGCGTCCGGATCGATCTCCTTCCTGTATTCCGGGCTGTTTGCGATCGTGCTGAGATCGACACCGTACAGAAGTTTTCCTGCCGGCGTAAGATGATAATAAAATGACGGGCCCCCGACCGGATCTCTCGCACAGAATAATTCCTGTTTCTGTTCATCCCGGATCACAAGTGCAAAAGGTCCGTACAGATGATTTCCCAGTTCATAACCCCATCGCTTCCATCCCTCCGCAATGACGGCAAGCGACGTTTCCCTGCGGGAAACACAGGGTGAGACGCCCAGTTCAGTGCAAAGCTGTTTCTGATTGCGCAGATATCCTTCGTACATGCAGATCTTCATGTTCAGTCCATTTCCTCTGATTTTCAGGCAGCCGGTGCAGTCCTATTTTCCGGAACAATTTCATTATACTGTATAATTCCTGCAAAATATATATCCTGTCAAAATATAAAAAACCGCCCGTTTCCGGGCGGCTGGCTTCCTCTGTCTGAAATTATTCAATGCCGGCTTTCTTCATGTCATCCTCGATCTCGGCAGGAGATGAAACATAAGAATCGACATCCAGCTGTTCCAGCGGTGTAAGATCCGGTACAGCGGCAAATCCCGTTTCCTCCAGTCCGATCGCAGTCTCCTCTACAGGCAGAGGTGTTTTTTCCCCGGCCGCCGGAATCTCTATACCGGCCGCTTTCAGATCTGCATTTACTTCGGACACGCCTGCAATATAACTGTCTGCTTCGACCTTCTCGATCGGAGACAGTTCGGGCATTTCCGTAAAGGTGCTCTCCTCGATCCCTATCGCTGTTTCGGAGACCGGAACTTCTTCACCGGCCTTTTCCGGAATACTGATGCCGGCTGCTTTCAGATCAGCATTCAGCTCTGATGCTCCTGCAATAAAGCTGTCGATCTCTACCTGCTCCACCGCTGATACTTCAGGTTCCGCGGTAAAACCGGCTTCTATCTCATCAATTCCGGTCAGTTTCTTTTCTTCAGACATTTATATTCTCCTTCCGCTGCGCCTTTCAGTACCGTACTGTCTGAAAGGATCAATCTTATTTATACTTATACAGAGATTATTTTATCATTTTATATTTTTCTATGCTATATTGCATTTTTTCTTTCTTTTAAACAATCTTCTCTTATTCTGACGGTTTCTCATGCAGTTCTGCTGCCTTCGGGAATAAAAATCAAATTATCTTCGCACGTTTTTAAAATATCCGTCCTGCCGAAAAGCAGTATCCGACTATCTGCGCATTTGTTTATGGATTTTCCGGCTCAAAAGTGCTATGATAAAAATAATTGGAGGATTAACTATGTGGACTTTTCATTTTGACCGGGACAAAGAAATCGCGGATCAGGTCAAAACGCTTCCCCTTCTGGATTTTATTGAATATTCCCACAGCAGAGGCGGTCAGTATCGTCCTTTTCATACCCATGACGAATTCCATGTACTGTACTGTACGGAAGGAAGCGGGTTTCTGCGGCTGAATGATGTCGATGTAGAGCTTATGCCCGGCAGGCTTGCCGTGATACGGCCGGAAGTCCTTCACAGCTGCGGTTCTTCAGACGATGATCTTACATTCTGGGGCATCTCGTTTATCCCTTCCGCCGGCAAAGATGCTCTTTCCGGCTTCTTCCGAAGCTGTACCGCACTCACAGCCGACTTCAGTTCTTATATGGATTATCTGAACGGGATCGTCTCGATCCTTCTGCATCTCTGCGGTGATAACGGTCAGGATAAAACCCATCTGGATGATATCCTGATGCACTGTTACTCTCTGCTGGCTTTTACCCGGATGGTACTGGAAGATCATCCTGTTCAGATCCCTGTACCCGGTGATCTTCCCATGCGGAATGTACTGCACTGGATCATGGATCACTATGCTGAAGAGATCACGCTTGACAGATTATCCCGTGAATTTGCCATGAGCAGTTCTCACCTGTCACGCAGCTTTTTCCAGTCTTTCCGGATCTCGCCCATCAACTATCTGATCGATTACAGGCTCAGCAAAGCGAAGGATCTGCTCATTTTCACTGATAAGCCCGTCTATGCGATCGCCTCGGAAGTCGGCTATCAGAATGTGTACCATTTCAGCAACCTTTTCAGCAAACGCATCGGACCTACGCCGCAGGAATTCCGCGAATACTGCAGGAATAATACGCCGGGACAAAATACAGAATCATAAGAAAGACCGGAGATGATCTCCGGCCTTTCTTCATTCACGGACAGATTACAGATCGAGCGCTGCATGATATCCCTGATATACAGCGTTCGTGATCGTCGATGCACGGTTGCAGTCACCGATCCGGATGGTCCAGGGCGCACAGTCAAGGAGCTCTTCAGCTGCTTTGCTTCTGGCTCTCTGGCCAAGCGCGCAGATAACGGTCTTTCCGGGAACAAGCTGTTTCTCTCCGTTCTTATCTTCACAGATGATCCCGTCTTCCGTCACTTCCAGGCCCTTATAACCGGTATGTACAGTCACATACTTGTCGATCTCCTTCAGGAGAAGCGGGCGATGGCGCACGTTGGCATCCGGCGCAAGGACATCTCTCATTTCCACGAGATGCACTTTCTTTCCTTCCATGCCAAGATGGACAGCCGCTTCGCAGCCGGCAAGGCCTCCGCCGAAGACGACGACTTCATCGGCAACTTTGTCTTTCTCTTTATAATAGTTGTTGACGATAACAACATTCTTTCCGTCACGCAGGCCGGGGATCGGCGGTACCAGCGGTTCCGAACCGACAGCGATAATGATCGCATCAACATTTAAGGATTTTGCATATTCCGGCGTGACCTTTGTATTCAGACGGATATCGACACCGGCTTTCCTGCAGAGGATCTCCTGTGTCACGCCGAGCTGATACATCTCATACTTGAACGGCAGTGCTCTTTCGCTCTTCAGAATGCCGCCGACTTCATCATTCTCATCACAGAGAATGACTTCATGACCGCGTTTCGCAGCTGTCAGCGCAGCTTCCGTTCCTCCCGGGCCGGCGCCGACAACGAGGACTTTTTTCTTCTGCAGCGCAGGTGTGATCTCCATGCCGTCGCTCTCCCGTCCGATGACCGGGTTGATGCAGCAGCGGCGTGTGGATGTTGCAGCACGTTCTGCCATACATACAAAGCAGCGCAGGCAGTGCTTGATCTCTTCGTCGCGTCCCTCGTAGACCTTGCGGGGGAAATAGGGATCTGCCAGCAGCTGGCGTCCCATGTAGCAGATGTCCGCTTTTCCGGATGCAATAATTTCTTCCATCATGGCAGGATCCGTCAGGCCGCCGATCGTAGCGACGGGTTTGCTGACATGCTTCTTGATCTCTGCGGCAAGGAAAACATTTCTTCCGTGGTCTTCGAACGACGAAGGATGCGTGATACCGAAGGTCTTCTGATAAGTTCCGGCAGAAACATGAATGATATCGCAGTAAGGTTCGATCTCCTGCGCAATACGTACGCCTTCCTCCAGGTCATACCCGCCCTCGCAGAACTCTGCGCCGCTCATGCGGAATTCGATCGGGAATCCGGGACCGACTGCATTTCTTACGCTTGTCAGGACTTCCTTTGCGAATCTTGTCCTGTTCTCAAGAGATCCGCCGTATTCATCTTCTCTCTTATTGAACAGCGGGGAAAGGAACTGATTGACCAGCCAGCCGTGTCCGCCGTGGACCATGAGCATCTCATAGCCGGCGCGCTTTGCGTTTCCTGCCACTTCTCCGTAAGCACGTACGATATCGTCGATCTGTTCCTTTGTCAGCGGGCGGATCTCCATGCCGTCAGCGCGTACGGAAGGGCTTACGCCATACTGGACCATTTCCTTCTGTTTTTTCTTATCCGTCATATACGTTCCGGCGAACTGACCGGAATGCGACAGTTCCAGGCTCGGAATACCGCCGTGCCGCTTGATGGCATCAGCTGTCATGGTATGGCTGGCCAGATTGCCGGGTACAGCCAGATCGATGTGATAAGCATGCGATCCGTCCGTCTCCGGATGCACCATGCATTCTGAGACCGTTACGGCACCGGCGCCTCCTTTGGAGCGGTACTCATAGAATTTCGTGGACATCGGACCGATACAGCCGTCTTTTGTGATATCGGTGCCGCCCATGGGTGCAGACCACATACGGTTGCGGAAGGTTACCATGCCTACCTGCAGCGGTTTGCAGAGATTGGGGAATTTTCGTTCCATTTCTTTCTCTCCTTAAAAAGATAGATGATTATTTATGCCATGTGATCTCCCCGGGATTTTTCGGAAGATCCTTGCTTGCCAGACGTTCACGGTATTCTGTGGGAGAACATCCGATTCGTTTGGTAAACAGATTTGTAAAATAAAAACGATTGTCGTATCCCACGAGCTGCGCGATCTCAGACACCGGCTTGTCCGTCCGTCCCAGATATTCCGTTGCTCTTGCCATTCTGGCGTTGATCAGATAATCGATGGGGGAGCAGTGAAAAGCCTGGGTGAAGATGCGGCTCAGGTGGGATGAACTGATTGAAAACTTCTTTGACAATGACTGCAGCGTGATCTTCTCTTCACAGTGTTCGGTAATGTAAACAAGCATGTCATTCATCGAAAAATCCGACTTTGTCCTGATCGTCAGAGACTTGTTCTCAAGAAGCATCCTGACAAGCCTGATCATGCCAAGACAGATGATCTGAAGATCCTCATCCGCGACTCCGCCGTTCGACACATGCAGATTCAGAAGCATCCGACAGGTACTCGTGAAGTATTCAAAGTAGCTTCCCGACCTTGTTACTGCCGGGCCGAGTTCGGCAAAGTAACGGTGAAGATCCGTATTATCTCCATTGGCCGCAAAACGGATGACCAGATATTCCATCCCGACGGAATCGACCGCAACATTCTTGTGATAGGTATTGGGCGGCATCACATAGACATCGCCCTCCTGCACAGGAGTCTCCTCTTCGTTTACCACAAGCCTGCCTTTTCCCCTCATCACAAAGGTTACTTCGTACTCATCCTGGTGCGCATGCCACGGATACTCCCATGCGGGAAGAATATCGCTGTAGCACAGATGCGTGATCTCAAGAAACGGCGGTTCTTTAAGAGGGTTGTCACGTGCTGAAGTAAAATCCTTTATCCACATTTCATGAATCCTTCATAGGAGAAAAGGCACCGTAAAGGTGCCCTTTCTGTTGTGATTGATATTGAAATTTATCCGGGCATCAAAGATGTACAAGTCCGAATACGATACCAAGGATCATGGACAGCAGGTTGACAAAGAACATGATCACACCTGCATAGATGCAGTAGCCCTTTACATCCTCTACTTCGCAGAGCGAGCAGCCTACGTAGGTAGCGGAGTTCATGGGTGTGTTGGATGTAGCCGCAGCCAGGTTGCAGACGAAAGGAGCAATGATGGCGATCGGAGCGATGCCGAAGCTGGCGCCGATGGAGATGAACAGCGGATACATGGCATTGTATACCTGATAAGGTACGAAGA
>CAMOZZ010000099.1 GCA_946631165.1 uncultured Lachnospiraceae bacterium | reverse complement strand
GCGCTCTTCATCAGCTTCTCCTTGCCGTCCTTGAGCTGCTGGATCTGGGAATCGGTAAGATCCGTTGCGTTCGCAGTCGCTTCGACAACAGACTTCAGGGAGGCGATATCCGCTTCCACTTCAGACTTCAGGGCGGGATCAAGGCTTGCGCCTACTTCTTCCATAGCCTTCTCGGTCTGGAATACGATCGCGTCCGCATCATTTCTGGCGTCAATGCCTTCCTTGCGCTTCTTATCCTGCGCCTCGAACTCTGCCGCTTCCTTAACAGCCTTGTCGATGTCAGCCTCGGACATGTTGGAGCCGGCGGTAATGGTGATGTGCTGCTCCTTGCCTGTTCCGAGATCCTTCGCGGAAACATTGACGATACCGTTCGCATCGATATCGAAGGTAACCTCGATCTGCGGTACGCCGCGGCGTGCGGGCGGGATGCCGTCCAGTCTGAACTGGCCGAGGGACTTGTTGTCCTTCGCGAACTGTCTCTCACCCTGCAGCACGTTGATGTCAACAGCAGTCTGGTTGTCAGCCGCCGTAGAGAACACCTGGCTGTGCTTGGTCGGGATCGTGGTATTTCTCTCGATCAGTCTTGTTGCGATGCCGCCCATGGTCTCGATGGACAGGGACAGCGGGGTAACATCGAGAAGCAGGATCTCGCCGGCGCCCTTGTCGCCTGCAAGCTTTCCGCCCTGGATGGAAGCGCCGATTGCCACGCACTCATCGGGGTTCAGGCTCTTGTTGGGCTCCTTGCCGGTCAGCTGACGGACCTTCTCCTGGACAGCGGGGATACGGGTGGATCCGCCGACAAGCAGGACTTTGTCGATCTGTGCAGCAGTCAGGCCGGCGTCACGAAGCGCATTGTTCACAGGTGTTACAGTACGCTCGATCAGGGAATGGGTCAGTTCTTCGAATTTTGCTCTGGTAAGATTCATATCAAAGTGCTTCGGTCCATCCTGGTTCGCAGTAATGAACGGCAGGTTGATATTTGTGGTGGTCGCTGTGGACAGTTCCTTTTTCGCCTTCTCAGCAGCTTCTTTCAGTCTCTGCAGCGCCATCTTATCATTGGAAAGATCGATGCCTTCCTGTTTCTTGAACTCGGAGAGCATGTAATTGGTCAGCACGTTATCAAAGTCATCACCGCCGAGTCTGGTATCGCCGTTCGTTGCCAGAACTTCGATGACGCCGTCGCCGATCTCAATGATAGAAACATCAAAGGTACCGCCGCCGAGGTCATATACAAGGATCTTCTGCTCGCGCTCGTTGTCAAGGCCGTAAGCCAGCGCCGCGGCAGTAGGCTCATTGATGATACGCTCTACTTCCAGTCCGGCGATCTTTCCGGCGTCCTTCGTTGCCTGTCTCTGTGCATCATTGAAGTATGCGGGAACAGTGATGACAGCCTTATCCACTTTGTCTCCCAGATAGCTTTCGGCATCCGCTTTCAGCTTCTGGAGGATCATCGCGGAGATTTCCTGCGGGGTGTATACTTTTCCGTCGATATTGACGCGGTAATTTGTACCCATCTCTCTCTTAATGGAAGAAATGGTCTTCTCGGCGTTCGTGACAGCCTGGCGCTTTGCAGGCTCACCGACGAGACGCTCACCGGTCTTTGAGAATGCAACTACACTGGGGGTAGTGCGTACACCTTCTGTATTCGCGATAACTACGGGCTTTCCGCCTTCCATAACTGCTACGCAGCTGTTTGTTGTACCAAGGTCGATTCCGATTATTTTACTCATGATTATATCCTCCTTTAGTTGGCCACTTTGACCATGCTGTATCTTACGATACTGTCGCGGAAGGTGTATCCTTTCTGGAATTCTTCCACAACAGTGTTCTCATCAATAGTGTCATCATCTATATGCATAACCGCGTTATGAAGATCGGGATTGAACGGCTGTCCCTTTGCTTCGATCGGCTTTACGCCGAGATCGGTCAGTTCTTTCATAAGCTGTTTATAGATCTTGTCCATTCCGTCCACGAACGGATCGTTCTTTGCTTCCGCCGGCACGCCGTCCAGGCCTCGCTCGAAATTGTCGATCACGGGAAGGATCTTCTCGATCACCGTTCTGGCGCCCATGTCGAACATGGCGGATTTCTCTTTTTCCGTGCGCTTTCTGAAATTCTCGAACTCTGCCATCTGCCGCAGCAGTCTGTCGTTCAGTTCCTTATTTTCTTCCTGCGCTGCCGCCAGCGGATCCTTTTCAGCCTTCTCTGCGCCGGCTGCTTCAGGCGTTTCCTCTGCCGCGGGGCTCTCGCTGCCCTCTGCGGCAGCTTCGGCGCCGGCCTCTTCAGCCTGCGCGGTCTCTTCCTTTCTATCTTCAGCCTCTTTTTTTAATTCCTCATCCATAAGGCTTCCTCCTAACTGTCATTCTCATCGGAGAAGATTACATCCAGCTGTGACATCGTGCTTTTCAGTGTGTCCACAACTTTCTGATAATCCATCCTCTTCGGCCCGATGATGCCGATCTTGCCCTGAACGCCCTCGCCCAGTTCATAGGTGGCGGTAACGACGCTGCAGTCTTTCATGGAATCCACCGGCACTTCGTCGCCGATGTAGACCTGAATGTCATGCCTGCCGTCTTCGCCGTCCACGCTGCTGACAATGTTCCCGAGCGGTTCCTTCTCCTCCAGTGTACTGATCAGCTCACTGGCTTTGTCGCCGCCGGTCAGCTCCGGATATTTGAAGATATTCGGCGCACCGCTCGTGAAAATGCGCATCTTGTCATTTTCCCGGATCGATTCGGCGACCGCGTCAAGGACCTTGTTGATGATCTCGGCATGCTCATCATCTTCATGCTTGATCTTCGAGATGATCTCCAGGCTGATCTCATCCATCGTGAGGCCCGCCAGATTCTGATTCAGCAGGATGTTGAGCCCCAGCAGGCTTTCCTGGGAGATATCTTCCCCGATATTCAGGATATTGTTCTTGACAATATTTCCTTCACTGACGACGACTGCCAGGATCCGTCCCTCTCCCATCGGCGAGAGCTGGATGAACTTGAGCTTTGTCTTCTGATACTTCGGGCCGGTGATCATCGCAGCGTAATTCGTGTTCGCCGCCAGAATCCTGGCCATCTGCATCAGCAGCTCCTCGACCCTGTCCACGCGCTTGATCAGGAACTGGTTCTCCGTCCGCTGCTCGGCCGGCAGCGCTCTCTCCGAGAGCATCCTGTCCACATACAGTCTGTAGCCTTTATCCGTCGGGATCCGGCCTGCAGATGTATGCGGCTGTACGATATATCCCATCTCCTCCAGATCAGACATCTCGTTCCTGATCGTGGCGGGAGAAAGCTTCACATCCAGATACTTGGAGATCGTTCTCGAACCGACCGGCTCGCCGCTCTCCTGGTAATTCTGAATGATCGCATACAGGATCTTTTCCTTTCTCACGTCCAGCGTCGGCATGATACTCTCCTTTCGGTAATCTCTTCAGACGGTCTGCCGGGATCATCTGAATCCTGCTTTGCCTG
Organism: uncultured Lachnospiraceae bacterium; assembly: GCA_946631165.1. Classification (GTDB taxonomy): domain Bacteria; phylum Bacillota; class Clostridia; order Lachnospirales; family Lachnospiraceae; genus UBA3305. Next base: position 4,472 of record CAMOZZ010000099.1, on the reverse strand, counting down.
AAGATTGTTAGCACTCAATCGGTTAGAGTGCTAATACGCTATAAGTAAGATACCACCCGCATTAACCTTTGTCAACCGGTTTAGAATGATTTTTCACAATCTTTTCATCATTTCCGGAAGCGGCAGGGAATTCCTGTTCCCGGTTCTTCCGCTTCCCCGCCGGCAGCAGGGAATTCCTGTTCCCGCTTCTTCCGCTTTCCCGCCGGCAGCAGAGAATTCCTGTCCCCGGTTCTTCCGCTTCCCCCTGTCAAAGTTCCCTCCGCCGTATCCCCAAAGCTTATTACTTCCTGTATTTGCACGATCATGCGTATTCCAGTGCTTCCATAAAAATCACACCCATGATTTGCAATAATTATATTTCATCATTTTACGAACAGCTGTCAGATCATGCAAAATCATGATGTCTGCAAAAAAACACACCCATCCTTAATCCATTCCGGCTAAATCCGGAAGATAAAGTGGGTGTGATTTTTTGAAAATCATATGAAATTGCATGAGATCCTTAGGAAACTGTTGTTTCCGTCACAGAGAATCTTTTTGCATGGGTGTTATTTTTGAAATGCCAGGCAATAATGCATCTTCCTCCAATCAGATCCGGCGGAAAAAGAACTTGTAATGAGACACATTGCAATAATGCATACTTTTGTAAGGCACCCCGGTCCGGCAGAAAAGGAAAATGCTTATTCGTTCCCGCTCTCCCAGTGCATCGCCCGCTTCACGGCTTTCTTCCAGCCGGCATAAAGCTCCTGCCTCTTCTCCGCGCTCATTTCCGGCACGAATTCCCTTCCGCAGGCCCAGTTGCTCCTGATTTCTTCCGTATCTTTATAGAACCCCACTGCAAGGCCTGCCAGATAAGCCGCCCCGAGCGCAGTCGTCTCCAGGCAGGTCGGCCTGATCACGTGGGCGTTCAGGATATCCGCCTGGAATTCCATCAGGAAATTATTCGCGGCGGCGCCGCCGTCTACTTTGAGCGCTGCAAGCGCCACGCCGGCATCCGCTTCCATGGCTTTGATCAGATCCGCCGCCTGATAAGCAAGCGATTCCACGGCCGCCCGCACGATATGATCACGGCCTGCGCCTCTGGTGAGACCGAGGATCGATCCTCTGGCATACTGGTCCCAGTACGGCGCACCGAGTCCGGTGAATGCCGGCACCACATACACGCCGTTCGTATCAGGCACTCTCCGGCAGCAGTCTTCCGATTCCGCCGCTGTCCTGATCAGCCCCAGTTCATCCCGCAGCCATTTGATCACCGCACCGGCAACAAACACGCTTCCCTCCAGTGCATACCTGACTTCCGCATCCTGTGAAGCCGCGATCGTCGTCAGCAGGCCGTTTCCGCTGCGGACTGCGTCTTTCCCGGTATTCATCAGCAGGAAGCAGCCGGTGCCGTAGGTATTCTTGACCTCTCCCGGTTCAAAACAGCATTGTCCGAACAGGGCAGACTGCTGGTCGCCTGCCACACCGGCAATCGGAATACCGTCATCGATCCGGCAGCCCTTCGTATAGCCGAAGACATAAGACGAAGGATGCACCGCCGGCAGCATCGACGCCGGAATATCCAGCTTCGCCAGGATCTCTTCATCCCAGCACAGCCGGTGAATGTCATAAAGCATGGTGCGCGACGCATTCGTGCGGTCCGTCGCATGCACCGCGCCGCCCGTCAATTTCCAGATCAGCCAGGTGTCCACTGTGCCGAACAGGAGGTCTCCCGCTTCCGCGCGTTCCCGCGCTCCCGGTACATTGTCCAGGATCCATCTGATCTTTGTACCGGAAAAATAGGCGTCCGGAATCAGGCCGGTCTTATTTCTGATCACATCTCCGAACCCGTCCTGCACCAGCCGGTCCACCATTTCAGCCGTCCTGCGGCACTGCCAGACGATGGCATTGCAGACCGGTTCGCCGGTCTTCTTATCCCAGACGATCGTCGTTTCACGCTGGTTCGTGATGCCGATGGCGGCAATATCGCTGCCGTGCAGGCCTGCCGTCTGCATGGCTTTCGCAGCAACAGCGATCTGTGTGTCCCAGATCTCCATAGGATCATGCTCGACCCAGCCGGGTTTCGGAAAGATCTGCGTAAACTCTTTCTGGGCAAGGCTGATGACATTTCCCTGTTTATCGAAAATAATGCAGCGGGAACTGGTCGTGCCCTGGTCGAATGTCATTAAGTACTTTCCCATATCTTCTCCTTTATAAAAGCAGCAGCCGCGGCTGCTGTGCCGCTCTGAACGTTAGTGTAGGGCTGTCATCCTGAGCCTGCTGAAGGATCTTCGCCCTGCATCAGGCGGTTTTGCTGAAACCGAAGAACCTACGCGGTGGATACTTCGACGCGCTTCGCTCGCTCAGTATGACAGACCTGCTTCGCTCGCTCAGCATGACAGTTCGGGGAAATCCTGCGATGTACTGCTCCATCTGTCAGCAGCCGCCTTCTGTTAATTGAGTGTGTTCCCGTTATAAATGAACGGTGCGTCGCCGCCCCAGAGCGCTTTCATCAGCCTGGGATATGCTTCGTCCGTAATGCCGAGCAGGTTATTTACCAGTTCAAAAATGATCTCGCCGGCGCCCTCGGGCGTCAGCACCGCATCGATCGCGGCTTCGATCATATCGTCATCCTCGTCGATCGAGAATTTGACCCAGCGGTAATCGTTGTTGAGGTTCGACATGACCCGGTAGAGATCAGGTTTTTTCGAAGCAGGCACAGGGGAACCGATATTGAAAAGGCGGATCGCGGCAGATTCATCATCGTCGTCAAAGATCACGACGACTTCCGCCTGGCCCATATTGTCGAGGCCCATGACGCCGAGGCGCAGCGCCTTGCCGTCATCTGTTTCATCATATTCAAAACCGTTGGCTTTGAGATAGGCTTTGGTTACTTCCATTGAAACGCCCATGGTATTTCCTCCAGAATTGCTTTATTTGTGATAGTTTATCACAATTCTAATGCTATGTAAAAAACTTTATTTTGCTCCGAATGACAAGTGCCGGTTTGTCATTCCGGGGAGCGCAGCGACGAAGGATCCACGCCCTGCATCAGGCAGCTTCACAGTGCCTGCCATGCATCTCCCAGCCGCCGCACGCCTTCCCGGATCTCCTCTTCGCTCAGATTCGCGAATCCCAGCAGTACGCTGCTGCTCTCCCGCGGCGTCAGAAAATATTCCGACACCCCGTAGATCTTCACGCCTGCTTCCCCCGCAGCAGCGATCAGCGCGCTCTCTGCGCACCCGCTCTTCGAAGTCAGCCGCAGATACAGACCGGCTCTTTCCCCGGATATGGTGAACCGGTTCCTGAGCGGCTGCAGCGCATCGATCAGCGCATCATGTTTTCCTTTATACGCGCCCCTCATGCGGTTCAGATGCCGTTCAAAATATCCGTCATCCATGAACTTTGCCAGCACTTCCTGATCGATCCTGGAGACCGTCTGCGAATAGTACCCGCACTTTTCCTCAAAATCCCTGTTCAGGCTCTCCGGCAGCACCATGAAACTCACACGGATCGCAGGCGTAACAGTCTGTGAAAAGGTTCCGAGATAAATGATCGGATCCGAAACGCCGAGCGCCGACAGGGACGGAATCGGCTTTCCCCTGTATCGGAACTCGGAATCGTAGTCATCCTCCAGCAGATATCTTCCCGGTTCCTCCTCTGCCCATCGCAGCAGCTCCTGCCTTCTGTCTAACGGAAGCACAGCCCCTGTCGGGAACTGATGCGCTGGCATCACATACGCCATATCCGCTTTCGTCTCCCGCAGTTCCGCCGTCTTCATCCCCTGCCTGTCCGTACTCACCGGAATGATCTCATGCGACAGCCTTCTCAGCATCCTGCTCACATGCCTGTAAGTCGGATCTTCCACAGCCACGCACCGGGCGCCGGTCAGCTGCGTGAGCAGCATCAGCAGATAAGCCGTGCCCGCGCCGATCACCACCTGCTCCGGCCTCACGCACATTCCTCTGGAAGAATTCAGATATCTGCAGACCGAAGCCCGCAGGCTGTATTCACCTCTCGGATTTCCGCCGGTCAGCACTTCCCGGTTCTCCTCGCTGAGGATCTCTCTTGCAAGCTTTCTCCATGTCGCAAACGGAAAATGCGCCACATCCACGCCGAAAGGCGCAAAATCCACAGCATACTCTTCTGTGTCCGTCTCTGAATCCTGTGAAAATGATTCCTGCGCGGCAGCCGTATTTTCCCCGGAATAATTCCATTGTACACCCGCGGCAAAATATCCCCTCTGCGGCTCAGGAATCAGGTACCCCTCCGCTGTCAGCTGATCATACGCCGTCTGCACGGTATTCCTGCTTACGGACAAAGAAAGCGACAGCGCCCTGGTAGAGGGCAGCTTCTCCCCTTTGCGGATCCTGCCCGAAAGGATTTCTTTCTTTATATAAGAATAGATCTGCTCGTAGTACGGCGTTCCGCCGTCCCCGGCAAGCGGTATCGAAAGTTCCATGGCATTATCCCTTTTCGAACAAAGGAGACAG
>CAMOZZ010000098.1 GCA_946631165.1 uncultured Lachnospiraceae bacterium | reverse complement strand
GCGTCCTCTGTCGGATGATGGTAGTAAGCTTTTCTTTTTGCGAGCAATGCAAAGCCGCTTTTCCTGTACAGCATGACCGCGGCAGTATTACTCCCGCGGACCTCAAGATTCCAGATTTTTATATCCGGCGTTTCCCGGAACAGAGCCGAAAACAGCGCTGTTCCGACTCCCTGTTTTCTCTCAGCCGGATCAACGGCGATCCGCAGGATATCGCCTTCATCCAGCACAGTGAGCGTTCCGATGTAACCGATGATCTTTCCATCTTTTTTTGCAGTGAAATAATACGCATGCGGATTGGCAAACATCTCCGTAAGGGAATTCACAGACCAGGGATCCGGGAAACAGGAGATTTCCAGGGCAGAAACCGCTTCCGCTTCGCCAGGAAGCATAGGATGAATGGTAACCGAATGATCCATGGCACTCCTTTCTATCCTCTCTCCTTCAGGAGAGGATTTCCCGTCAGAGGCAGAAAAAGCCACCGCTTCCGGCGTCGGCTGCGCCATCTTCTCAAAAAGAAGAATGCACTGAAAACCTCACTTCTTCCGTTCTTTTTCCGCGCGGACACGTTCCGCCTGGGAGACACGGAGATATTCCGGCACATGTTCATCCGACGTCTGCATGATACCGTTCCTGTACATCTGTGCACCCAGCGATGCAACTGCCGCAGCGCGCTGTCTGGCTGCCATCGGCGGCGCGAACAGCGCATTCTCCCCAAGTGCATCCATGATCCGTTCTTTGAAGACCGGGATGCCGTCACCGGTAAACACGACCGGACCCGGTTCCTGCTTCAGCTTTTCCATGAGCTCCGCAAGCGGCATGGCTGACGCAGGCATGATCACTTCAAAATCCTTCTCGAAACGATAAATACCTGTATACACTTCACTGCGTCTGGCATCGAGGATTGGGCATATCCTGTGTGCGCAGCCATAGAACTGGTAAGCCATCGCATCCGTCGTCGGCACCGGAATGACCGGAATATCACAGGCCAGCGCGATTCCCTTGGCTGTCGCCGAACCGATCCGCAGTCCCGTGAACGAGCCGGGGCCGGCTGCGACAGCAACTGCATCCAGCATTTCCGGCGTCCGCTCTGTCATCCTGAAGATCTCGTCAATCATCGGGAGCAGTGTCTGGGAATGGGTTTTCTTATTATTTACGGTATATTCCGCTATCACCGCATCATCTTCGACCAGCGCCGCGGATGCTACAAGCGATGCGCTTTCAATGCCCAGTATCAGCATTCTTTTCCTCCTGAGACCGTGATGATCCTGCAGTCAGGACCGTTTGACAGATCTTTCTTTATTTCAATAGATACAGCGTTTTCCCATACGATATCCGGGAACATATCCGCCCACTCGATCACGCAGACGCCGTCCGAATTCCAGTATTCGTCCGCACCGATCGCATACAGTTCATCTTCATCAGAAAGACGGTACAGATCGAAATGGTAGAGCGGCAGCCTGCCGGAATGATATTCCTTGATGATATTGAAAGTGGGACTGGTAATGTACTCCCTTACGCCGAGACCGGCGGCAAAGCCTTTCGTGAAGACGGTCTTGCCGGTGCCGAGGTCGCCGGTGAGGAGATAGATCTCGCCGGGCGCGGCGGCAGAAGCAAGTTTTTTCCCAAATTCATAAGTTTCTTCCGCTGTCGTTGATATAAATGTTTCCTGCATAAATAATTCCTCTTTCAGCGTCAGGCAGCTGCCATAAAACCGCAGCCGCAACGGCGCAGATCCTTCGCTCACAGGCCCGCTCCGGATGACAGGACCTCTTCCGGCGCTGCCGCGCCACCTTCTCCTAAAGGAGAAGGCCTTGAAGGCTTATTACTTATAAAGAGCCGTCGATGGATAAGACGGCTCTTACAATTCTTTCAAATAATAAGGAAACAAATCCTCGCACTCACAGTACTCTTATCACGGAGATGAATTCCATCTTCTTCCCGGCTTCCTCCAGGTCGGATTCCTTCATCACTTCCGTCAGGATGCCGCACTCGTCATCCGCCAGTCCGACGCACTTCACGGCCGGCAGGATCTTACAGGCTTCTTCCACATCCATCGCATTGACACGGACAAAGAACGCGCACTGCTCATCCCCGATCGGCACGAATGCAGCCGGCTCTGCGCTCCAGCCCTGATAGATCGTCTCTCCGGGATGCTTCAGCTCATCCACAACATCTCCCACGACTGCGCTGGCTGTCGCTTCCTTGCCGGCGCCTCTGCCGTAGAACATGACGTCGTCCACCATATTTCCGTGGATCAGGATGCTGTTGAACACGCCGCGTACGGGATTCAGCGGATTCTCCGGCGGTACCATGTAAGGAGATACTCTTGCATAGACTTTTCCGTCCGTCAGCTCGCCTCTTGCAAGAAGCTTGATATCATAGCCGGCTTCCTTTGCCGCAGCGATATCGGCCGCCGTGATTCCGGAAACACCGACAGTATGGATCGCTTCCGCATCCACAAAATGACCGCTGATGATAGACATAAGGATGGCCAGCTTTCGCTTCGCATCGTGTCCGTCCACATCCGCGGAAGGATTCCGCTCGGCATAGCCCTTCGCCTGTGCTTCTGCCAGTGCGTCTTCAAAGCTGACACCGGCTTCATCCATTCTGGTAAGGATATAATTTGTGGTTCCGTTCAGGATACCTGTCACGGATTCCAGTCTGTCAGCTGTCAGTGCATTCATGACCGGGCGCAGCAGCGGAATACCGCCGCCGACACTGGCTTCAAACAGGAAACTCACATGATTCTCCCGTGCGAGCGCGAGCAGCTCGGTTCCCTTTGCCGCCACAAGCTCCTTGTTGGACGTCGCTACGCTCTTTCCGGCAGCAAGCGCACCGGAAACGAACTTGAAAGCCGGATTGATGCCGCCCATGGTCTCCACGACCACGGAGACTTCCGGATCATTCAGGATATCATTCACATCATTTGTCAGCACTTCCTCCACGGGCTGCCCCGGGAACTGCCTGATATCCAGGACATATTTGACATTGACATCATCGCCGGCATGGCGCTTCAGTACTTCTTTATTCTCTCTTACGAGTTCGAACACGCCGGAACCGATCGTGCCGAAACCCATGATCGCTATCTGATACATAATTCCCCCCACGCTGCTGCTATTTGTTCTCTCCCGACAGGCTCAGCCATTTCAGATACCCGTTCATGAACATATCGATATTGCCGTCCAGAACGGCATTGACATTTCCGGTCTCCACATCTGTCCGCAGATCCTTGACCATTGTATACGGCTGCAGGACGTACGAACGGATCTGCCGTCCCCATCCGATCTCGGACTGCTCGCCGCGGATGCCCTGTGCTTTCGCTGCATTTTCTTCCTGCTTCAGGATGAACAGCTTCGCCTTCAGCATCTGCATGGCTTTGTCTTTGTTCTGATGCTGGGATCGCTCATTCTGACACTGTACCACGATTCCCGTAGGGAAGTGGGTGATACGGATAGCAGATGAAGTCTTATTGATATGCTGTCCGCCGGCGCCGCTGGAACGGTAGGTGTCGATCCTGATATCGTCGTCTTTGATCTCAACATCCAGATCCTCTTCGATCTCCGGCATGACATCGCAGGAAACGAAGGATGTCTGGCGCTTGCCCGCCGCATTGAACGGGGAAATGCGCACCAGCCTGTGTACGCCGTGCTCGGACTTCAGATAACCGTAAGCGTTCTCACCGTTCACCTGAATGGTAACGGATTTGATGCCGGCTTCGTCGCCGTCCAGGAAGTCCAGTGTCTCCACGGTAAAATGATGCTTGTCCGCCCATTTCAGATACATGCGGTAAAGCATGCCGGCCCAGTCGCAGGATTCTGTTCCGCCCGCGCCTGCGTGCAGTGTCAGGATCGCGTTGGATTTGTCATAAGGGCCGGAAAGCAGGGTGGTGATGCGGAGTTCCTCAAGGGAATCTCTGTAAGCCGTCAGTTCCTCTTCGATCTCCGGAATCAGGGAAGCATCATTTTCCTCATAGGCCATGTCGATCAGCACTTCAATATCGTCATAAGCCGTATTGAGCGATTCGACCTTCTCCACAGTATCCTTCAGGCTCTTCAGATTCTGCATGATCTTGGCGGCGCGGTCCGCGTCGTCCCAGAATCCGGGCTCTTCCATATTTTTTTCAAGTTCGGCGATGCGGTTCCGCTTGCCGTTAAGATCAAGGGAATCGCTTACCTCTTTCAGCGGCTGCTTCGTTGCAGCGAGATCCACCTTGAACTGATCAAGTTCTACCATATTTATTCACCTGTAATACTTTCAATCTGCTTCTATCCGGAACGACCGGGGCTGCCTGAGGATCCATACTGCAGCATGTCCAGTCATACTGAAACCGCAGTCTGCACACGGTGGATTCTTTCCCCGTCTTCGACGATGTCAGAATGACAGACACGGGTATTCGATCCATGACCGCCCTGAATCATTTCCTTCCGTGGCAGTTCTTGTACTTCTTTCCGGATCCGCAGGGGCAGGGATCGTTCGGATAAATCTTTTTGTTCTCACGGCGCTTCGGCTGACGGACCGCGGTATCGTCCTTGTTCGTGCCGGTCGCCTTGGCTACTTCCTCACGCTCCACCTTCTGCTCGACGCGGATGTGCATCAGAAGCTTGACGGTATCTTCCTTCATGGCGCTGGTCATCTCGTCGAACATCTCGTAGCCGATCATCTTGTATTCCACAAGCGGATCTCTCTGACCGTACGCCTGCAGGCCGATGCCCTCGCGCAGCTGGTCCATATCGTCGATGTGCGCCATCCACTTCTGGTCGATGACACGCAGCAGGATCACGCGCTCGATCTCTCTGATCTGCTCGGGATCCGGGAATTCGGCTTCCTTTCTCTCGTACAGTCTGACCGCCTGCTCTTTCAGGAGCTGCTTCATATCGTCCTTGCGGAAGGTCTTCTTCTGGTCTTCCGTAAGGGAGAACAGCGGCATCGGGAAGATGGGCTGCACAAGCTGGTTGTATTCGGTCAGATCCCATTCGTCTGCAGACTTATCCTCGGGAATGCTGATGTCAACGATGCTCTCAGCAACATCGTTAATGAACTTGATGACGACGTCACGCATGTTCTCGCCGTTCAGCACTCTGCGGCGTTCGCCGTAGATGATCTCTCTCTGCTCGTTCATGACCTGGTCATATTCCAGGACGTTCTTTCTGATGCCGAAGTTGTTTCCTTCGATCTTCTTCTGGGCGCGCTCGATCGCATCGGAAAGCATGCGGTGCTCGATCTGCTCATCCTCGGGAACATTCAGGGAATTGAACATGTTCTGCACGCGCTCGCCGCCGAACAGACGCATCAGATCGTCTTCCAGCGAAATGAAGAAACGGGATTCGCCCGGGTCTCCCTGACGGCCGGAACGTCCGCGCAGCTGGTTGTCGATACGTCTCGCTTCATGGCGCTCGGTGCCGATGACCTTCAGGCCGCCGGCCGCCTTTGCTTCTTCATCCAGCTTGATATCGGTACCACGGCCGGCCATGTTGGTGGCAATGGTCACGGCGCCGTGCAGGCCGGCGTCCGCGATGATCGCGGCTTCCATTTCATGGAACTTCGCGTTCAGCACGTTATGCGGGATACCGCGGCGCTTCAGCATGGCGGAAAGCTCTTCGGATGCTTCGATGGTAATGGTGCCGACCAGGACAGGCTGTCCCTTCGCATGCGCTGCTTCGATCTCATTGCAGATCGCGTTCAGTTTGCCTTTTCTGGTCTTGTATACCGCGTCCTCCAGATCCTTACGGATGACAGGAACATTCGTCGGGATCTCCACGACGTCCATGCCGTAGATATCGCGGAATTCCTTTTCTTCCGTCATGGCGGTACCGGTCATGCCGGCCTTCTTCTCGAATTTGTTGAAGAAGTTCTGGAAGGTGATGGTGGCGAGGGTCTTGCTCTCGCGCTTGACTTTGACATGCTCCTTGGCTTCGATCGCCTGGTGCAGACCGTCGGAGTATCTTCTGCCGGGCATGATACGGCCGGTGAATTCGTCAACGATCAGGACTTCATCGTCCTTGACGACATAGTCCTTGTCACGGAACATCAGGTTGTTCGCGCGCAGCGCAAGGATGATGTTGTGCTGGATCTCCAGGTTCTCCGGATCGGCCAGGTTGTCGATCTTGAAGAATTCCTCGACCTTGCGGACGCCTTCCGCGGTCAGGTTCAGCTGCTTGTCCTTCTCATTGACGACGAAGTCGCCGGTCTCCTCGACCTCGACCTTCATCATCGCATCCATCTTGGTCAGCTCGGTGGCTTCACCGCGCTGCATGCGCTTTGCAAGATAATCACAGACTTCATAGAGTTTCGTGGACTTGCCGCTCTGACCGGAAATGATCAGCGGGGTCCTGGCTTCATCGATGAGAACGGAGTCGACCTCGTCGACGATGGCATAATGGAGATCGCGCAGGACGAGCTGCTCCTTGTAAATGACCATGTTGTCACGGAGGTAATCGAATCCGAGTTCGTTGTTGGTAACATAGGTGATGTCGCAGTTATAGGCTTCCCGGCGCTCGTCCGACGTCATGGAATTCAGCACCACGCCGACAGTCAGACCGAGGAAACGATGGATGGCGCCCATCCACTCCGCGTCACGGCCTGCCAGGTAATCGTTGACGGTAACGATATGCACACCTTTGCCTTCCAGTGCATTCAGATAAGCCGGGAGGGTGGCGACGAGTGTCTTACCTTCACCGGTCTTCATCTCGGCGATCCGGCCCTGATGAAGAACGATACCGCCCATGAGCTGTACGGGATAATGTTCCATGTGCAGCACACGTCTGGCGCCTTCCCTTACAAGCGCAAACGCTTCGGGAAGCAGATCATCCAGGGATTCTCCCTCCGCTACACGCTGCTTGTACTGTTTTGTCAGATCCCTTAATTCATTATCGGTCTTCTCCATAAGACCGGGTCTTAAGCTTTCTATTTTTTTTATTGTAGGCTCCATGCTCTTGCAGATGCGGGAGCTCTTTGTACCGAATAACAGCTTGACAAGATCCATAGGATAACTCACATTCCTTCCTGTCCTATTTTTGCATATACGCTGTAAAATTATAGCATTATCGGAATGGGTTTGCAACCGCGAAAAAGAAGAGTCGGGGGACGGTCTCTGTCTCGTCAACCAAATCTCTTTTTAGGTTGACATTGCGCCTTATTCATTGTAAACTACCTCATGTCCTTTGGTTGACATTTTGCATGACAGCCGGACATGGAGGTTTTTATGTTGGAACTGGCTCATGAGATCATCAATGGAAAACGGTTCTCCTCCGGTGATGATCTTTCCTTTTTTATAACGGCTGATCTTTCCGCACTGGCTGCCGGCGCAGACCTGATCCGGAAAGAGCTCTGCGGCAGCCGCGCGGATCTCTGCAGCATCATCAACGGCCGCGGCGGCCGCTGCAGCGAGGACTGCCGGTTCTGCGCCCAGTCCGCCCACAACCACACGAACTGTGAAGTATACGGTTTTCTTCCCGCTGAAAAGTTCACGGAAGACTGCCGAAAAATATATGCCAAAGGCGTCGACCGCTATTCTATCGTTACAGCCGGGAAAACGCTCACAGGTGCTGATCTGGAAATTGCGGTCGAAAGCTACCGCAGAATGCACGAAGAATGTCCGGACATCATCCTCTGTGCTTCCCACGGGCTGATGGAGGAAGGCGATCTGAAACGTCTGAAAGACGCCGGCGTGACCATGTATCATGCGAATATCGAGACTTCGGAGCGGTTCTTTCCTTCGATCTGCACAACCCATACCTTCGCCGACAAGCTGGAAGAGGTTCGGCGCGCCCGCGCTGCCGGTATGACCATCTGCTGCGGCGGCATTCTGGGGATGGGCGAGACCTGGGAAGACCGGATCAGCATGGCGCTGACGCTGGCAGAGCTGGATGTGGAATCCATCCCGCTCAATTTCCTGATCCCGGTCAAAGGCACACCGCTGGAAGACCGTGAAAAGCTTAAACCGGAAGAGATCACCCGGATCGT
>CAMOZZ010000097.1 GCA_946631165.1 uncultured Lachnospiraceae bacterium | reverse complement strand
ACAGCCTGGGGCTGCGACCTGACGTATGATTATGTGAAGATTAACGCGGACTATCGTTCGTAAAAATTAAGCCATCTCCTTTAGGAGAGGGTGCCCCGTAAGGGGCGGGAGAGGTTAAATGGAACAGGAATACTTACGCAAAGCGGCAGTGCTCGTTGAAGCACTTCCCTACATTCAGAAATTCAACAGAAAAATTGTCGTTATCAAATACGGCGGCAGCGCCATGGTCGATGAGAACCTGAAATTCAACGTCATCAAGGACGCGGTCCTCTTAAAACTCGTCGGCTTCAAGCCCATCGTTGTCCACGGCGGCGGCAAGGACATCAGCAAGTGGGTCGAGAAGAGCGGAAACGTTCCGCAGTTCGTCAAAGGCCTGCGCGTGACCGACATGAACACCATGGAGATCGCGGAAATGGTGCTTAACCGTGTGAACAAGAGTCTCGTCCAGATGGTCGAGTCGCTCGGCGTGCACGCAGCCGGCATCAGCGGCAAGGACGGCGGTATGCTGAAAGTCACCAAGAAGATGCCGGACGGCGAAGACATCGGTTTCGTTGGTGAGATCCAGGAAGTAAATCCGAAGATCCTGATGGATCTGCTGGAGAAAGATTTCCTGCCGATCGTCTGCCCGATCGGTTTTGATGCGGAATACAATACCTATAATATCAATGCAGATGACGCCGCGTGTGCCATCGCTTCGGCTGTACATGCAGAGAAGCTTGCATTCCTGACGGATACGGAAGGCCTTTATAAGGATTTTGAAGACAAGGATTCTCTGATCCGGCAGATCACGGTGGCGGATGCGAAGGCACTGATCGAATCCGGAGAACTGACCGGCGGCATGCTGCCGAAGCTTACGAACTGCATTAATGCGATTGAAGCGGGCGTGAATAATGTGCATATTCTGGACGGACGCGTGCTGCACAGCCTGCTGCTGGAGATCTTCACGCACGATGGTGTCGGCAGCGTGATCAAGATGGAAGGCGAGACTTTGTTCGGTAGACCATGAGATATGTCATCCTGAGGAACGAAGTGACGAAGGATCCACGCTGTGAGGCAGGCGGTTTTACTAAAACCGAAGCATGCAGGCGGTGGATTCTTCGCAGGAAAGCCTGCTCAGAATGACAGGGGTGAAGTCAGCGGAGAAAGTGAAAAAGTCTGTCGGGTGAGTAAAGAATGTCATCCTGAGGAACGAAGTGACGAAGGATCCACGCTGTGAGGCAGGCGGTTTTACTAAAACCGAAGCATGCAGGCGGTGGATTCTTCGCAGGAAAGCCTGCTCAGAATGACAGGATTGATGAAATCGGTACAGTAGGGGGATACATTATGAACACACAGCAGATCATGACCACAGGCGAGGAATTCTTCCTCCACACATACAATCGTTTCCCGGTCGTCCTGGACCACGGCGAAGGCGTCCGCCTCTTTGACACCGACGGCAAGTCCTATCTGGATTTCTTCGCCGGCATCGCCGTTTCCGCCCTCGGCTACGGCCACCCGGCTTACACAAAAGCCCTGCAGGAGCAGGCAGAAAAGCTCATCCATGTCTCGAATCTTTTCTACAATGAGCCGGCAGTCAGAGCCGCGGAAAAACTCTGCAGGATCTCGGGCATGGACAAAGTTTTCTTCTGCAACAGCGGTACGGAAGCCATCGAAGGCGCCATGAAGACCGCACTCAAATATGCCTTTACCCGCGACGGCAGGACCGGTCACGAGATCATCGCCATGAAGCACAGCTTCCACGGCAGGAGCCTGGGCGCGCTTTCCGTCACCGGGAATGATCACTACCAGGAGCCATTCCGGCCCCTTATTTCCGGCATCCGTTTTGCCGATTACAATGATCTTGAAAGCGTTAAGGCGCTCGTAAACGAGAATACCTGCGCGATCATTCTTGAACCTGTACAGGGAGAAGGCGGCATCTTCGAAGCGACGGAAGAATTTATGACCGGTATCCGCGCGCTTTGTGACGAGAAGGATATCCTGATGATCTGCGATGAGATCCAGTGCGGCATGGGCCGTACTGGTCATATGTTCGCCTGCGAAAAGTACGGTGTGAAGCCGGATGTCATGGCTGTTGCGAAAGCGCTCGGCGGCGGGCTTCCGATCGGTGCTTTCCTGACAAATGAAAAAGCGGCAGCACTGGTTCCGGGCGACCATGGTTCGACCTACGGCGGCAATCCGTTCGCATGTGCGGCGGCGTGCGCCGTGATGGATGCGTTTGAACAGGAGAAACTTGCGGAAAATGCAGCGCAGGTCGGCGCCTATCTGTACGAAAAACTGGAAGCGCTGAAAGAAAAATACGATGTGATCACCGCCCACAGAGGCGTTGGGCTGATCCAGGGCCTGGAATTTTCCGTCCCCGTTTCTGATATTATAAATCGTGCGCTGAAAGCCGGGCTGATCATTATCAGCGCAGAAGGAAATGTGATCCGTTTTGTTCCGCCGCTTGTCGTGACGAAGGAAGATATTGATGAGATGATAAAGATCCTGGCTGCGGCGATCGAAGGCTGAACGGGGCGCAGGCATTTCCTCCGGGATGAGGAGGATCTGTGTGCACGGTAATGTGCCGATGGATAAAGCATGGATTCATTGCTATATATCATAAAATTTTGACATATGGTATTGGATATGATACAATAAGGAGTACTTACTGAAATATCCGGAGGTGCTGTCATGAAATTTACAAAAATGCACGGAATCGGAAATGATTATGTATATGTGAACGGGTTCGAAGAAGATCTTCCGATCGAAGCCGGCCGTCTGGCGGAGCTTGTTTCCGACAGGCATTTCGGGATCGGTTCGGACGGGCTCATTCTGATCAAACCTTCACAGATCGCCGATTTTACGATGGAGATGTATAATTCCGACGGGACCCGCGGTCTGATGTGCGGGAATGGTATCCGCTGTGTCGCGAAATATGTTTACGACCACGGGATGACGAACAAGACCACATTGAATATCGAGACCGGCGCCGGAATCAAGAAACTGGATCTGAAAGTCAAGAACAGCAAAGTGGTCCAGGTGACAGTGGATATGGGCATTCCGACGCTGATCGGCGAAGAGGGGGAGACGCCGCTCACACCCGGTGTTGCCGGGACACTGAAGGCGGAGGATATCTGGCGGGAGCTTCCTTTTAAGGATCATCCGCAGACCGTGATCCCGATCTCGATGGGCAATCCGCATGCGATCCTTTTTGTGCCGGATGTCACAGATATTCCGATCACCACGATCGGTCCGCTCATTGAAAATCATCCTTTCTTCGCGGACAGAACGAATGTCGAGTTCGTTCATATCACCGGAAACGATTCGATCAGGATGAGAGTCTGGGAGAGAGGCGCCGGGGAGACGATGGCCTGCGGCACCGGCGCGTGCGCGTCGGCAGTCGCTTCCGCGCTGATCGGACAGACCGGTCACAGTGTGGATGTCAGGCTGAATGGCGGCTCGCTCCATATCAAATGGAGAGAAGACGGCCATGTGGAAATGACCGGGACCGCGACGGAAGTGTTCACGGGAGAGTTCTTTATCTGAAATGAGATGCAGACAATAAAACACTGACATTGAATTGTTATGTCAATCTGAGGAGCTTCAGCGCCGAAGAATCCACCGCGTACAGATTTCGGGTTTGGTAAAACCGCCTGTTTTACAGCGTGGATCCTTCAGAGCTGAAGCTCTTTCAGGATGACAACTGAATGATACCTTTGAGAGGATATATCATGAAACCGACTATCAAACGCTATGACGAACGCCCTTATGATACTGATTTTCAGGCGCGGATTATCTCCGCGGAAGCAGGAAATGGCACGGTGAGCCTCATCCTTGATCAGACGCTCTTTTTCCCGGAAGAGGGCGGTCAGAATCCGGACAGCGGCACGATCGAAGGCTTCCCCGTCACGGATGTGCAGATCAAAAACGGAGTGATCACGCATACGCTGCGCTGCAGTGAAGACGCGGCAGGGAAGCTGGCGCCGGGCAGCACCGTTTCCGGCAGTATCGAGTGGGCCGGACGTTTCTCCAACATGCAGAATCACACCGGCGAGCACATCCTTTCCGGCATTCTTTATAAAAAATACGGATACAACAATGTGGGCTTTCATCTGAGCCCGCAGATCGTGACGCTGGATACGAGCGGGGCGCTGACTGAGGAGCAGGTGCGCGAACTGGAGCGCGCGGCGAATCAGGCGGTATGGGAAAATGTCGCTGTGACGGCGGAATATCCGCCGGAAGAGCAGCTGGCAGACATGTTCTACCGGTCGAAGACTGAAATCGACGGCCCGGTCAGAGTCGTTACGATCGAGGGGTATGATGCCTGCGCCTGCTGTGCCCCGCATGTAAGGCGGACCGGGGAGATCGGCCTGATCCTGATCCTGAAGCATGAGAATTATAAGGGCGGCACGCGGTTCACTTTTGTCTGCGGAAACCGGGCGCTGGAGCAGGTACAGAAAGACAGAAGAATCCTGAAAAGTCTGACGGATATGATGACGACTTCGGCAGAAGATCTTCCGGGAAACATAAACGGCATCATGGCAGAGAGCGAAGCCAGGAAGCAGCGCGGTGACCGGCTGATGAAAAAACAGGCGGAAATGCTGATCGAGCGGCAGCCGGAAACCGAAGAGGATATCCGGATCTTCGATCCTGAATACGATGTGCAGGCAAGGCGGATCCTGGTCAACGGACTGGTAAAGAAGACCGCCGGGTACGCAGGGATCTTCTGCGGCGATGAGGAGCACGGGTATGATTTCGTGATCGGCAGCGAAAAGAAGGACGCGAGAGCGATGAGCGCCATGCTGAAGGAAAAGTTCGGCGCGAGAGGCGGCGGCAGCCCGAAGATGGTGCAGGGACATGTGAACGCCGGAAGAGGGAAACTGGAGGAGGCGCTCACGGCATTTCAGGAAGCGCTGTTAAATGAAAAATAAACAAAGCCGTCGGAGCAGACATGTCCGCTCCGACGGCTTTCGTTTTCCTTTAATTTCCGTAAAAGCCTGATTCCTCTGCAACTGCCTCGCTTAAGGCGCGCACTGTTTCCGACGGCGCATAATCCGTATTTTCGTACAGATACGCGTGCAGTTCGGTCACATTCGAAGCCAGGGTCACCGGATACAGGAAGTTCCTGCCGGTGTTCGGCGCTTCACTCTCGAACGGGAAGCCTGACGAATCAGCGATATCGTACTTGCCCATGCCGCCTGCCAGCGTCAGTACTTCCGGCAGGGAAAGGGAAGAAGAAATGCCGGGGAACACCTCGTTGCAGACGTTAATGACTGTCGGGATGCCGGCCTGTTTCGCCTTGCTGAGCGTTTTCCCGATGACCGTCCGCTGCCGTTCGGTACGCTTGTAATCATCGCCCAGTCCTTTTCGCAGACGGCAGTAGGTAACAGCCTGTATACCGTCCACATGCTGGGTTCCGTCTTCGACACTGACCTTCGAGGACTCGATGCCGGTCGATTTGATCACTTCATTAATATACTTGTTGATGCCTTCGCATTCGGCAGAAGACATATCCAGGTCGATTCCGCCGAGCTTGTCGATCGTGAGCGCAACGGCTCTCCAGTTGACGGTGACGTATTCGGTCACGTTCATGTCAAAGTTCTTGTTGATCGTGGAAAGCTGTTCCTCCGCGCCGTATTTTGAATAGACTTCCGTCAGTTTCATATGCTCGCCGCCGGTCGTCTCGACATAAGTGTCGCGGTAGATCGAAAGCAGCTTCACGTCTCCCGTAGATTTGTTGATGGCGCAGATAATGTTGCTGTCGGCAAGCGTGCCGGATTGAAGCGTGCTGTTGTCTCTTGAGTCGACGCCGAAGATCATGATGGTACGGTAATCTCTGAGCTCTTTCTGAATCGACGCCGGGAGATCAGCGTTCACGACGACATCCGACGCCTTGAAGTTCGCCGAGTCGACCTTCCCCCAGAGAGAAGAAAGATAACCGATGCCGCCGGCAGCGACAACGATGAACAGCAGCACTACGATCACCGGGATCAGCAGGCCGGCCGAACGTCTGCGCCTGCGCTGCGGTCTTGCACTTCTTGCCGTTCTGCGTCTGCGCGGTTCATAATCGTCACGGTCGTCGATCCTGCGCCTGGAGGCGCTGCGGGCGCTCCTGCCGGATGTACGCGGCTCGTCATAATATCTTTCCCGGCTGTCGTCGGCGGCAGCTCTTCTGCTGGTCCGGCTGTTTTCGTAGATCTTTACATCTTCGTCAGGGTCATCATACCGGTCGTCGTACCGGTCGTCATACGGCTCGCTGTCGTAATACCGTTCGCGTCCGCGGGAGTACGCATAGTCGTCATCGTAGCTGTCCCTGCGTCTGCGGGATAACCTGCTGTCTTCTTTATAATCGTCATTATACGGTTTGCGGCTGCGGCGGGAACTGGTCCTGCGGCGGCCCCAATCGTCATCGGTTCTGCTCATTGTAAGTCCTCCGGTGGTAATGTCAGATCATGATACAGGAGTTCCCTGGGCCGTGCTGCCCGGGCAGGAACTCTCAGACATTCATAATACCCGAATATGGCGGGAATTTCAAATATTTTCCATTCTGCCGACACAGTTTTATCACAAAGTACCTGTATACTCGGTGATAATTAAAGGACGCAGTTATTTGCGTTCGCGGAAAGGCAGGTATTATCATGAGCGAATATTATGATGAGAACGGATATAACGGACCTGATCTGGATGACGAAGCAGGACGTACGGATAATGCAGAATATGCAAGTACGACGGGGGAGCTGAAGGAGGAATACCGCACATCACCGGCGGAGACGGCAGAGGAGTACCGCAAATCGCCGGAGGAGCGTGCGGAGGAGTACCGCAGATCACCGGAGCAGCGTGCGGAAGAATACCGCAGATCTTCGGAAGAGCGTGAAGCAGGGAGCAGCTATACCAGCGACGGCTACCGCAGAAGATATGAAAGCAGCGAGGGAAGCGGCAATCAGTATCAGCAGCAGAGAAATCCCTATGCATACAGTTCGGACGATGCAGAGAGCCGTTACCGCGCAAGATATACCGGCGGAAACGGCGGCGGAAATAAAGGCGGCGGCCACGGAAAGACCATTCTTGCGGTCATCGCTGCAGCGCTGCTGCTCGGCGGTATAGTCGGTGCAGGATGCTGGGCGATCGGTTCTTATGTGGGGAAGATCGACACAGCTGTCAGCAAGACCGAGACAGAAGCACCTGCGGAGACGCAGATCGCACCGGAGGCTGTTCCGGGCGCGGGCGAACAGCAGACACAGGCGGCGACGGAAGGCGCGGCACAGGCAGAGCAGCCTTCTTCGGCAGGACAGGCAGAGAATGGCGCTTCCGCTGCTGATCAGGGAACAGCAGCCGGCAGCACTTCCGGCAATTCCGCCATCGCGGAAGCGGCTCCGTCAGCCGGAGCGACCGCAGCCGTCAAGGCACTGGATGTCACCCAGGTCGTTGATGTAGCGATGCCCGCTGTCGTGGCGATCACCACAAAATCTGTTTACGATAATTACAATTCGGGAGATTTCAATCCCTTCTATTATTATTTCTACGGATACGGCGGCCAGGGAAACAGCCAGCCTTATGAAGTGACCGGCGCCGGTTCCGGCATCATCATCGGAGACGACGGTACGGAACTGTGGGTCGTGACGAACAACCATGTTGTGGAAGGTGCGGATACTCTTACGGTAACATTTGGTGATGAAACAACGGTTGACGGATATGTAAAAGGAACGGATGTGCAGAATGATCTGGCAGTGGTAGGCGTCAAGCTGGAGAACCTGTCGGATACCACGAAATCCTCCATCGCTTCGATCCGCATGGGAGATTCCGATACTCTGAAGCTTGGCGAGACCGTGATCGCGATCGGAAATGCGCTCGGCCTCGGCCAGTCGGTCAGCACCGGCGTTGTCAGTGCCGTGAACCGCGAGATCACTACCTCGAACGGCAATACGCTTACCACGATCCAGACGGATGCGGCCATCAACCCCGGAAACTCCGGCGGCGCACTTCTGGACGCGAACGGCGAGCTGATCGGCATCAACGTCGCGAAAGATGCGGAGACGGATGTAGAAGGAATGGGTTATGCGATCCCGATCTCTTCAGCAAAAGCAATTATTGAGAAACTTACCACCATGGAGCCCAG
>CAMOZZ010000096.1 GCA_946631165.1 uncultured Lachnospiraceae bacterium | reverse complement strand
TCGAGAGAGCTGCCAGAGGCAGCGGAGCGATCTGAGCTTATACGTTTAGTGAACGTAAAAAGTGATCTGAGCTTATACGTTTCTCTGTTTTTCCTAAAACCGAATGTTAAAAGCGGTGGATTCTTCGGACAGCATACTGTCCTCTGAATGACAATCATTATTTAAAATCTATCATCACAAAAAAGGACTTACATCATGCTCTCATTTACCATCCGCGATGATTTCATCAAACTCGGCCAGCTCTTAAAAGCCTGCGATCTGGTCGCTTCCGGCGCCGAAGCCAAGGAAGAAATACTCTCCGGAAATGTCACAGTCAACGGAGAAGTGTGCACAATGCGCGGCAAAAAGTGTATTCCCGGTGATATAATCTCCTTTCGCGGTGAAGAAGTGACCGTTGAAGGGGAAAGGAATGAAAAATGATCCTGACTTCCCTCAGTCTTTCACATTTCAGAAATATTCCTGAATGTCATCTGGAATTCTCTCCCGGCGTCCACGTTTTTTACGGGGATAATGCCCAGGGAAAGACAAACCTTCTGGAATCGATCTATGTCTGTGCGACATCAAGATCACACAGAGCGACACGGGACAGGGAACTGATCGATTTTGAAATGGAGGAAGCCCATATCAAAATGACGGCAGAACGAAGGGACGGTCCTTTCAGGATAGACATGCATCTTCGTTCCGGGAAAAGCAAGGGAGTAGCGATCAACGGCATACCGATCCGAAAGGTGTCGGAGCTGTTTGGAAACATCAATGTCATATTTTTTTCGCCGGAGGATCTTTCCATTATCAAAAGTTCCCCGGCGGAGAGAAGAAAATTCATGGATATGGAGCTCTGCCAGCTTGATTCGTTTTATACACGTTCTCTTTCAAGCTATAACAGGGCTCTTATGCAGAGAAATAAGCTTCTGAAAGAATGTGAGGATAACAGTTCTCTTCTCGATACAATGGATGTATGGGATGAGCAGCTGGCCGGCTTCGGGAAGATCATTATAAAAGAAAGAGAACGCTTTATAAAAGAAATCTCTCCGGTCATACAGGAGATCCATTCTTCTCTTACCGGGGGAAGCGAACATATCGATATCAAATATGCCCCAAATGTTTCGGAGGAAGCTTTTTCAGAGGAACTGAGAAGAAAAAGAGCAAGGGATCTCGGCGCCAGGACGACGCTTACCGGCCCGCACAGAGATGATATAGAATGTCTGGTAGACGGCATCGACATCAGAAAATACGGTTCCCAGGGCCAGCAGCGGACAGCTGCGCTGTCTCTGAAACTTTCTGAAATAGAGCTTGTAAAAAAACGTCTTAAGGATGCGCCGGTGCTTCTTCTGGATGATGTCTTTTCCGAACTGGATTCCGGAAGACAGGAGCATCTTCTGACTGCCATCAAAGGTGTGCAGACTTTTATCACTTGTACCGGTCTTGATGAATTCATTACCGAAAACATTCATATAGACAGGACATTTTATGTAGAACACGGAAGTATTTCGGAAAAACAGGCTGAAGACCTGCCGCAGACCTGAAAGGAAGAATATGGAAGAAACATTAAAAGAGGAAATGACTGAAAACAAGCCGTATGATGCGGAACAGATACAGATCCTGGAAGGATTGGAGGCCGTCAGAAAACGTCCCGGTATGTATATCGGGACTACTTCTCTGCGCGGTCTTCATCATCTTGTTTATGAGATCGTGGATAATGCTGTCGATGAAGCGCTTGCGGGATACTGTGATACGATCGATGTCCAGATCAATGAGGATAATTCCGTGACCGTAATGGATAACGGAAGAGGTATTCCGGTAGGAATCCATCCGAAAGCAGGGATTCCTGCCGTGGAAGTCGTATTTACGATCCTGCATGCCGGCGGAAAATTCGGCGGCGGGGGATATAAGGTATCCGGCGGTCTGCACGGCGTTGGTGCCTCTGTTGTCAATGCGCTTTCCGAATGGCTGGAAGTCGAGATCAGACACGACGGAAAACTTTATTATCAGCGATATGAAAGAGGAAAAGCTGTCTGCAAGCTGAAGATCATCGGAGAATGCGATCCCGGTTCGACAGGTTCCAAGATCACATTCCTTCCTGATCCGGAAATATTTGAAGAGACAGTATTTGATTTTGATACGCTGAAAACGCGTCTCAGGGAAACGGCTTTCCTTACGAAGAATCTGAAGATCATTCTCAGGGATGACAGGGAAGAAAAGAAAGAACGTACCTTCCATTATGAAGGTGGTATTAAGGAATTCGTTACCTATCTCAACAAGAGCAAAACAGCGCTGTATGATAAGATCATTTACTGTGAAGGTCAGCGGGACGGCGTATATGTGGAAGTCGCTTTCCAGCACAACGACTCCTTTACGGAAAGTACATACACATTCGTAAACAATATCATCACGCCGGAAGGAGGAACGCATCTTACCGGATTCAAAAATGCGCTTACCAAGACATTCAATGATTACGCAAGAGAGAAAAAGCTTCTGAAGGACAGTGAACAGAATCTGTCCGGTGACGATATCAGAGAAGGCCTTACGGCAATCGTAAGCATAAAGATCGAAGATCCGCAGTTTGAAGGACAGACCAAGCAGAAGCTTGGCAATTCGGAAGCCAGAGGCGCTACGGACAGTGTTGTCAGCGAACAGGTCACGTATTTCCTGGAACAGAATCCTACCATTGCGAAGATCATCTGCGATAAGGCGATCCTGGCGCAGCGGGCGAGAGCAGCTGCAAGAAAAGCAAGGGATCTCACGAGAAGGAAAACAGCGCTTGACGGCATGGCGCTTCCCGGAAAACTGGCAGACTGTTCGAACAAGGATCCGGAAAAATGCGAGATCTATATCGTTGAGGGTGATTCCGCCGGCGGCTCCGCGAAATCCGCGAGATCCAGAGATACCCAGGCGATCCTGCCGCTTCGCGGAAAGATCCTGAACGTTGAAAAGGCAAGACTGGACAGGATCTATGCGAATGCTGAAATTAAGGCTATGATCACTGCGTTCGGCACAGGTATCCATGATGATTTTGATATTTCCAAACTGAGATATCATAAGATCATTATCATGACGGATGCGGATGTTGACGGCGCACATATCAGTACGCTTCTTCTGACATTCCTGTACAGATTTATGCCGGAACTGATCAAGCAGGGATATGTATATCTTGCGCAGCCGCCTCTTTATAAGGTGGAAAAGAATAAAAAGGTATGGTATGCGTACAGCAATGATCAGTTGAATGAGATCCTGACGGAGATCGGAAGAGATCAGAATAATAAGATCCAGCGTTATAAGGGACTTGGTGAGATGGATGCCGATCAGCTGTGGGAGACGACCATGGATCCGGAAAAGAGGATCTTGAGAAGAGTCGTTATGGATAATGAAACGGAGTCGGAAATCGATGTGACGTTCACGACGCTGATGGGTGATAAGGTAGAGCCGAGAAGAGAGTTCATCGAAGCAAATGCCAAATTTGTCAAAAATTTGGATGTATAAAATAGTAAGGAGTTTACATGGACGAGCATATTTTTGATTTTGACCGCATCCATGATATAGATCTGAAAAGGACCATGGAGGATTCGTACGTGGATTACGCCATGAGCGTCATCGTCTCCCGCGCCATTCCGGATGTGAGAGACGGCTTAAAGCCCGTACAGCGGCGTATCCTTTATTCCATGATCGAACTGAACAACGGTCCGGATAAACCGCACAGAAAATGCGCGCGTATCGTCGGCGATACCATGGGTAAATATCATCCTCACGGGGACAGTTCCATTTATGGCGCGCTGGTAACGCTGGCGCAGGATTTCAATACCAGATATCCGCTTGTAGATGGTCACGGGAACTTCGGTTCCATCGACGGCGACGGCGCTGCTGCCATGCGTTATACGGAAGCCAGGCTCTCGAAGATTTCCATGGAGATGACAGCGGATCTGAATAAAGATACCGTTGATTTCATTCCGAACTTTGATGAAACGGAAAAGGAACCTGTTGTCCTTCCTTCGAGATATCCGAATCTTCTTGTCAACGGTGCTTCCGGCATCGCTGTCGGCATGGCAACGAATATTCCTCCGCATAATCTTCGGGAGGTCATTTCCGCTGTTGAGAAGATCATTGACAATAAAGTAAATGAAGATCGTGAGACTGAGATTGATGAGCTTATTGCGATCGTAAAGGGTCCTGATTTTCCTACCGGCGCTGAAATTCTCGGCAGAATGGGAATCGAGGAAGCGTACCGCACAGGCCGTGGAAAGATCCGTGTTCGCGCAATTACGGATATCGAGCCGATGGCGAACGGAAAGAACCGGATCGTTGTTTCCGAGATCCCTTACATGGTCAATAAAGCAAGGCTGATCGAGAAGATCGCCGAACTTGTAAAGGATAAGAAGATCGACGGCATCACGGATCTGCGCGATGAATCAGACCGTTTCGGCATGAGGATCTGCATTGAACTGAGAAGAGATGTAAATCCGAATGTGATCCTGAACCAGCTTTATAAGCATACACAGATGATGGACAGCTTCGGCGTGATCATGCTGGCGCTTGTCGGCAATGAGCCGAAGGTCCTGAATCTGAAGCAGATGCTTTATTACTATCTGGATCATCAGAAAGATGTGATCACCAGGCGTACAAAATATGAGCTCAACAAAGCGGAAGAACGTGCTCATATCCTGCAGGGACTGCTGATCGCGCTTGATAATATTGATGAAGTGATCGCACTGATCAGGGCTTCCGCGAATACACAGGAAGCAAAGAATGCCCTCATAGAAAGATTCGGTCTTTCGGACGCCCAGGCCCAGGCGATCGTGGATATGCGTCTGCGTGCTCTGACAGGTCTGGAAAGAGAGAAGATCGAAAATGAATATAAGGATCTGGAGATCAGGATCGCGGAACTGAAAGCGATCCTTGCCGATGAAAAACTTCTGCTCGGCGTGATCAGGACAGAGATCCATGCGATCGCTGAAAAATACGGCGATGACAGACGTACAAAGATCGGCATCGATGAAGATGAGATCTCTATAGAGGATATGGTTCCCGATGATCCAACCGTGATTGCCATGACTCGTCTCGGTTATGTCAAGAGAATGGATGTGGAACAGTTCCGTTCACAGAACCGCGGCGGCAAAGGCATTAAGGGGATCCAGACGATCGAGGAAGATACCATTGAAGATCTTCTGATGACGACGAACCATCGTACACTTCTCTTCTTTACCAATAAGGGAAGAGTATACAGGCTCAAATCCTATGAGATTCCGGAAGCCGGCCGTACTGCCAGAGGAACTGCAATCGTGAATCTTCTGCAGCTGCAGCCGGAAGAGAGAGTCACTGCGATGATCAGTGTCAAGGGAATCGATAATGATCATTATCTCCTGATGGCTACCAAACAGGGTATCGTGAAGAGAACAGCGGTACCGGAGTACGCCAATATCCGGAAGACCGGACTGGCGGCCATCACGATCCGGGATGACGATGAACTGATTGAAGTAAAGGATACTGACGGAGACCGCGATGTATTCATGATCTCAAGGAACGGCATGTGCATCCGCTTCAACGAAAATGAAGTCAGGCCTACCGGACGTCAGTCTATGGGCGTCAGGGGAATGAATCTGGATGTGGATGATGAAGTGGTAGCCATGCAGTTGGATTCCCAGGGCGAAAGTCTTCTCATTGTTTCCGAAAACGGGATGGGAAAGAAAACGAAGCTGGATGCATTCCCGCTTCACCACCGCGGCGGAAAGGGAATCAAGACTTATAAGATCACCGAAAAGACCGGCAAGATCTTCGGTGCGAAGGCTGTTACTGAAGACAGGGAGATCCTGATCATCACAACGGACGGGATCATGATCCGGATCCGGATCGCGGATATCTCTACGACCGGCAGGATCGCCTCGGGCGTCAAGCTGGTGAATATGCCGGACGGAACAACGGTAGCAGGCATTACGAAGGTAAGAGAAAGCGAGAATCCGCAGACGGAGGAAGAGGCGGATCCGCAGCCTGAAGAGGAAACTGCAGAAGAAATGGAAAAAGAGTAATGAATAAGGCAGGCCATCCGGCCTGCCTTTAATGATCCTGTTCATTGTTTTCCGAGAAGATACGTTACCAGCTGGCTGGCAGCTCTGCCGCTTCTGCCGCCGTGCGACAGTTCCCACTGATTTGCCAGCAGCATAAGCTCTTCGTCGGAAAGAAGAAGTCCTTCCTTTTTGGCAATGCCTCTGACGATATCCATATATTCCTTTTTGACAGGCTTTCCGTAATAGATCTGTATACCAAATCTGGCTGCCAGGGACAGTCTTTCCTGGATGCTGTCTGTCGGATGGAGATCGTCATCCCCTGTCCTGGCATCAGAGAATGTTTCCTTCATCAGATGCCTGCGGTTGCTCGTTGCATAGAGGAGCACATTTTCAGGGCGGCGTTCCATACCGCCTTCAATGACGGCTTTCATATATTTATAATCCGTCTCGAATTCCTCAAAGGACAGATCATCCATATACAGGATAAATTTGTAATTCCGGTTTTTGATCTGCGCCAGCACTTCGGTGATATCGCGCATCTGGTGCTTGTAAAGTTCGATCAGGCGAAGTCCCCTGTCATAATATTCATTCATGATCGCCTTGATGCTGGAGGATTTTCCTGTTCCGGCATCCCCGTAGAGAAGAACATTATTGGCGCGTTTTCCATTCAGAAAAGCTTCCGTATTTTCAACAAGCAGCGCTTTCTGGGATTCATAGCCGATGATATCGGACAGTTTTACATGTTCAGTCTTTGTAATGGGCACGATATCGACTGTGCCGTCATTGTTTTCGATCCGGAAAGCCTTGTGGAGACCGAATTTTCCGACGCCGAAATGTTTATAGAAATCCGTGACTGCGCCGGTGAATTCTTCTTCGTCTGTGGCTTCTGAAAGCTCCCTGGCGAGCATCAGAATGCGGTTCCTGACTCTCTGATTGTAAACTTTGCTGCTGCCGGATACGCTTTTATAGTCCGCCAGCACGCCGAAAAGATCCGTACCGTATTTTCTGTCCAGTTCATGAAGATCAAGCCGGAACCATTCCCTGATCTTTTTAAAATCATGTTCCGCCATGATCCGGATGCTGCCGGAAACATTTCCCCTGACTTCACAGGCGGTGCTGAAAGCATTTTCGTGCTGGGCAAGGATAAAAGCCAGATAATCGTGCCATACATTTCCGTCCAGGCCGTGCCTGGCGGCAAGCTCGGCAAGGGAATTGAGCACGTCAAACAGATGTGTGTCATCGCCTCCCTGAAGCTCCTCCATATAATCAAGGATCTCTCTGTGTTCCGGTTCTCTATATAGAACAAGCTGATTTCTTCTCAAAATAATCTCCTGTGAAATAAAGTTTATACCGGTCTGTCTGCTCTGGATTCGTGACGCACCACGCGGAATACGGCAATATCGACAATGATCACAAAGGCGAAGAACAAAAGTGCGGACAGTGAAGTGCCGGACATGGCACAGGCATCATAAAAACCATGCAGAAATACCGGCACGATCAGAGCAAGCCGTTCATAAGCCCTCTGTGCGGATCTGTTTCCGTCCAGGAAAGCCGTTTTAGCCCTGCTGTAATAAAAGCCCATGAATACTGAAAATGCCAGATGTCCGGGAATGGCAAGCAGAGCCCGGGCCGGCGCTACGGATAATCCGTAACCCATGACATAGCCGATATTTTCAAATCCCGCAAATCCAAGCGATACAAAGACGGCGTAAATGATGCCGTCGAAAGTATAATTGAAATTCGGATTCCTCCAGGTCTTCCGCCGCATCAGGAAATATTTTGCCCCCTCTTCGGCAAGGGCAACAACTAGAAAGGCAAAAAGGATCACAAAGAAAGGGTTTTCGGGGTGAACGAACGTCGTCAGGATCTTTTCCCCGATATTCTCCAGGACCATCGCGGCCAGTGCGGCCAGCACGCCCATGAAGATCAGAGAAAGGAGAAGTCCTCCCGGTTCTTTCTCAATTTTGTCCTGGCGGTAGATCACGCGCATCAGAAAGAGCGCCGGAAAAAGGGCAGCGATGATGCAGAGCGTCACCGGGTTGAATAATATAAACATTTCTCCTCCTTATTATGTATGTTATGCACATTTTTCCACAAACTGTGCATAAATCAGGTGTATAACTTAATTGAAATGTTTCATTGACATATGATTTCTGCTGTGCTAATATAATCAGGCAGGTTTTTAGGGGTATAGTTCAATGGCAGAACAGCGGTCTCCAAAACCGTCAATGTGAGTTCGACTCTTACTACCCCTGCT
>CAMOZZ010000095.1 GCA_946631165.1 uncultured Lachnospiraceae bacterium | reverse complement strand
AGCATTTCCGGAAGAAGCCCGCCGCCGAAGGCGCGCAGCCCGGTCTGGGTATCACAGATCCTCACGCCGGAGAACAGTCTGTATACCATCCTGGTGATCCTGTTTCCGAGCCGGCTCCTTAACGGGACATTTTCACCGGAAAACTGCCGCCTGCCAAGGATCAGCGCTCCCGGATGCTTTTCCGCTTCCTCCAGAAGTCTGAGCGCGTCGCTGACAGTATGCTGTCCGTCCGCATCCAGCGTTACGATCAGCGGATTTGTGTATCCGCGCTCCAGGATCTCACGCAGCCCGGTCCTGATCGCGGCGCCCTTCCCCCGGTTGATCGGATGGGTCAGGATATCGGCGTATTCGGATGCCTCCGCGAAAATGTGTCCGCAGGAGATGCCGCTGCCGTCGTCCACGATAATTACCTCCAGCCCCGCAGCACAGCACTTGTGCGCGAGCTCCGGCAGGATCCCGCCGGGCTCATAGGCCGGGATGAGCGCGATCCTTGTGTGTTTTGTGTCTGCTCTCTGTTCTGTCTGCTTTAAGCGTTCCATCCTGTGCTCCTTTCCGATGTACTCTTCTGTTGTAAGATCATGAAGTTGTCTGCCATTCTTGTTTTCAGTCAAATGTTTTTTAAAAACCGATCGTTCTTAGCGGTGGATTCTTCGGCCAGTGATCTGCCCTCTGAATGACAGGATGTCTTACTGAACACTGCTGTCCGGAACCGCCGCTTCAGGCATCGTTCCGTCCGGCATCTGCGGGATCGTCCCGTCCTGCGCGTTCTCTCCGCGTTTTCCCTTCATGCCGCCATGTCCGCCGAAGTTTTTGCCATTCTTTCCGGCTTTCTCTTCGTGCATGCCGCCGTTTTCATCCGTGCCGCTGCTGTTTCCGTCCTGCTCCGGCAGGCTTCCCCGGCTGCCAAAGGACTTTCCGCCGTTCATACCGCCTTTGCCGCCGCGCATACCGCCGCGTCCGTTCATACCGCCGGCGCCGCCGGTGACTGCATCTGTAAGTTCTGTCTGTCCCTCATAGGTGCCGGCTGCAACGGTGACCGTATCGCCGGTCTTCATTTCCGGCGCCGAAACGATCACACTGTCATAAGCATGTGCCGCCGTCATTTCCGCGATCACATTGCCGGCAGAATCCTTCACGGTGATAGCCGTGCCGGCCTGCTGGGTGCCCGTGCTGATCATCGCTGCCGCCTGCCCTTCCGCAGCGGAAAAGTTCTGTGCCATCCCGCTTGCTCCTGCGGCAATCAGTGTTCCGCCAGTAATCGACGCCGTACCGTTGTAATCAAGCGCGCCGTTCCCGGCATTATCCGGCCCTGAAACAGTGACCGTGCCGCCGCTGATAGTGATATTTCCGTTGGAATCAATTCCGTCGCCTGAGGCAGTGATATCGATCGTACCGCCGGCAATGCTGATATAAGCATTGTCATTGACGGTGAACATATCACCGCCGAAACCGCCGCTGCCGTCATTGCCGCCGGCGGCGTTGAGACCGTCATCACTGGCTGTCAGGCTGACCGCTCCGCCCCGGATATCGATCGTAAGGCCTTCCAGCCCTTCGTAACTCTCTGCAATATCAATGGTTCCGTCTACGATTGCGAGCCCCGATGAAGAATGAATGCCGTCGTCGCCTGCACTGATCGTGAACGTGCCGCCGCCGATGTAGACGAATCCCTTTGCGGAATCCTCATCATTGTCCCCATGGACCGCGTCTGCTCCTGCAGTGATATTGAATGTTCCGTCCGATACGGCAATGCTGTCCTTCCCGGAAAGACCGTTCTTCGCTGCCGTGATGGTATATGTACCGCCGGTGACCGTCAGCTCATCTTTGGAGACCACGCCGTGACCTGCAGGCGAATTTATCGTCAGACTGCCGCTGCCGTTCAGCGTGATGTCGTCTTTGGAGAAGATCACCGCATCGATGTTATTTTCATCAACAGCCGTAAATGTGCCGCCGTTCGTGAGAGAATTGCTGCTGCCTTCCGCCAGCGTGACGAATACCTTGTCTGCCTGCTTTACATAGATTGCGGCGGAAGTCTTTGATGTGACAGCAGCATTGTTCAGCACCAGCTGGACTTTCGCACCGTCGGCATCAACGATGATCATGCCGTCATCCAGCGTTCCGCTGATCACATAAACGCCTTCCGCTGTGATGGTGACCGTCCCGCCGTCAACCGTGACGCCGGAAGCATCCGAAGAAGCGGCGGTCCCGTTCAGGGTGATGGCCTGCGCTTCACTGTCATCCCAGGTCCCTGCCAGATCTCTTTCAGAGAAGAGATCTGCAGGATTGATGGCACTTGCAGAACTGCTGCCGGCGGAAGCGGCTTCTGCTGCGGATTCCTGCGGCTTTGCACCGGCAGTCTCCTCTGCCGCTTCCTCCGCAGATTTTTCCGTCCCGGCATTTCCGGAGGAGGCTCCCTCTGCTTCCGCATCTGCGGTTCCTGCTGCTTCCGCATCTGCTGATCCCTCTGCTTTCGAATCCCCTTCCGATCCTTTCGATGTGCCTGCTGTACTCTCCTCTGCCATACTTCCGGCGGCCTCCGTACTGATCACGGTCTGGTCCGCGGCAACGGTCTCCGCGGTCTGGCTGCTGCCGCAGCCGGCGAGGACCAGGGTCATGACTGCCAGCAGCGCCAGGAAACGCTTCCTTGCGGTCGCCTGTCGCTTTTTTCTGTTCGTTCTATAATCATTTTTTGCTTTCGTATTCATTTGATGCTCCTTATCCGATCTGTTCTGATCTGTATCCTGTGTTGGTTTACGGTTTGGATTATAGACAGGCAACCTTAAACATAGTTTAAGTAAAAAATTTCTTCGGAAGTGCTCACAAGACATGTTGAAGCAGCTTATTTACGTACGCAAACTACCTTTTTCGTTTTTGCGTACGCAGTTCCTGCTGCGCTTTGCCGGCTGATTACGTACGCAATTTCCTTTATATGCATTTGCGTACGTAATTTCGACCCGGCTGCGGTCTGCTATTTACGGATGCAATTGCACAAAAGCCGCTTTGTATCCGTAATTTCAACCGGTATGAAACGCTTTTTTCTGACCGAAGCCTGTTTTTTTACGGACGAAAATGGTTCTTTCTAAGTTTGCGTACGTAAAACTACGATATGAAGGCCGGCAGACTACGTATGAAACTTCGCATTTTCTCTTTTTCGTCCGTAATGAAGCTGCCCGCCAAGGATGATTTGATAAAGGCCAGAGAATTCCGGTGATCCGGTAGTAAAACCGCTGCCTTCACGCGGTGGATCCTTCGTCGCTCCGCTCCTCAGGATGACAGTAAAAACGTAACGTTTCCGCGATTCGAAGCTCAGCATGGTTCCTTCTCCGACACCTTGCTGCTATTCTCCCTTTCTAATACTGCAGTCTCTGCGGTGTGGATCCTTCGTCGCTCCGCTCCTCAGGATGACAGCAAGAAACGTAACGTTTCCGCGATTCGAAGCTCAGTATGACTTCCTCTCCGGAACTGTGCTGCTATCCTCCCTTACAAATACTTAAGCGTGTATCCTTCGCCGCTCCGCTCCTAAGGATGACTGCCATGTGGACGAAGCTGATAAGACGATGGGGAGACAGTAAAAAAAAGAACGGCATTGCTGCCGTTCAGTATATAAAAGGGAAGGAAAACGCTTTACAATTCCGCTGCCGCCGTATCCTGGTTCGAGACCGTGATCTCCAGATTCCCGTTGCGCACGCGGATATCATCGATCATCCGCTTCTCATTGATCCCGTCCCTGTACTCTACATCATAAGTCAGCCGGAACATACTGCCCATGTTCGTGCTCTTCACCTGCGACAGATTCCACTTCTTCAGGTCCCTGGCGAATATATCATCAAACACACCCGTATAATCCAGTTCCTCCGGGATCGTAATGCGCATGGTCTTAAACCGTTTTGCTTTTGTGCTGCCGAAATCAACCGACTCAAGCGCCAGGAACAGCAGCGTCATGATCACCGCGAACAGCGCGGCATAGCCCAGATATCCCATCCCGCAGATCAGTCCTGTTCCCATCGCCAGGAACAGCATCCCGATCTCGCGCGCCGTCCCGGGCACCGAGCGGAACCTGACCAGGCTGAATGTTCCTGCGACCGCAACGCCGGCACCAACATTTCCGTTGACCATCATGATCACGACACAGACAACGGCCGGAAGAAGCGCCAGGGTGATAAGAAAACTCTTTGTTGCCCTCGCACGGTGCTGGTAAGCAAAAGCCATCAGCAATCCGAGGATCACCGCACACACCAGGCAGATCAAAAACTGTGAAACAGCGATCACACTCGCTGTGCCGGCATCAAAAACACCGGCAAAAACCGAATTAAGCATATCTTCTTCCTCCCTCTGCGTTTCCCATGATCAGCATCTCGTAGGCCTTGCCGTATTTTGAAAAGGAAACCTTTCCGGCCCCGGCCTGTGACAGCGCCTTTACGAGCCACATCGGATACCCGCCGTCCGCTTTGATCTCCATCAGTGCCTGATCGCGCCGGATCAGCGGCGTCCCGTAAGGTTCATAAACGAGCGATGTCCTGTCTGTCCTTGCCAGAATATTCTCATCAAATGTGATCCTTAATGCCCGGTTGTCTTTTCCGTAATACGCCTGCCGGTCATAGGAAAGGTACACGGCAGGCCGCAGTGTTTTATAATGATCCCTGAAGTATCTGATCTCCCTGGAGATCTGCGTATCCGGGAGGCTGTCAGCCCGGCCGGCGAGCCATTCCGCGGCTTCATCCCAGTGTGCCGACAGCCGTCTTTTGTAGACGATCCCGTCATATTTTTTCTTCAGCTCGACAAAGACATTTCCCGAAGGATCTTTAAGGCTCCCGTAACTCCTGACTCTGAGTTTCTCCTTATAGGGAGGTTTTTCGATCGAATGTCTGACGAGCCTGTAATTTTCTGTATCATAGTATATATTTCTGATTGAGGTCCTCCCGAAATCATCCGGCATCATGTGTTCTTTCATCGCCGCCAGGATCTGATCCCGCTGCTTTCTTGTAAGCAGATATTTGATCTCAACTCTTGCAAATGTCATCTGTACGTTCATACTGCCTGCCTCCTTACAGGTGCGATTGTACGGGATGAACCTAAAACGAACTTTAAAGGAACGAAATTTTTCCGGAACGAAAAAAGACCGCCGGATCTCTCCGGCGGCCCGTCCTCTCTTTCATCTTCCGATAAAAGGATGCAAGCGTTATTTAATGATTCTTCGGATGGCAAGGATCGGTCTGATACCGACCTTGGAAACCTTGACGCCGCCTCTGGGATACGGCTTGGAGTTGCTGGCGTGGACGATCTGGCCGTTGCCGAGATACAGTGCCACATGCCCCTGATAGCAGATGATATCGCCGGGCAGTGCATCCTTCAGGCTTTCGATATTGATGCCGTAGTTGCGCTGCGCACCGGAAGTTCTGGGAAGGCTGTAGCCGAACTGTCTGTATACTGCCTGCACAAAGCCGGAGCAGTCAATGCCGCCCGTAAGGTTCGTGCCGCCCCACTTATAAGGGCACCCGATAAACTGCAGGGCGAAACGGATGACCGCCTCCCTTTCAGGATCTCTGGGCTGCTCTACTGATTCTACAGTATAATAAAGCGCTTTGTTCTTTTCCCACGGGATCTTTTCTTCGGCAAGGGCGTATTTGTCATCGCCTTTCTTTTCGACCCGCTGCTTTACGGTTTCACCGCTGCGGATATCTTCCGTATTCACGAATCCGCGGACATCGCCGCTCTCGACAAAAGCGGTCTTCCCGTGATTCACGAGGATGTACATCAGCCCGCCTTCAGCCAGCGTGCCGACGACCTGCGCATTGTTTCCCTCAATCGTCTTGTCAAGGGCAGCACTGCGCTTATCGTAGATCGCGATTGCTTTTGCTGCAAGCGCGTAACGTTTCTCTGCGAGCGTTTCCATCGTCGTCGTTCTGGTATAATCGAACGCGGGGTTGCTCATATGACCGATGCGCGGCTTGATATGTCCGAAGGGATCCTTTGTGGCGCCAGGATATTTCTTCTGCCATGCATCCTGCTTCTTCATCTCGGTCTTTGCCGCATCTCCGGTATCAAGATCCGAAGTCCTTGCAAAGCCTCTCACATAACCGGATTCAACGAAACACCAGTCTTTCGCTTTCTCCAGGATGAATACAAGCGTATCGCCCTCGGCGGCGCCGACGACTTTCGCGCCGTCCGCCTTTTCGGTATAGACCGCTTTCCTGTTCTTCAGGATCGCGGGTTTTTTATCTGTCTTGATAAAACGGAAATCCGGTTTGTATTCCGGAATAATGATATCTGCCGGGATGATCGGCAGGTACGCCAGCATCAGGCTTTCCTGCAGTGCCAGCGAAGAGGATTCTGCAGCAGCAGATTCCGAAGCTCTTTCAAGCGATTCCGAGATGACCGCGCCGGTAGGATCATATCCGCCGTTCTCCGCGCCGGTCTCCAGGATCTCAGACGACTCTTCCGGGGAAGGCTCTTCCGGAGAAGTCTCCTCCGCCGTAGTCTCTTCTTTTTTCTTTTTCTTCTTTTTCTGTTTGGTCTCCTGCGTATCTGCAGTAGTATTCTCTCCGGAATCGGAAGAAGGCTGTACGGCAGCTGTTGTCGGTTCTTCTACCGGAAGTTCCGCCTCCGCTGAAGTCTCCTTTTCTTCCGGCGCCTGGGTCGTTGTCGGTGCCGGTGCTTCCGTCTGCGATGCTTCTGTCGGTTTATCCTGGGAAGAGCCGGCAGCCGGCGCATCTGTCTCCGATTTTGAAGGATTCGCTGCCGGTGCAGGTTCGGCGTTCTCCGCAGTGGTCTCTGTACCGGATCCGGATCCGGCTGCGGCGGACGCACTTCCTCCCTGCTCTGCCGTGGAGAAAGCCGCTGTCGGCATTCCCAGGCAGAGTACTGCTGCCAGCAGAAGGGCTGTTATTTTTACATGAAGTCGATATTTCAAAAAAAAATCTCCTTTCGGAAAGGCGCTGTTGAGTAAAATGCCCCACCATAAAATTGTGTTATTCCGATAGTCGGTGAAAGTGTAACACAATCGTAATATCTTTGCAAGCCTTTCTATAGGCCGAATCGAACATATTTTTTGAAAAAACTGTGAACACTTGTAAGAATCTGTATAATTTGGTACACTTTACGTGAATCTGTGCAGAAATGAATGCCTGCCTGGACATCCTGTTCCCGGAAAATGTACAGCCGGCATTCCTTCCTATTATTAATGCGTGAAAAGGAGGAAACATATGGCACCAAACAGACCGGTCGGCAGACAGAAGAATGTGGCTTCCGGCGGCTCGGGGGCAGCAAGAAGAGGTGAAGGCAGAGGTTCCGGCCCGGTCGGATCATCCGGCGGACTGAACAAAAAGCCCGGTTCCGGCGGCGGCGCCGGAAGATCGACCATGGTAAGGGGCGCAGGCGTCAGTCTTCCCGTCATCATCATCGCAGCGCTTTATTTTCTTCTCGGCGGAGGCGGCGGAAGTTCCTCTCCTGCGGAATATACTGCACCGGCCGATACCGGAAGCAGTTATTATTCGGAACACACCTCCGAGACCAGCAGCAACTCCGGCAGCGGTATGGCCGATTTCTATGAATACTTCAACCAGCAGACAGGCAATTCGTCCGCATCGGAACCCGCCCAGCAGGTACAGGCCGATACAAGCACTGTCGATACCGCTGTTGCTTCCGGCGCCCGTGCAAAACGCACCCAGATCCTCGGCGGCGGAAAAGACACCATTACGCTGATGATCTATATGTGCGGCACCGACCTGGAATCCAGAAGCGCGATGGCTACTTCTGATCTTATGGAAATGTCCAAAGCGAATATTTCCGATAACATCAATCTTCTGGTGTACACCGGCGGCTGTGCAAAATGGCAGAACAACGTTGTCAGCAGCACGACCAACCAGGTGTACCGTATCCGGAACGGCCAGCTGGAACGTCTGATCAAAGACGACGGTGCGAAAGTCATGACCGACCCCGCGACCCTTTCTTCCTTTATTAAATGGTCCGCCAAGAACTTCCCGGCGAACCGCTACGAACTGATCCTCTGGGACCACGGCGGCGGCAGCGTTTCCGGCTACGGCTATGACGAGAAGAACAAACGCGCCGGCGCGATGAATCTGGCCGGGATCAAGAAAGCGCTGAATGCCGGCGGCGTGAAATTCGATTTCATCGGATTCGACGCCTGCCTGATGGCTACCGCTGAAACGGCCCTGATGCTCGATGATTACGGCGATTACATGATCGCTTCGGAAGAGACCGAGCCCGGCATCGGCTGGTACTATACCGACTGGCTCTCCAGGCTGTCGAAAAACACTTCCATGCCGACGACAGAGATCGGAAAGAACATCGTGGACGATTTCACGGCAGCCTGCGCAAGAA
>CAMOZZ010000094.1 GCA_946631165.1 uncultured Lachnospiraceae bacterium | reverse complement strand
TGCCCGGAGAAGAACATCCTGATGTCATCACCGGTGTTGATTTCATGCGCAAAGTAACACAGGATCCGGACTATAAGCTGAACGGCCGCACCGTTGTTGTCGGCGGCGGCAATGTTGCCATCGATGTTGCAAGAACCGCCTTGAGAGCCGGTTCCGACAAAGTCATGATGGTCTGTCTGGAGAAAGAACATGAGATGCCTGCGGCGCCGGATGAAGTCGCGGAAGCGAAGGAAGAGGGCATCGTCGTTTACAACGGCTGGGGCCCGAAGGAGATCGAGATCAGGCGCGGAAAGATCGCAGGCGTGGAGTTCAAGTGCTGCGTATCCGTATTTGACGACGAAGGCAGATTCAATCCTTCCTATGATGAAGCCGATCTGGAAACGCTGGATTGTGAAAATGTCATCATGTCGATCGGACAGTCCATTATCTGGGGCGACCTGCTGAAGGGCACGAAGGTGAAGCTTAACAGGAACGGCACCGTAAAGGCGGATCCCGTTACATACCAGACGGACGAGCCGGATATCTTCGTCGGCGGAGACGTTTATACCGGTCCCAAGTTCGTGATCGACGCGATCGCCGCCGGCCGCGAAGGAATGGTATCCATCAACCGCTTTGTCCACCCCGGCAATTCTCTTACGCTCGCAAGAGATCTCCGGCATTTCATCGCCCTTGACAAGGAGAATATCCTGATCGGCGATTACGATTCCTCCAAGCGCGCGCTGCCCGGGAAAAAGGCAGGTGTCGCCGCCGAGACATACGAAGATCTCAGGCTTACCCTTACGGAGGAGCAGGTGAAGCAGGAAGCGAACCGCTGTCTCTCCTGCGGCGCCACCACAGTGGATACGAACCGCTGCATCGGCTGCGGCCTCTGCACGACCAGATGCGAATTTGACGCGATCCATCTGTTCCGGGATGTTCCGGAAGCCAGCAGGATGGTCCGTTCGGAAGACAAGCTGAAAGCGATCGCGCCTTATGTTGCAAGAAGAGCTGCCGATCTTACGGTCAGGAAGATCCGGTCTATGGATCCGGATTCTTCGTACAATCACTGACGGACAGGCGGCCGGGCTCCTGAAGAGCGGGCTGCGGAAAGCGTCTGAATATGCATGAAATGGGAATCGTCTTTCATGTAATGGATATGGTGGAGGAGGTGGCTGAAGAGAACGATCTTAAGAAGATCTCTTCGGTCACGCTCCAGTTGGGAGAAGTGTCCGGTGTGATCTTTTCCTATATGGCGGATCTGTGGGAATGGTGCGCGGCCAAAAAACCGTTGTTCGCCGGTTCGGTCCTGAAGAGCGAGGAGATCCATGCAATCACCATATGCAATACATGCGGCAGAACATACGATACGGTCCCGCAGGGCAGGATCTGCCCGTACTGCGGGAGCGAAGATACCGTCCTTGTAACGGGAAATGAGATCCTGATCAAGGACGTGGAAGGAATGTAGAAGAAAAACGGGGACAGGTCCCTCTTTGCGTTTTTGTCCGCAAAAACGCAAAGAGGGACCTGTCCCCGTTTCACATCCGGTTGCAAAAACATAACGGGAATGCTATTATAGGGAAGACTGTGAACAGAAGCGGGATGTCTGAAGCCGCTTTCAGGAGGAGCATCGGAAATGAGAAAAGTGATCACATACGGAACTTTCGATCTGCTGCATTACGGCCATATCAATCTCCTTCGCAGAGCGAAGGCTCTCGGGGATTATCTGATCGTAGCGCTTTCCACGGATGAGTTCAACTGGAACGAAAAACGGAAAAAATGCTATTTTACATACGAGGAAAGAAAGCTTCTGCTGGAAGCGGTAAGATATGTGGATCTGGTCATTCCGGAGGAGAACTGGGAGCAGAAAAAGAGTGACGTGAAGGAATATCATATCGATACGTTTGTCATGGGAGATGACTGGGAAGGCAAGTTCGATTTCTTAAAGGACAGCTGTGAAGTGGTCTACCTGCCCAGAACGCCCGACATCTCCACGACGCAGATCAAGACAGACCTGTTCGGAAAAGGCAAGAAATGAAGTATTTGAAAAATTTCTGGCGCTACCGCCAGCTTCTTCTCGAACTTGTGAAGAAGGGCATAAAACTGAAATACAGGCGTTCCTATCTGGGCATCATCTGGTCGCTTCTGGAGCCGGTGCTGACCACCATGGTCCTTACCGTTGTTTTCGGTACGCTGTTCGGTCACGACGAACCGGAATTTCCGATGTATATCCTGACAGGAAGGCTTTTGTATTCCTTCTTTTCCCAGGGAACAAAGGCAGCCCTGAAATCGATCCGGTCGAATGCGGGCATGATCAAGAAGGTCTATGTGCCGAAATATCTGTATCCGCTGTCGGACGTGCTGTTCAATTTCGTGATCTTTCTGCTGTCCCTGATCGTGCTTGTCGTACTGGGACTGGTGCTGAGAGTCTGGCCGAGACCTTCGTGGCTGCTGCTCGTTTTCCCGCTGATCCTGCTGTTCTTCATGACCTACGGCGTCGGCATGATCCTGGCGACCGTCGCTGTCTTTTTCAGGGATATGGAGTATCTCTGGACAGTCCTTCTGATGATCATCATGTATACCTGCGCGATCTTCTATTATCCGACCAGGCTTCTGAAGAGCGGATATGCGTGGGTGCTTACGCTCAATCCGCTTTACGGGATCATCGTAAATGCAAGGCATCTGATATTCTCGGAAGCTTTTGAATGGGACCGCATGGCCTATGCGGTGATCTTTACGGTCTGCGTGCTGGTCATCGGCCATCTGGCGTTCTTCAGGAACCAGGATAAGTTCATTCTTCATATCTAGGAGATCTTTATGGCAAAATATGCGCTGAGCGTTGATCATGTCAGTATGAAGTTCAACCTGAGCTCGGAAAAAATAGACAGTCTGAAAGAGTATGTCCTGAAATCCGTTAAGGGAGAGGTATCCTTTGACGAGTTCTGGGCGCTCAGGGATATCAGCTTTTCGCTGGAACCGGGAGACAGACTGGGCATACTGGGGATGAACGGCGCCGGAAAGAGTACGCTGCTCAAGGTGATTGCAGGAGTGTTCAAGCCTACGATGGGCAAGGTGACAAGACACGGCAAGATCGTTCCGCTGCTGGAACTGGGCGCCGGTTTTGATCAGCAGTACACCGGCAGGGAGAATATCTATCTGTATGCCTCTGTGCTGGGACATTCGAAGGAATTCATTGACAGCAAATATGACGAGATCGTGGAATTTTCCGGTCTGGAGAAATTCATTGATGTTCCGCTTAAGAATTATTCTTCGGGCATGAAATCAAGGCTGGGCTTTTCAATCGCGACCATTGTTGAACCGGAGATCCTGATCCTTGATGAAGTCCTTTCGGTAGGCGATGCAAAGTTCCGCAAGAAAAGTGAGAAGAAGGTCATCGGAATGATGGACCAGGGCGTCACCGTACTGTTTGTTTCCCACAGCATCAAACAGGTGAGAAGGATCTGCAACAAGGCGATCATTCTGGATCACGGAAGGATGGTTGCTTCCGGTGATGTTGATGAGATTACGGGATTCTACGAGAAGATGCTTGCAGATGAGTGAGGATCGGTAATGAGCACGGAAGGATCAAGACTGTATTACTGGGACAATCTGAAAGCTGTCCTTATGTTTCTGGTGGTAGCAGGGCATTTTACTGCCGCCGTAAAAGGGAGCTCGCTCAATATGCAGCGGCTCTATTTCTTTATTCACCTCTTCCATATGCCGGTATTCGTTTTTATTTCGGGTGTCTTCTCGAAAAAAACGGTCCATACAGGTGCCAGCATGAGAAGGAAGATCATTGGATTCGTGATCCTCGGTTATGCCGTGAAATTTACCGTGCTCTGCCTTGAGCTGCTCTTCGGGGAATATGACGGATTCAGCGTTTTCAGGGAAGGGAGCGTCTCCTGGTATCTGTTTGCCCTTGCCATGTGGCTTCCGCTTTCCAGAGCGCTCAGAAAGGCAGATAAGAGACTGGTGATCGCCTTTTCCGTATTCGCCGCCTGTCTGGCGGGATATGATGAGTCTTTCGGCACGCTCCTGGCGCTCTCCAGGGTCCTGGGCTTCTATCCGTTCTTCGTCCTGGGTCTGATGTGGGATCCGAAAAAAGTTCCCGCTGCCGGATCCGCTGCCAAAAAGATCGCCGGCGCAGCAGGCCTGCTTGTCACAGCGGCAGTTATATACAGGTTCGCGGATACGCTGATGCCTTATACGGAGATCCTCCGATGTATGAAATCCTATTTCGCGCTGCCGAAAGGCGTGAACACGGATTTCGGATTCTGGTACAGGATCCTGTGGTATGCAGCGGCATCAGCTGCAGGGATCTGTTTTGCAGCCATCATTCCGGCCGGGAAGAATATCCTGTCCGGGATCGGATCGAGGACGCTGCAGATCCTGGTCTTTCACATGCCGCTCCTGAAGCTGTTCCGGTTCGCAGGAGGCGTGGAACTGCTGAAAGCAGCCGTGCCCGGGCACTACAGGATCCTGTTCGTACTGCTTTCCGTGCCGCTTACCATCGTGCTTTCGCTGCCTGTCTTTGAGAGGCCGGTCAAAGCATTCTGGAAGCTGTGCG
The DNA here is from genome assembly GCA_946631165.1 of uncultured Lachnospiraceae bacterium. Taxonomy (GTDB): domain Bacteria; phylum Bacillota; class Clostridia; order Lachnospirales; family Lachnospiraceae; genus UBA3305. Next base: position 4,087 of record CAMOZZ010000094.1, on the reverse strand, counting down.
GGGAATAAGGATAAGAAAGAAGATGCTGACCGGTCAGTCAGCATCTTCTTTCTTTGTTTCTTCTTTTCTGGGCGGCAGGAACAGCCTTATTTTTTCGATTCTGTTGTGGTCGACTTTTTCGGCGATCAACCGGAAACCGTCCTCCGTCGTGAACTCCTCGCCCTGCTTGGGGAAGTGATCGAGCAGTCCGATCAGATAGCCGCCGATCGAATCGTAGTCTTCGCTTTCCAGTTCCGTATCGAGTGCATCGTTGATATCATCCAGTTTGTAGGATCCTTCCACGACATATTCGTTGTCGCGGACGTGCACCAGCTCGAGCAGTTCCTGTTCATCATATTCATCCCGGATCTCGCCGACGATCTCTTCCACGATATCCTCCATGGTGATGATACCGACGGTGGTTCCGTATTCATCCAGAACGATGGACATTGTGACGCGGTTCTTTCGCATCTCGTGGAAAAGCTCCGTCGTATTCTTGAACTCATGCGTAAAGTACGCTTCCCGGAGGAAATCCCTGACCGAAAACGCTGATCCCTGCCGGAACAGCACCAGATCCTTCATGTTGATAATACCGATGATATGATCCGGGTTCTCTTCGAACACGGGAAGTCTGGTGAACCGTTCTTCCCGGAAAAGCGCGATCAGTTCTTCATAGGTGGATTCCACATCGGCGAAAACGACATCCACTCTGGGGACCATGACGTCCCTGGCCTGGGAATCGCCGAAGTCGAACACGTTATTGATCATTTCCTTTTCGTCTGACTCGATCACACCCTCTTCATGACTGACCTCCACGATAGTCCGGAGCTCATCTTCTGTCATGGCTTCTTCCTTGTCGTCGGGATTGATCCGAAGGATAAAGAGCAGTCCGCGCGACAGCTGGTTGATCAGGAAGATCAGGGGAGTCAGGACGACCATACAGACTTTAATGGCCGGGGCAAACCGGAGAGAGATCCTTTCAGAATGGATGGATGCCACCGTTTTCGGCGTGATTTCTCCGAACAGAAGGATCAGGAACGTCAGAATGCCCGTGCCGATGGCAACGGTAAAACGTCCGCCGAGCCTGGTGGCGATGACGGCTGTCAGCGCAGAAGCGGACAGATTCACGATATTGTTCCCGATCAGGATGGCGGTCAGCATTTTCGGCTGGTCTTCAAGAATGGAAAGAACAAGGGAAGCTTTTTCATTCCCTTCTTCGGACAGGGCTCTCAGTCTGTGCCGGTTGACGGCAGTAAGAGCCGTCTCAGCAGACGAAAAGAAAGCAGACAGAATAAAAAGGATTATAAGAACTATATACAGGTATATGTCACCCGCGTCCAAGATGCGTTCACGCTCCGTTCGTTAAATAAATTTAAATGGAATATACAATAATTGCCGGTGACTGTCAAGGCAGAGCGCCGGATTACGGCCCGGGCAGCAAAAAAGCAGCCGGATTGATCAGGCTGCTTTTCGGAATTACAGTTCTGCACGCTGTATCGTTTCGTATTTCGCAGACGGCGAAATGATCAGCGGCACGTACTCGCGGAGGACTGTTGACGTATCAAGGCCGTACCAGTTCTCCTTGGATCCGGCGATCTTGCGGATCGCGTATTTCAGGGTGATGATCCGGTAATCGATCGCGGAAAGCTCTGCCTTGGCGGAAATGGATTTGTGGATCACACAGAACTTGAATGTGCCGACGGTCGAAGTTCCGTAAATGGAATACCGCTTGTCCTGATCCGGCAGCTCGCCGGTCTCCTGCAGATCCCGGACGATCTGTCTTAAATACACATTGACCATCGGACTGCGGCGAAAGCCGAGATAAAGTTTTACGCGGAAGATGAAATCGGTCCCGTATCTTTCTACTTTGTAATGCAGCGTATCCGGTTCGTCTGTCACGGTAACGTTTACGAACCAGTAGGCATCCGCACGTTTTGGTTCTTTGTCGAAAATAGAATAAAGGATATCACGGTCGATCAAGCTGAAATCACGGCTGCTGTCCAGATAGACCAGGTTGTTCGAGAGCATCGGGATGCTCTGGTCATCATGCAGCTCCTGCAGATTGTCCACAAAGTCGTGCATATCCAGTTTGGTGCTGTGCTGATGTTCCAGCTGGGTGCCCCGGTACCAGATGATCTCGATCACGAGAAGGAGCAGTGTGAGGATGACCGTAACGTAGCCGCCGTGCATGAATTTTCCGAGACTGGAGATAAAGAACACGGATTCGATCAGTCCGAACACAATAAGCACCACAAAAGAAAGGAGCGTCTGCCCGCGTACCTTGCGGAGATATTCTGAGATCAGCAGCGTCGTCATCAGCATGGTCGCCGTGATCGCAAGGCCGTAAGCGGATTCGATCCTGGCGCCGGAACGGAAATACAGCACGACGGAGCTGCAGCCGATCCACAGGATCGTATTCACGGTACTGATATAAAGCTGTCCCTTTGTATCGGAAGGATATCGGATCTCGAGATGCGGAAGCAGATCCAGATGGATCGCCTCTGAGACCAGCGTATAGGACCCGGTGATGAGCGCCTGGGAGGCAATGATCGCAGCCAGCGCGCTGAGCACGATGGCGAACGGCCGCATAAATTCCGGGAGCATCATAAAGAACGGATTGGGTTCAGCCATTGCTATGATCGCCGGTTCTGCCTGATTTTTAATGATCCAGGCACCCTGTCCGAGGTAGTTGAGGATCAGGCAGGATTTGACGAACGGCCAGCTGAAATAGATATTTCCCCGTCCGACATGGCCCATATCGGAGTAGAGCGCTTCCGCGCCGGTCGTTGCCAGGAAGACGCTTCCCAGGATCATGAATCCGGCTTTGTTGTAGGGGCTGAGAAGCACCTGAATGGCATACAGCGGGTTGAATGCTGTAAGAATGACAGGCATAGTGACAATATGGCGCAGTCCGGATAAGCCGAGGAACAGGAACCAGACCAGCATGACCGGGCCGAATGTCTTTCCGATCTTGCTGGTTCCGGCGCGCTGTACGAGGAACAGCGTGGATATGATGATCAGCGTGATGATCACGACCTTTACCTGGGTGGCGCCGAGGAATCTGTCCATCAGAGGAATGCTCCGAAGACCTTCGACCGCTGTGGTGACGGTAACGGCCGGTGTAAGCATACCGTCCGCAAGCAGCGCGGCGCCGCCGAGCATGGCCGGAAGGATGAGCCATTTTCCATACGTCCTGACCAGCGAGTAAAGAGAGAAGATGCCGCCTTCTCCGTGGTTGTCTGCTTTCATCGCGATCAGCACATATTTAATGGTCGTAAGAAGGGTGACAGTCCAGATGACCAGGGAAAGCGATCCTATGATAAAGGTCTGATCGATGCCGGTGATGCCGCCGTTGCCCTCCATGATCGATTTCATGACGTACAGCGGTGACGTACCGATATCGCCGTACACGATGCCGATGGTTACAAGAAACATGCCGAAGCTGAATCTGTTTTTCTTTTCCATGTTCGTTTTCTCCTGCGCGTTTTTCCGTCTGCAGATGTTGTCAGCAGACGGAAAACACAATCCGATTAACAATATATTAACACGGATAGTCTGCTACGTGCAATGAATAGAGCAATTTTTTGTCAGATCAGAGACGATATTCTGATTTGCTTTAATGTTGCAATTGTTTGAATTTGCAGAAAAAATCAGAAAATATATACAATTTAAACAATAAAGAAAGGAAAAATGCGATTTACAAGCAGAAAATTCTAAAAAAATACTTGACAAACGAGAGAGGATGGTATAGAATATCTACAACAGGAAAGAAAAGAGAAAATACTTCGGAAGGAAGAATACAAACAAGGAGGTACGGTCCAATGAAATAGTTGGCCATGACCCAGGATGAATCTCCAAGAGGAGTTTACATAGATCGTAACAGTGAAGATAAGCAGAGGAACATTTTCACAGACGATACTGAAAGAAACAGGAAATATAAAAATCTTTCAAGTGTTATGTAACAGACAGGAGGAGATGCTTACAAGAGGAATAGATCCATAGATAAAGATCTGAAAATGATCAGAAAAAGATCTGAAAGATCGGAAAAGAAAACGCAGCGGTTTCATCAATCGCGAGGATGGGGTCGCAACCGTTAGTTGGAAGATCA
>CAMOZZ010000093.1 GCA_946631165.1 uncultured Lachnospiraceae bacterium | reverse complement strand
TGGAGATAAATCAACAGCTGCAGTCCGGAGAGGGAGATCCGGGAAGGGCAGGCAGAAAGTAAAGTATTGACAGATATCTGTAATGGATGTATAATCTGCTGTAGTTAGATACAACTAACGTTTAATAGTTTAAACTTAATGGTGATTTTGATTATTGCTGCGGATAGTTTTGCAAGCAGGGAGGTAAATATGAGCGTGGTAATCGTCGGCGGTCATGACAGGATGGTCAGCCAGTATAAAAAGATCTGCAAATCACACAACTGCAAGGCAAAGGTCTTCACACAGATGGCCGCAAATCTGTCTGCGCAGATCGGCTCGCCTGATCTGCTGATCCTGTTCACGAATACAGTTTCTCACAAGATGGTCAAATGTGCATTATCTGATATGGATAAGACCCGCACGAATATTGTCAGATGCCATACCAGCAGCGGCACAGCGCTTACAGAGATCCTTGAGGAGGCACTGCAGGCAGTATAATCTGCGGATGAAATTGAACCGGGAACAAGCATTCTCCGCCTTCAATGACACAGAGTCATCAGGCAGGGTACAGGAGGATGCAGTGAATCGGAATGTGAACAGATGCTGTATTCTCCAAAAGACTGCCGTCAGCCGGCAGTCTTTTTGCTTGCGAATTATCCGCTGGAAGTGTAAAATAACACAAACACTTCCGGAGGATGATATGGGAAGAAAATTATATTTTGAATGCGAATCGGGAATCAGCGGGGATATGACTGTGGCAGCACTGCTGGATCTCGGCGGAGATGAGAAGAAACTGAGAGCAGCGCTTGCATCATTGCCGCTTGAAGGATATGAGATAAAGATCAGCAGGAAAACAAAAGCCGGACTGGACTGCTGCGACTTTGCTGTGTTGCTGGATCATGAACATGAAAATCACGATCATGACATGGACTATCTGTATGGGCATGAGCATGAAGAGGATGACGCTGACCATGCTCATGATCATGACCACCATCACGATCATGAGCACGAGCACCATCATGACTATGTGCACGATCATGAGCACAAGCATGATCACGACCACGAGCACCATCATGACCACGAGTATCATCATGAACACCGCGGTGTTCATGAAATCTTCAGCATCATTGATGCCGGCGGACTTACCCCCGGTGCGAAAGCATTGGCAAAAAAAATCTTCATGATCGTGGCAAAAGCGGAGAGCAAAGCGCATGGAAAACCTGTCGAAGAAGTCCATTTTCACGAAGTAGGTGCGGTAGATTCGATTATTGACGTGGTCTCGGCAGCTGTTCTGCTCGATGAGCTGGATATAAAGGATGTTATTGTCACCGGGCTCTGTGAAGGACACGGAACAGTCAGATGCCAGCACGGGATCATTCCTGTACCGGTGCCGGCTGTCGCTCATATTGCTGAAGCGGAGGGACTCACACTGATCCCGGTAAATGTGAAAGGAGAGCTGGTAACGCCCACAGGCGCAGCTATTGCCGCAGCGATCAGAACGGCTGATAAGCTGCCGTCATCATACAGAATTATTAAGACCGGGCTTGGTGCGGGAAAACGGGAATATAACAGACCGGGTTTTGTAAGAGCGTTCATCATAGAAGCAGATGACGATGAGCCTGCGGCAGCCGTACGGGATACGATCGTTAAGCTGGAAAGCAATCTGGATGACTGCTCCGGGGAATTTCTGGGCTATCTGATGGAAAAACTCATGGGAGCCGGCGCCAGGGATGTGCATTTCACACCGGTGTTCATGAAAAAGAACCGCCCGGGATACCAGATCAATGTGATCTGCGATGAAGAGAACCGCGAAAGGCTGGAGCACATCATTTTCGCCGAGACGACCACGATCGGGATCCGCAGAATGACGATGGAGCGGACGGTCATGGAGCGCAGAACGCAGACCGTGGACACGCCTTACGGTCCGGTGCGGATGAAGATCAGCTGTATAAACGGTTTGGAGAAAGCATATCCGGAATATGAAGATGTGAAGGCGATCGCAGAAAAAAAACAGCTCCCGCTGCAGGAGCTGTACAGAATGCTGGCAGAATGACCGGCTAGATCGTCGGAATAGCGAACTTGGCAAGTTTATCCATAATGGAATCAACAGTTCCTTCAGGCGCAGTGTGTTCCGCTGCGTCTATTTTGTCGCGCAGCTCCATCATTTTCCTGTCTGTCTGGGAAATGATATCAGCACACTCGGTCAGTTCCTGCACGATCTCGGATTCATTCGGAATGGATTTCTTGTACTTGAGCTGATGTTCGACACTGGCCCAGAAGTCCATCGCAATTGTGCGGATCTGGATCTCGACGCGCATGATCTTTTTGCGGTCAGAGAAGAAGACCGGGATCTCCACGATCAGATGGAGACTGCGGTATCCGTTGGGCTTGGGATTCTTGATATAGTCCTTGGTCTCGATCAGGGTGATATCGTCCTGCTGCGTCAGCATTCCTGCAACAGCGTAGATATCATCGATAAAGGAACAGATCACTCTGATCCCCGCAATATCATTCAGATTGGCTTCTATATTCGCAACAGAGACCGGGATCCCCTTGCGTTCCATTTTTGCTATAATGCTTGCCGGTTTTTTGATCCGGTAGCTCAGGAATTCGATCGGGTTTCGTTTGTACCGTACGGAAAGATCGGCGTTCAGTACTTCCAGTTTGGTGCGCACTTCCCGGATGGCGCAGTTGTACATCATCATCAGTTCCTGATACTGGACCAGCTCATCCATGAAAAAGGCGCCCTGTTCTGCCAGCGAAGAAATCTGTTCATGCGTAAGACCAGCGAGTTCCAGTTCATCCGGACGCGGGCGAATCTGCATTTCGTTCATGAAAATACCTCCTCGTTGTTTGCTCCCGGACGCGGGACGTACCGGGGCTCCTGTCTGTATCATTGTACTAAAGGAAGTAAAATGATGCAACGAACGCTTCCTGAAGAATGTATGAATAATATATTGGAATTGGCGAAAAAGAAATGAACAGCAGTTCTGAAAGTTTTTATAAATGCTGCGGGCATGATCATTTGCTTTGACATCTGTATGACGAATGATATATCATAATAACGGCGGGAGGAACATTCCGTCAGCAAAGAAATACTGGGAAGAAAACACCTGCAGGATAGCATATGTTCCCGAAAGCGCAGCGAAACGGAGAAAGGAAGCATGACTGATTATCAATTGCTTGCAGCGCAGCTGGAAGCGCTGACCGATGGCGTCGACGACGCCATATCCAATATGGCCAATGCAGCAGCATTGCTTTATATGTCTCTTGACAACATTAACTGGGCAGGATTTTATCTCCTGAAGGACGGTCTGCTGAAACTGGGACCTTTTATGGGAAAGCCTGCCTGTGTAAGGATCGGGATCGGCGAAGGCGTTTGCGGAACAGCTGCAGAACGTGATGAGACGGTCGTTGTACCTGATGTGCATGCATTTCCGGGGCATATTGCGTGCGATGCTGCATCGGCGTCAGAGATCGTCGTACCGCTGCATGCGGACGGAAAGCTTTTCGGCGTGCTGGATATCGACAGTCCGGTAAAGAACAGGTTCTCCCCGGACGATGCAGCGGGACTCGAATGTTTCGCAGCTATTCTGGAACGCGTACTGCCCTGAATGAGAAGCGCTTTCCGGCTCTTTTCATCCGGCTGAAAAAATGATATTATCTATGCCAGCACAATTCATAAGGAGATCATTATGACACAGAAGATCAGAACACGTTTTGCCCCCAGCCCTACCGGCAGGATGCATGTAGGCAATTTGAGGACCGCCCTTTATGCATGGCTGATCGCCCGGCATGCGGGAGGCGAATTCATTTTAAGAATAGAAGATACCGATCAGGAGCGTTATGTGGAAGGTGCCGTCGATATCATTTACCGTACGATGAAAGCGACCGGACTGACGCACGATGAAGGACCGGATAAGGACGGCGGCTGCGGTCCGTATGTCCAGAGTGAGCGCCAGGCTTCCGGCATTTATCTGGAATATGCCAAAAAACTGGTCGAAAAAGGAGAGGCTTATTATTGCTTCTGTGATGCGGAGCGTCTCGCGGGACTGCGGCAGACGATCGGCGACAAGGAAGTGTCGATGTATGACAAGCACTGTCTGAGCCTGACAAAGGAAGAAGTCGAAGCAAATCTTGCAGCCGGAAAGCCTTATGTGATCCGCCAGAATATTCCGAATGAAGGGGAGACCACATTCCACGATGAGATCTATGGAGATATCACGGTTCCGAATGCGGAACTGGATGATATGATCCTGATCAAATCGGACGGTTATCCGACCTACAATTTCGCCAACGTCGTTGACGATCATCTGATGGGCATCACGCACGTTGTCCGCGGAAACGAGTATTTATCCTCCTCACCGAAGTACACCAGACTGTATATGGCTTTCGGGTGGGATGAGCCGGTCTATGTGCACTGCCCGCTGATCACGGATGAGAATCATCAGAAACTCAGTAAGCGCAGCGGCCATGCTTCCTATGAAGATCTGATCGAACAGGGATTCCTGAATGAAGCTGTCGTCAATTTCGTTGCGCTTCTCGGCTGGAGTCCGGAAGACAACCGCGAGATCATGAGTCTGGATGAACTGGTCGCGGCCTTTGATTACACCCATATGAGCAAATCACCTGCTGTATTCGACGTTCAGAAGCTGAAATGGATGAACGGAGAGTATATCAAGGCGATGGATGAGAATGCATATCTTGAGAAAGCCATGCCGGTCATTGATTCCGTGGTCAGAAGAGACTGCGATAAAAAGATGATCGCAGAACTGATGAAGACGCGCATCGAAATATTCCCGGATATTATTCCCGCGATTGATTTCTTTGAAGAACTGCCGGCATATGATGTCGCGATGTATACCCATAAAAAGATGAAGACCAATACGGAGAATTCCCTGGAAGTCCTGAAAGACATCCTGCCCCGCCTGGAAGCCTGTGACGATTACTCCATGGACGGTCTGAAGGAACTTGTATCTGCTTATGTTGCGGAGAAAGAACTGAAGAACGGCCGTGTCCTGTGGCCGCTGAGAACCGCTGTATCCGGAAAGCAGATGACGCCGGGCGGTGCGTATGAGATTATGGCGATCCTCGGAAAGGAGGAGTCCCTCCGCAGGATCAATAAGGGAATAGAATTACTGGAGGCTGCATGCGGCTGAATAAGGAACAGGAAGCTGCGGTGACCGCACCGGACGGACCGGTGATGGTAATTGCCGGTCCGGGATCCGGGAAGACCTTCGTTATAACACAGAGGCTGAACCATATGATCTCCGGGTGCGGCATCCTGCCGGAGAATATCCTGGTAGTGACATTCACACGGGCAGCTGCCGATGAAATGAAAGACCGGTTTACAAAGATGGCGGGGAGGAAACTTCCCGTCACTTTCGGTACGTTTCATTCTGTCTTTTTTAATATCTTAAAGTATGCTTACGGGTATTCGGCGAAAGATATTATCGCACCGGATATCCGCAGAAAGAAGATCCGCGAGGAACTGATAAAAGCCGGCTATCCGGTTAAGGGGGACGAGGATGCCGTCACTCATGTATCGGACGAGATCGCTTATATCAAGGAAAACGGACAGGATCCCGCTCTATTCTACTCGAATGTCTGCCCGGAGAATATCTTCCGGGCGGTGTATAAAGGATATGATGAATACTTAAGGGCGTCAGGGCTGCTGGACTTTGAAGATATGGTTAAGCTCGTATACGAGCTTTTTAAGGCAAGACCGGATATCCTGGCTGGATGGCAGCGGAAATATACGCATATCCTGGTCGATGAATTTCAGGATATCAATCCGATGCAGTATGATATCATAAAGCTTCTGGCTGCAGACGGGAACCTGTTCGTGGTGGGCGACGACGATCAGTCGATCTACCGATTCAGAGGCGCGCGGCCGGAGATCATGCTCGGATTCGGAAAAGATTTTAAGGACGCGAAGATCCTGAAGCTTTCGGTCAATTACCGCTCCGTGCCGGATGTGGTGGAGACTTCCGTCCGGCTGATCGGGAAGAACAGAAAACGTTTTGAAAAGCAGCTGGAAGCCTTTGAAAAAACGCACATACCCGTTAAGGTATGGGCGTTCTCTGATCTTTCCAGGGAAAATAATCATATCGCCAATATGATCGCCGCTATGGCAAAGAACGGTATTCCATATGAGGATATCGCGATCCTGTACCGGACGAATACCGGTCCGAGAGGGATCGTGGAAAAACTGAACCGGCTGAATATCCCGTTTAATCTGTCGGATGCGATCCCGGATATCTATTCGCACTGGATCGCACAGGATATCATAACCTATCTGATGATCGGGGCAGGCAGCAGAAGACGGGGAGATTTCCTGCGGATCATCAACCGTCCGGTGAGGTATCTGAAAAGAGAGCTGTTTTCAGATCCGGAGATCGATCTGGATACGGTGATCGGGGAATTGTCTGACCGGGAATGGCTGGCGGAACGGGTGGATCAGCTGGCGCATGATATCTATGTGATCGCCGGACTGAGCCCGTATGAAGCGATCCGGTATATACGAAAGTATGTCGGATATGATTCTTTTCTGCGGGAGTATGCTGCGGATAACGGAATCTCCGAGGACAGTCTGATGGCTGTGCTGGATGATGTTATGGAAAGCGCTTCCTCCTGCAGGACGCTGAAGGAATGGATGGAACAGATCCGCGAAGAACGGGAGATCAGGGAGAACGGAAGGCAGCAACACGGAACGGCCGCTGGTGTGTCCATCATGACCATGCATCGCGCAAAAGGCCTGGAGTTTGACGTCGTATTCGTTCCGGATGCGAATGCCGGGATCATCCCGCACAAGCGGGCTGTGAAGGCGGCGGATCAGGAAGAGGAGAGAAGACTGTTTTATGTTGCCATGACACGTGCAAAAAAACGGCTGTATATATCTTATGTCAGACAGCGGTTCGACAGGAAGATGAACCCTTCTCCCTTCGTTTCGGAAGCCGGACTGAAAGCGGAGAAAATGTGAAAATTAATAAAAAACTAAAACTTGAAAGATTGATAATATACATATATCAGTGATAGAATAAAAGTGTCTGAAATGCCGCAGCTGCTTCAGGCACTTTATTCTGTTCAGAGGAGGGTGGATCATGAAAAGAAAAAAAACAATAAGTTTTGTGCTTGTGCTGTTTGCAGCCATGCTTATGTCCTTCACGGGCAGTGTGCTGGCAGCACCCGGAAAGGCAGATAAACAGCCTGTCATCAATGCCGGTTATCCTTCAAAAGAAGTCTATACTGCGAAGGTAACAGCGCCGGGCGGCCTGAAGATCAAGAAAAGCATGAACGTGACCGATGATTCCGGGGTCACGGTTCCCAACGGGAAGATCGTTTCCATTCTTTCAAGAGAATCCGATAACTGGTACAAAATCAGTTACGGGAAGGATACCGGTTATGTAAAGGGAATCATGCTGGTCGATAATACAGATGTCATGTATACGACGGCAAATCTGAATCTGCGTTCCGAAGAGAGCAGGGCAGTACTCCTGACGATGCCGGAAGGATCCATGGTAGAAGTCATAGAGCGGGAGACGGATGGCTGGATCCTGGTAAATTATAAAGGGAAAGTCGGATATGCTTCTTCTGATTATCTCAGCAAAGACAAACCCAAACAGGATCCTGACAAGAAGGATGACAAAAAGAAGGATGATAAGAAGAAAGATGATAAGAAAAAGGATAATAAAAAGAAGGAAGAGCCCGCAAAGACGATCGATCTTAAAAATGTGAAGTTCGAGAATGTCTACGTTTATTATGACGGAAAAGAGCATGCGCTTCCGAAAGTTGCGGGACTTCCCAAGGATGTCAAAGTTAATTACAATACGTCTGAGAAACACAGGAATATCGGTGAATACAGTGTGACCGCGGAATTTTCAGCTGTCAAAAAGAAGGATAAGCTGAAAAATGCGGAGAAAAAGACAGCAAAACTGATCATCCGCGTCAGGAAGGGCGCAGTCTATGCAAATAAGCTCTATAAAGTAAGGATAACTGATCCGAGAACGAACGGAAAAGGAACGGCTGCCGTAATCGGACCGGTAAACAAAAAGATCAGTGAACTGAGAGTCGCCAGGACAATCAAAATAGGCGGTGTGCGGTTCAGGATCACCGTGATCGGCACGAAAGCATTTGCCGGCTGCAGAAAACTGAAATCTGTTATTCTTTCCGATTATATTGATACAATCGGGAAAAAAGCGTTCGCTGATTGTGTAAGACTGGAAGAGATCACAATCGGCAGAGGCCTTAAGACGCTGAAGAGCAGTGCTTTCAGCGGTGACAAGCGGCTGAAGAACATCCGGTTCAAATCCCTGAAACTGAAAACAGTCGGGAAGAAGGTCTTTAAGGGAATCCATAAGAAAGCGGTTATCCGGGTCCCGAAGAAGAAACTGAAGAAATATACGAAACTGTTCACGAAAAAGGGACAGGGGAAGGATGTCGTGATCAAGTAACAGAACAGGAAGTTCGGGAAACGGCTCTGACAGAGCCGTTTCCATTTATAACAATCTTTTAACCATTTTATCGTCAGTATACTTGCACGAAATAAAAATTTTTGTTATAATTTAATCGTTTAAGTAATGCCGAGGAAGGCACTTGTAAAGGAGGACACATCTACTATGAAGAAGTTAACAAAAGTATTGTCACTGATGCTTGTGGCAGCGCTGGTACTTGGTACATTTGCCGTTCCGGCATCTGCTGCGGCGAAAAAGAC
>CAMOZZ010000092.1 GCA_946631165.1 uncultured Lachnospiraceae bacterium | reverse complement strand
GAACCTTGAAATGACGGAGTCAGAGTCCGTTGCCTTACCGTTTGGCGATAGCCCAATGCGAAACGCAAGGATTATTATACTCCGTTCCGGATTTTTTGCAAGTGTTTTTTTCAGGAATTCCGAAAAAAAACTGTATTTTTTAATCGCCCGCCGCAAAATGGCACTTTAAGCCAGGATTTCCCCAAGCGCTTCATACAGTGTTTCCATCTCTTCATCGGTCCCGACAGTAATTCTCAGGTAATTCCCGATCCGCGGTTTATTGAAGTATCTTACATAGATTCCCCGCTCTTTCAATGCCGTAAAGATCTCCCGCGCCGGCATTTTCTCATGCGTCACGAACAGGAAGTTGCCTGCCGGTTCCGGTCCGGAGAAGCCGAATTCCTTAAGCCGCAGGACCGCCTGCTGTCTGGTCCGGATCACTGCATTCCTGGTCTTTTCAAAATACTCCTGATCCCTTACCGACGCAACGCCCGCTGCGAGAGCCGTCCGGTTCATGGTATAGGAATTGTAGGAATTCCGGACACTCATCATATAACCGATCAGTTCAGGACTGCCGACGGCAAATCCGATCCGCATGCCGGCCAGGGACCTGGATTTCGAAAAAGTCTGTGTGACGAGCAGATTGTCATATCTGTTCACAAGCGGGATCACCGATTCTCCGCCGAAATCAATATAGGCTTCATCAATGATCACGAGGCTGTCCCTGTTCCTGTCAAGAATTCCTTCTATGAACGATACCGGCTCAAGGATCGAGGTCGGCGCATTCGGATTGGGGAACACGATCCCTCCGTTCTCACCGGTATAGTCATCCGCATTGATCCGGAAATCATCCGTAAGCGGTTTCTTTTCAAACGGAATGCCAAGCATATTCGCCCACACTTCATAAAACGCATAGCTTATATCCGGGAAAAGGATCGGCCTGTCACTGTTAAAGAACGTCATAAACGCTGTCGCAAGAACATCATCCGTACCTACGCCGACAAATACCTGGTCGTCCCCTACCCCAAAATGCGCTGCAAGCGTGTGTCTTAACAGCGTGCAGTCCGGGTCCGGATACAGTTTCAGCGAAACAAGCGAAACGCCTTCGATGGCCTTCAGCACCTCAGGGGAAGGCGGATAAGGGTTCTCGTTCGTATTCAGCTTTACCACACGGCTATTCTGCGGCTGTTCCCCAGGCACATACGGCTCGACTTTTCTGATATATTCCCTGAAATTCATCGTTTTCCTCCAGCGCAAATTCTTCCTGTTTCTTTCATACTTCTATTGACAAACAGGAAAGGATTTCTTATTATGAATGTGTTGCGGATGCAGCCTGAAAAGTATTATGCTTGTATATTATCTTCATCCCGTAAGGAGTGAAAGGGCAGGAAAAGGGAAATGGTCTCGGCCATTTCCCTTCTTTTTTACTGCTGTGCTTCCGTCCCGGCTTCCTCTGCATCACCGGCTTCTTCTCCGACAACTTCCTCAATATCTCCGGGCTCTTCCTCTTCCTCTTCGTCTGCATCTTCAGGATCCTCTTCCTCTGCAGCATCGGGGTCTTCGCCGTCTTCCAGCTCTTCGCCCTCTTCCAGATCTTCGTCTTCGTCCAGTTCTTCTGTATCGGCACCGTATTTGGCTTCATACTCTGCCTGCGACAGTTCGTTGAGCTGATTGTTATCAAGCAGCCAGTCAAGCACTTTTTCCCTGGCCGCCTCTGCCTTCAGGTCTTTCTCGCCGTAAGCCGCTTCCAGTTCCTCGGCAGACTCAAAGCCATATTCACTGAAATTGTCTTCCAGATACTTTTTATAATCTTCCTCTGAAAGCTCAACGCCTTCTTTCCTGGCAAGCGCTTTTAAAACCATCTGGGAATTGACTTCCTCTATGATGGCTGTTTCCAGATCTTCATCGGAGATCAGGTCTTCCCTCTCCGCACCGAACATGTCCGCGTAGTACTGATACATCTCTTCGGTAGACTGCCGTACGCTTTCATAAAGATCATCGGGATGACCGCTGCATTCAGAACCGGCCACGATCTGCGAGAGCAGATTTTCACCGGCCTCCTGTCTGGAGGACATGCTCAGATCAGCGGCAAGCTTTTCCCTGACGCCTGCCTTATAGGCATCCACGGTATCATAACCCAGTTTATCCTTTGCAAATTCATCTGTCAGTTCAGGGGAGACAAATGTATAGATTCTGTCGATGCTGATGTCAAATTCTCCGGTTTTTCCTTCAAAATCTTCACCGTAAGTATCGTCAAGCTCCACCGTAGCCTGCACTTTGTCTCCCGCCTTATGACCGATCACAGCATTCTCGATCTCCTCGCCGGCGTCTCCCCAGCCAAGCACGATCTCATAGTTATCCGCAGCAAGATCCTCTTCTTCCTGTCCGTCGACCTTTACGGTATAGGAAATGACCGCATAATCCTCTTCTTCAGCGGCATCTTCCTTGTCTTTCTCTTCCGAGTATTCTTCAAGATCCGTCTCGACCTGCAGATCGACATCTTCATCCGTCACCTCTGACTTCATGATATCCGCACTGAGACCGGTATAGGCGCCGAGGGTTACATATTCAAAAGGATCATAGTCTGCGACCACGATCTCATCATCCTCATCATCAAGGTCTTCTTCATCCGGTTCTTCATCGCTGTCCGTTTCCGTCTGTGCCTCCGTTGTCTGCGCACTGTCGTCTTTCTTTCCGCTGCAGGCAGCCAGGGAAAGCGCAAGTGCAAGAACAAGAAGCAGAAGGGAAATCTTCTTTGTCATATTGCTCTTCCTCCATCTTTGGTCGGTTCACTTAGACCGTCTCACACAGTATACATCACATTTCGCGAAAAATGTAAGAAATCTTTGTGAACATTATAATTTGTGGTATTATATATGTAAATATGAACGGACGGGGTACAGGAACATGCTTATCGACCGGGTATTAAAACATTATCCTGCTGCATCAGTTCTTACCGCTGTAGATGCCAATCTCAAGGACCGGGCTGAAAGAAGCCTGGGAGACGCCGCCGCAAAAAATCTCGGCAGTACGGGCATACAGCTGAAGCGCGTGCATAATCCGGGCATCCTGATGGGCGGCGGAAAGGAAGATCCTGCGGCTGTCACGGTTTTTACGGGAAGCCTGCTGACCATGTTTTTATTGGGAAACAGAAAAGCCCTTAACGGACGCGAGGGCGCCGTTAAGAGCGTATCGGCCAATCTGATCGCCGCCGGCGCGGCCAGCAATCTCAGGGACCGCATAAAATACGGTTATGTAGTGGATTATTTCAGCCTTCCGGCAAAAAAGATCCGGAACGTCTACTTTAATCTCGGCGATCTGATGATCCTCGCCGGCAGTCTGCTGTACATCTTATCCGGTTTCTCAGAAAAGGACAGGCAATGATCCTGTCCTTTTTTTATCTTTCTGCAGAGACGCCGCTCCGGTCATAATCGCCGGAAACAGTCTTTCCTTTCAGCGTCAGATAAGCTCTGACGGTATAAGTATATGCAGTGCCGGCTTCTGCTTTGGCATCCGTATAGGATAATGATTTCGCAGAGGACAGCTTTGCGATCTTCTTCCACGAAGTCCCGGATGTTTTTCTGTACACAATATATCCATTCGCTCCGTAAGCGCTCTTCCAGGAGACCGTGATTCCGTTTTCAGACGCCTGTGCGCCCGTCAGGGCCGGCGTCAGCGGGACCCGTTTCGCCTTGATCCCCTTCTTATAAAAGCTTCCATAGATCTTCTTTCCGTTGATCGTAAAGTACGCTTTTACAGCATACCGGTACACGGTTCCGAACCGGACCTTCCTGTCGGTAAAGGTTGTTTTATTCCCGGATTTCACGGTCTGCAGAAGCTTATACGGGGCGTTTCCGGTCCGCCGGTAGATCTCATATCCGGACGCTTCGACAGGCGTCCAGGTCAGCTTCAGGCCGCTCTTTACGCCCGTCACCGCCTCCGGAATGACTTTCTCCGGCACCATTTTTACGCTGATGCCTTTCGTATTGTACTTTCCGTCCGTCTTTTTGCTCCCGGACTTAAAGAACGCACTGACTGTATACGTATATTTCTTTCCGCCCTCTGCTTTCGTATCGGTAAAGGATACATTCTTATACCCCGATACCGTTCCGATCTCCTTCCACCTGCTTCCGTCTTTTCTGAAGACAGTATATCCGCTGCAGGCTGTTTTCTTCCAGCTGAGTCTCACGCCTTTCGGCGAGGCGGCGGCAGAAACGAGCTTCACGGTCCCCGGCTTTGCATAGGCAGCTTTTCCGGCGGCACTGTATTCGCCCAGGATCCGGGAGTCTTCTGTTTCAAAGAAAGCTCTTACCGTATACGTGTATTTCGTTTTATCATCCTTTATGTCGGTATCCTTATAGCTGGTCACCGAAGAAGAAACTGTAGCCAGATTCTCCCAGGACCCCTTTCCGGTCTTCCTGAGGATCCTGTAGCCCTCTGCGCCGGACATGGCATTCCATTTTACGGTAATGGTCCTGTAAGCGCTTGCAGCGGCGCTCCTGACCCTGACCGCTTTCAGCGCAACGTACACTTTGCAGGAAGCGACCACATGGCCGACCCGCGCGGATATAACGGCTGCGCCGGGTGATTTCGCCGTAATCGTCCCGTTGTTTACCGAAGCGACCGATTCATCGTCGGAAGTCCAGATAACCGTATAATTCCCTCCGGCGGGAGAGAGCGAAGCGGAAAGCTTCTTCTGACTGTCGCAATTCAGCACGAGCGATTTTTTGCCGAGACTTATGCTGCTGACAGCTGCCGCCCGGGATCTGTCACAGAAGGCCTTGATCCGCATCGTGCGCTTTCTTTTTTCGCTGTCATTGCGGTCAGGTTCGGACAGCTTTTTCACATCGTTCAGCACACCGAGATCGTACCATTTGCCGTCCTGCTTCAGGAAGCTCTCACCGGGATTCGTCTCATTTGTAAACGAGATCCAGCCGCCGTTCGTATAGGTCTCATCGGAAAAGATCTGCACAGCGCCGCCGCTTCCGGAAGACAGCGTAAAAACGACCGAGAAGGTATCTCCGCGTGCAAAGATCAGATCGTCCTGGGCGATCGGGATCGTGGAATAGCCCGTATAGGCAAGTGTGCCGGTCTGCGGCGAAGACAGCATGGGCGTGCCGCTCTCCGGATCGTCTGCCGAAGGATTCTTATAGATCTGAAGGCTGTATTTTACATTGTTTGAATAATTTGCGATGGAGACCGCTGAAAGCTTCTCATAGTCCGAAGAAGAGGCTTTGAATATATTGGCGGCAGCCTGCCCGGCGTCTACCTGCGTATACTGGTAGCCGCAGGATCCGTCGTACTGGTAATTGTAATCATAGTTGTCAGCGGGTTCGAACTCGTAGACATAACCGAAAGAGCCTTTTTTGATGGACGGCTCTTCATAGGATATCCAGAAATAGCCTTTATTCCCCCAGTCAGGCCCGTAACTGTTCCGGACCAGCCAGGCGCCGTTGTTCTTCCGGGGCTTGGTAAAATTATCCTTCGAGTAATTATCATCCCATCCGATAATGTTTACGGCATGATTGGTCTGTGTATTATAGTAGGCGCTGCAGTAGGCTGCAGTACTGAAATTAAAATATCCCTCCTGATAATAAATGCTGACGCCCACATTGCCGTATTTACTGATCATCTCCTTGACCAGATCCCTGTCTGCCATATCCACCCAGATGGCATTCTGCATATGGGCCACATCCATATTCCGGGACATGGAGATCGGAAGGGACAGGCTGGGCGACGCAAAATCATACGGCGCGGTATTGCTTTCTTCCGTAACGCCGGTCCAGTTCGCCAGTGCAAAGGTAGTAAAAATACCGCTTCCCCCTCGCTCAAGATAGTTCGTACCGAGCGCC
The DNA here is from genome assembly GCA_946631165.1 of uncultured Lachnospiraceae bacterium. Taxonomy (GTDB): domain Bacteria; phylum Bacillota; class Clostridia; order Lachnospirales; family Lachnospiraceae; genus UBA3305. Next base: position 2,872 of record CAMOZZ010000092.1, on the reverse strand, counting down.
TCTGTCCGGTCTCCGGCAAGTCCGCCGGTCTGATCCGGCTGGCTGTGATAGAAAAAGTAGATCAGCTGAAGTTCGGACAGATCCAGCGAAGAAACGGACGTACTGCTTCCTGAAAGCGTCATGCCCTGCCGGAGGATCGACGTTTCCGCAGACGATACCGCAGAGAAAGCCCAACATGTCTGGTCGCCCTGCTGGCTTCTGACAGGAGTAATGATATTCTTCTTCCTGGCGTCATAGGATGCCGGCAGGCTGACCGCTCCCGACGGCGGGACCGGTGTTTTATCCGGTGCAATGTCGGCCGCCGGATCCCTTGCCAGTTTCGGTTCCATCGCTTTTTGCCTTGCGATCTCGGCCGGTGTAAGCTCCCTGCCTTTAATGTAATCCTTTTTTGCAGCCGAATAAGCTGCCTGAATATCCTGCGGGACAATCAGCAGCGAAAAGACGGCGATCAGGAATAACGGAACAAATCTCCGCAATAATTTCATAAAAACACCTCTTCTTATTTTTTCTTCGGCACTTCCGTCAGCATCCCGTACAGCACGAACCTGGCATTGGAAAATTCATAGCTGCAGGTAGAAAACGTCATGATATGGCTGTTGATATCAGGGGTTATGATCCCCTTAAACGCGGATTTCTCCATCCGCTTGTCGATCCATTTCTGCCTGTCATCCGCCGTCGGGAAGACGATCTCCCACGAATCCTCCTTTACGGAAGAGACAAAGCCGGCAAAGAGCTCCACGACATAATTCTTATCCGGCGTCATGTAAAGCATATAAGGATGCGCTTTGTAATATTCCTCATCCTTATAATGGTCCAGATCCCGGAACATGCTGCCGTTCTTCATGTGATGACCGTACAGTACGGTATTGAAATCCGAAAGATCAGATGCATTTTCGGCATCCATGAAAATGCTGCCGGCGACATTACGGACGCCTTCAAAAGATTTATGCAGATATTCATCATTTGTTTTTCCCTGCACGACCGGATAATCAATATGGGTATCCGGGCAGTATATCCAGCCGATGGTATCCGGATTCTTTTTAAGAAGTCCTTCAAAATCCACCGCTGGGAAGGTGACATCCCACTTTACATTGTCTTCCTCCGTGTGCGGGGCAAAATCCGGGTCCTCCTCTCCGCCGGAAGGATCGGTATACTCCCGCAGCCCTTCATATTCCACTTCGTTTTTATGATATTCCACCATCTGCGTATAGATCCTGTATCCGGAATAGCCCATCACGCAGAGGAGTGCGATTATAATAATATCAAGAATGATTCTTTTTCCTTTTTTCATCGGATGCTCCTGTTCCAAACGGCTGCAGAACCGCTTTCTTTCCTGTTTCTGGAAGTATAACACAGCTGTCTGCCGCCGTCAAAAAATAACCATTGTAAATTTGCCGGTTTAGTGCTATTATTTCGCGTTAGAGGCCTCAAACCGGCTGCGCTGACAGAGCGGTATGCGCAGGGTATGGACCGTAAAAAAAACCGAAGCAAAAGGAGTCAATATGAACAAACCACTGAACGATCTCAGAAAACTGATGCAGGAGCGCAGCATCGATGCCTACCTTGTCCCTGCCAGCGATTTTCACCAGTCGGAATATTTCGGTCCGTATTTCGAATGCACCCGCTTTCTTTCCGGGTTTACGGGAGAATCCTGTACGCTGGTGATCACCCGGGAGGAAGCTATGCTGTGGACAGACGGACGGTTCTTTGTCCAGGCAGAGGCACAGATGGATCCGGCATTCACACTCTGCCGCCTGGGCGTCAGGGGCGTCCCCTCACCGGAACAATATCTTGCCGAACACCTGCCGGAAGGCGGAAAACTCGGGTTTGATGGCAGACTCATCAGCACACTGACGATGAAGACGTATGAGAAGAAGCTTTCCGAAAAAAAGATCAGTTTCCATTACAGCGAGGATCTTGTCGGTCTTGTGTGGCCTGACCGTCCTCCCATCGCCCCTGCGCCGGCGTGGCTGCTCGGAACGGAATTTACCGGAAAAACCGCTGCCGAGAAGCTCTCTGACGTCCGCGCGGCAATGAAAAAGAAAAAAGCGGATGCGCACATTATCGCCGCCATGGACGATATTGCCTGGCTCTTCAATATCCGCGGCGGTGATATTCCGATCACGCCGGCTGCTTTTGCTTACGCTGTGATCACACAGGATACCGCTGAGATCTTCCTTTATGAAGAAGCAGTCAATGATGAGATCCGGAAGGCTATGGATGCCTGCGGGACCGTGATCCGTCCTTATGATGCAATACTTGCCTCTGCAGCTGCGCTGCCGGAAGGCTCAGCAGTCCTGCTCAACGAGCGGACTGTCAGCATGGCTGTCACCGCTGCGCTGCCGGAAGGATGCACTGTTATCGATGATCTGAATCCTTCAACGATCATGAAGGCCGTCAAAAATCCGGTGGAAATCGAGAATATCCGAAAGACACACGTAAAAGACGGCGTCGCCATGGTGCGGTTCATGATGTGGCTTGAACAGCATATCGGAAAGGAAGAGATCACCGAGATCTCCGCGAGCGATGTTCTGGAAGGATTCCGGCGGGAACAGGACGGTTTTGTGGCGCTCGCGTTCAATACGATCTCCGCATATGGTCCTCACGGCGCCATGATGCATTATATATCAACGCCGGAGACAAATGTCCGTCTTGATCCGAAAGGCTTCCTGCTGGTCGATTCCGGCGGCCATTATATGGCCGGCACCACGGATATTACCAGGACCTTTGTACTCGGTGAGATCACGCAGGAAATGAAGCAGTACTTCACTGCCGTTGTCCGCGGCATGCTGAATCTGGCGTCGGCGAAGTTCCTTGCCGGATGCGCCGGCTTCAGCCTTGATATTCTCGCGAGACAGCCCATGTGGGATCT
>CAMOZZ010000091.1 GCA_946631165.1 uncultured Lachnospiraceae bacterium | reverse complement strand
GAAAAGCTGAGTTTCCTGGGACTGCTGTTCGACGCGGTGACGTCGCATCTACGGGAAGTGTGCGAGCAGGAGGATCTGCTGGATGCGCTGCTGCCGCTTGTGAAGACGATCAAAGCGGAACTTGCGGCGGAGGATGGGCGAAAGCCGGCGGATCTCGTGGACGCGCACATTACGGAGCAGATGGAAGCGCTGGAAAAAGGCAGGAAAGCTTCCTCTCTTTCTCCGTCAAAACAGCGGTGCATGCAGAGAGTCATGGCGGCGCTCGGCGAGTTCAAAGCCCTGCTGCTGCATGACGGGCGCACCGGAAATGAAGCCTTTGAAGTCATCCGCGGGGCGTTCGGGAAGAATGTGTCGAAGCTGAAAGAGATGTCGGCGGCGGGATCGAAGGTGCTGGATAACGCCTTTGATTTCTGCGAGAAGGCGTTCCCGGAGGGCGATGAGATCCTGATCTTCGTTACGGAGCTTACGGTGAATTATTATACGGCGCGGTTTATCGGCCATTACGGGTGTGATAAGTACTTCCTGCATAATAAGGAACTGCAGTTCTCGGAGCGGCAGATGGAGATCGACGAGAAAGTGAAGAAGCTCGACTGGGAGCTGTAAGATTGCAGGACTGTCGAAGTGTTTGTCATCCTGAGCCTGCCGAAGGATCCACCGCGTAAGGCGTCAGGCTTTATTGCAGTGGATTGTAAGCTGTCGTTTGTCGGCAGCCATCAGTCAGCCTCTTAAGGTGACAGGTGTAAGCGGGATGGGAGCAAAATGACTCATTTATGCTTTTGTTGGGGTTCTTCAGTGTTTCAGGCGGGAGCCTGCTGCGTCTGACGGAGAACCCGATCAGATCCAAAAAAAGTTTTCAAAATGTATAAAGATTAAAACCGCTTTCTGACAGAAAGATAAAGGAGTATATACCATGTCAAATTTATACACAGAAAAAAGAAAAGAACTCACCGCACAGTTCGCGCAGCTCATGCCGCTCATCGAAGAGGAGCGCCAGGCCTTTATCATGGCTGAGGGCGGCAGGCTTGCTGCCGTCATCGGCACCGGTTACTGGGTAAAGGAAGCCGAAGATTACGAGATCTTCCACGGCAGAAAAGGAGATGAGCTTGCGCTGATCGAAGCCCGTCCGAAGGATCCCTATGATATCACGATCGAAGAGATCGAATGGATCACCCGCCAGTATAAGAAGATCGAACGCTGCGGGACGGAGACATATATCAACTTCTTTAACATGATGCCGGATGACAAGGAGAGGATCACGCTGCTTGCGGGCATGTGGCATAAACTGTCACATGATACGCTGTGCACGGATGCGGAGATAAAAAAGCTGGTCGACGGGCATGACGAGTTCATCAACAGGAAGCTTTCCGATCCGGTGAAGGTGATCAGCCATATCTGAAGATGACAGGAAGCCGCGAAGTGAAGTCATCCTGCCTGATTTACGCGGTGGATCCTTCGGCAGGCTCGGGATGACAATGGCCCTGACGAAAACCCGGAGTGAAAAATCTTGGGAGGAATGCAAAATATGAGAACACTCAATAAAGAAGTGAAGGATTATGCTCTGCACGTGACATTGTGCGCGGATAAAAACGAGTTTGACACAGCCAGAAGACTGGCGTACATGGACAATACCGACAGATATCCTGTGCCGGGCTGCGCTCCCGGCCTTGCCCAGCTTGCGGATCTGCAGAAGACCTACGGGCCGGCAGTGCTTTTTGACGAAGCTCTTGCCTCGCTGATCCCGAAATATTTCAACGAGTTCCTGCAGAAGGAAGAGATCCGGATCTTCGGCAAGCCGGAAGTGAACGATGTCCAGTTCCTGCCGGACGGCGGCGTAAGCTTCCAGATCAAAGCCGATATGTTCCCGCAGGTCGAACTCGGGCAGTACAGGAATATCGCCGTGCCGTTCGTGCGCATGGAACAGCAGGCGGAATTCGAGCAGGCTGTCCTGCAGAAAGCCTGTGAGAACATGAAGGGAGAGATCCCGCCGGCGCTGATCGAGCAGAAGATGAACGCGATCCTGGCACAGGAAAAGCTGAACATCCACAATGATGCCGTCTATCATCTGCTGGCCGATATGCTCGTGATCCTGGACGAAGCGTATGTCGCCGCCGGCGCCGTGCGTCCGAAAGTCCAGGTAAGACGCGAGGCGATGGATCTGATGCTCCAGTGCGCCTCCGCTGAGCATGAACTGGACTGGCGTGATTTCCTGAAGGAGCAGGTCAAGGTGATGGCGGAGCGCTATCACAGCCTTCCCGCTGATTTTGATAAAAAGATCGACGCTATCATGAAGAAACGGGAAGATGCAAAGCGCAAAATGAACCCGGATGCCCTTACGGATGAGCTGTTCAAAGCCTATCTGGGTTCCCTTGAACTGACTGAAGATCAGTGGAAGAACCAGCGTATGGGCCAGGCGGCGAAAGATGTCTGTATCGATCTGCTTCTGGAAGCTGTCGCGGAGAAGGAGGATCTTTCTGTCAGCAATGACGAGATCCACGCGGGGATCGAAGAGCTGGCCTCCCGATACGGTCTTGAACCGGAAGAAGCGGAAGCCAATATCGATAAGGGCGCATTCGCAGGCAAACTTGTGCGTGACAAAGCGCTTGCACTCATTCTGAATGCAGCAAAAACGGATTATGAAGCAAAAGCTGCACTGGATAAGAAAAGAGCAGAGGCAGCCGCAAAGATGAATGCGGACGTAGAAGTGAAAAACTGAACCGAGCGGCGGGGCGGACTGCGAATGTCCGCTCCCTGTGCTTAACGGATAAAGGGAAACGGCTTTTTATACAGCCGGGGTGTACTATGTCAGAAGAAAAGGACATCAAAAGATCTGTAACGGAAAAGGATAACGGCAGCAGGAAAGCTGCCGCCGCGTCTCCGCTGGAAACGGAAAAGATCAGCCGTCTGCTGGTCTCATTCTGCATACCCGCGCTCGCGAGCAGCCTGGTCACTTCCGTCTATAATATCGTTGACCAGCTGTTCATCGGGAACCTGCTTGGTGTGGCGGGAAACGCGGCGACCAATGTTGTATTCCCTGCCGTCACCCTGATTTCCGCCTTATCGCTGATGTGCGGCGTCGGTTCCTCGAACTCCATGAACATTCACAGAGGCCGCGGAGATACAAAAACGGCCGCAAAATGTGTCGGCGGCGGATTCGGCATGATGATCCTTTTCGGCCTGGCTGTTATGATCCCGATGCTTTTGGCGACAAGACCGATCCTGACCCTTTTCGGATGCACGGAAACGGTCATGCCCTACGCGCTGGATTATGCCCGCATCATCGCGCTGTCGTTTGTCTTCTCCATGATCAGCGCAGCCGGCACCTTCCTTGTCCGGGCGGACGGCGCGCCGAAGTTCGCGCTGTACTGTATCGCCGTCGGGTCAATATCCAATGTTTTCATGGACTGGATCTTCATTTATGTTTTCGGGTGGGGGATCAAAGGTGCTGCCTGGGCGACGTTCCTGGCGCAGGCGATCAGTACCGCGATGGTCCTGTGGTATATGACAAAACGGTTCAGATCGTTTACCCTTTCGGCAGAAGATTTCAGACCGGATCTGCAGATCTATGGCAGGCTTGCTGCGATTGGCTTCGGACCGGCGTTCAACTTCGGCACGCAGGCGATCGTGCAGATCTTTATCAACAATGCGCTGCGGAAATACGGCGCGCAGTCGGTCTATGGCAGTGATGTCTGCCTGGCGATCGCGGGCATTGCCGGAAAAGTCAATACGTTTGCTTCCGGCGTTGTGGTAGGCCTGACGAACGGACTGCAGCCGATCTCCAGCTATAATTTCGGACGGAAGAATTATAAGAGGGTGGCGGAAGCCGGAAAGAAAGTGGTCGGCCTGGTGCTTGCCATCGGTTTTGTGATCTTTCTTTGCTATCAGATCTTCCCCGTGCAGATCACTTCGCTTTTCGGGGAAGGGGATGAACTGTATTTTGAATTTGCGGCGAAATATTTCCGCATCTTTTATCTGCTGATCATGCTGTTCGGGCTGCAGAGCTCTGTGGCGGGATTCTTCTCGTCGCAGGGAAAGGTGAAGCAGTCGATCACGATCTCGCTCGTCCGGCAGGTGATCTTCTTCCCGCCGCTGCTGATCATTCTCCCGAAATTCTTCGGGCTTACCGGCGTGCTGGTATCCGGCCCGCTGTCGGATCTGGCGATGGCAGTCGTGGCAGGGACGCTGTTTATCAGGGAACTGAAGAAGCTGGAAAACTGAGTGCCGGCAGCCGCCTCACTGATCTTCCTCCAGTTCCAGACTGTCCATATACGTCAGCAGCGCATCGATATCCGGTACATAGAGGTGTCCTTTATGCTTGCTAATCAGGCCCATTTCAGCAAGCTTTTTCAGCTTCCTGGTGACAGTAACACGGTTCAGTCCCAGAATCTCTGCTGTCATCTGGTGGCTGATCTTATCTTTGACATACATCCCGTCTTTATACTTTTCTCCGTAATTTTCCAGATCGCTGATGATCATCCGGCAGATCTTCCACTCGGTATTCTGTCTGGAACCGATCCGCTGTGTCTCCATGGAGGATACGAATTTTCCGCAGACGGAATCCAGAAGATCGAGCGAAATGTCGATATCGGATTTCATCGCCCGGATCAGGTCGCAGCGGTCAATGACCACGATTTCAGAAGCGGTCAGCGTTGTGAAAAGCACCGGGCACGGCTTCGGGAAGAGGGCATATTCCTCCAGAAAAAGCGATCCGCTCCGCATGATATTGTAGACACGGTGCTCCCCGGAATACGAATCTTCATAGACCTTCACCCGGCCTGTCACGAGCAGATAGCAGCTCTCCGGCGGTCTTTCCCGGAAATCAAAAATATAGTTTTTCGGGAACTGCTTTACAGTTCCGAGTTCCTTCAGGCGTTCATAACCCCTGCTTATCCGCAGGATATGATACTGATCGGCTAAGGGCTCTTTATAATTGTTCTTCATCATTCTTCACCCGCTCACAGCAAAAAGTGTTTATTAACAGGCGCCTTCCTGATATAATTATAACATACTTTACAAAAACGGAGTAAGGGAAAAATGAAAACTGCGGTCATTCTCGGCGCCGGACAGATGGGCCGGGCGCTTATGGAGCTTATCAATACAAACAGATATAGTATTACTGCAATCGGAGATAATGACCCGGGAAAGCACAATACGGCAGCGGCCCCCCCCATTATGTCTGTAAAAGAAGCGCTTGCAGCAAGACCGGAAACAGCAGTCATCGCTGTCATGGGGGAAGACAGAGCAGCAGCGATAAAGAAGCAGGCACTGGACTGCGGGTACACAGGCAGGATCCTGCTGCTTTCCGAACTCGCTGATCTGCTGGATGTGCGCGGACGCACAATAAAGCTTATCTGTGACCGGATCAATGCTCTGAAGATCCCCGGGGCGGCGGCTGAACTGGGCGTTTATAAAGGGGATACTGCGAGACTGATCAATCTCTATCTGCCGGACAGGGCATTCTGGCTCTTTGATACATTTGAAGGATTTGATGAAAGAGATAAAGCATCCGGTCAGGACGGGAACAGGCCGTTCAGAGAAGGCATGTTTGCGGACACATCCGAAGAGACGGTGATCCGCCGGCTTCCACATCCGGAAAAAGTGATAATTCGAAAAGGCTATTTCCCGGAGACAGCGGCAGGCCTTGAAGACCAGCGCTATGCCTTTGTGAGCCTGGATCCCGATCTGTATGCGCCGGTCCTGGCAGGCCTGCGCTATTTCTTCCCCCGGCTCAGTCCCGGCGGCATGATCGTTCTGCACGATTATAACAATAAACAGTTCCCGGGCGCCCATCAGGCGGTCAGCGATTTCGAAGCGGAAAACGGCCGGCTGCTGCTCGTTCCGCTCGCGGATCTGCACGGGTCGTGCGTGATCATGAAACAGTAATACCATTGCACCTGCAAAGCGATGACATTGCAATGATATAATATATTTTTCATATCGTCATCCTTGTTCGGAACACTGTTTTATGATAAGATGAAGGTGCACGTAAACTACAAGGCTTAAGTCTTTTTTGCATAGGAGGAACTATGACAGACATCAGACAGGAAGCAGTAAATTCGATTCGTATTCTTTCCGCAGATATGGTACAGAAGGCAAATTCCGGCCATCCCGGCATGCCGCTCGGCGCAGCGCCCGCAGCGTATGAACTGTGGAGCGCGCATATGAAACATGATCCGAAAGCACCGGAATGGTACAACAGGGACAGGTTCGTCCTTTCTTCCGGCCATGCTTCGGCGCTTCTTTATTCCCTGCTGCATCTTTTCGGGTATGGGGATCTATCCGTGGAAGATCTGAAAAATTTCCGTCAGCTCGGCTCTCTCACCCCCGGCCATCCGGAGTATAAGCATACCGCAGGCGTGGAAGCGACCACCGGTCCGCTCGGCGCAGGTCTTTCCATGGCCGTCGGCATGGCGGTTGCGGAAGCGCATCTGGCAGAAGTCTTCAACAAAGAGAATTATCCCGTATTTGATCATTACACCTTTGTGATGTGCGGCGACGGCTGCATGATGGAAGGCATTTCTTCGGAGTCCATGTCTCTGGCCGGCACCCTCGGTCTCGGCAAGCTCATCGTGATCTATGATTCCAACCGGATCTCGATCGAAGGCAGCACGGATATCGCCTTCACCGAAAATGTCCAGAAACGCTTTGAAGCTTTCGGATTCCAGCTCATCACGGTGGAAGACGGCACGGATCTTGATTCCATCGGCGCAGCCATTGAAGAAGCAAAGGCGGATCTCACCCGTCCTTCGCTCATCACCGTTAAGACTGAGATCGGCTACGGCTGCCCGGCAAAGCAGGGCAAAGCAGTTGCCCACGGCGAACCGCTCGGACCGGAAAATGTTGCCGCGCTGAGAGAGAACCTCGGCTGGAAATATGACGAAGCATTCTTCGTTCCGGAAGAAGTCTATGCGCATTACAGAGCTCTTGCCGAAGCCGGCGCGAAAGCCCATGCCGAATGGGAGAAGATGTTCGCAGAGTACTTTGAAAAGTATCCTGAAATGAAGAAGGTCTGGGAAGATCATTTCTGCCAGGATATCGACGCAGCGCTTCCGGAAGATTTCTTTGCGCCGACTGAGAAGGCACAGGCGACCAGAGCTTCCTCCGGCGTTGTCATCAATAAACTGAAAGACGTCATTCCCGGACTGATGGGCGGTTCTGCAGATCTTGCGCCTTCGAACAAGACGAACATGAAGGGCGCGGGAGATTTCTCGAAAGAAGACCGTCTCGGCAGGAATATGCATTTCGGCGTAAGAGAACTTGCGATGACAGGCATTGTGAACGGCATGATGCTCCACGGCGGGCTGAAAGCTTACGGCGCGACATTCTTTGTCTTCGCCGATTATATGAAACCGATGATGAGACTGGCTGCGATCATGAAGCTGCCGTCGATCTATGTCCTTACCCACGACAGTATCGGCGTCGGCGAAGACGGCCCTACCCATGAGCCGATCGAGCAGCTGGCATCGCTCCGTGCAACGCCCGGCATCAATGTATTCCGCCCGGCGGACGATGCGGAGACCGCGGCAGCCTGGTACAGTGCTGTCACATCCAAGGATGCTCCTACCGTCATCGCGCTGACCAGACAGAATCTGAATCAGCTCGGCGTTTGCGGAGAGAAAGCGCTGCGCGGCGCCTATATCCTGAAGGGATCCGAGACAGAGACACCCGATGTCATCCTGATCGGTACCGGTTCCGAAGTCGATGTTGCGCTCAAAGCCGCAGAGATCCTGGAAGAGAAGAACGTGAAGGCCAGAGTGGTCAGCATGCCGTGCATGGAACTCTTCGAGGCACAGAGCGAGGAGTATAAGGAAGCTGTGCTTCCGAAGGCTGTCCGCGCGAGGGTCTGCATCGAGGCAGGATCCGCTTACGGCTGGGAGAAATATGCCGGTCTCGACGGCGCGATCATTGCCATGAACGGCTTTGGCGCATCTGCACCGTACAAGGTACTCTTCCCTTATTTCGGCTTCACGCCTGAAAATGCAGCTGAGAAAGCGCTGGAGGTACTGAACAGATAAATGATGAAAGATGGTTTCCTGAGACATCTTCATAAAGGCAGAATACTGGCACTGTGGCTCACCGCCGCAGTGCTTCTTTGCGCTTGCGCGGTTATTCCGGCTGGCGAGACGGATGAAGTCATTGCGCCGGAGGAGACCGTGCAGGATACGGAACCCGCCGCTTCAGGTTTGCAGGGCAGCGCCGCAGGAGAAGCTTTGGAAGACGAGGTGATTGCTGTCGATGAAGCGGATTCAGGCGGCAGCGGATATCCGGATTCTGCGCTTCCTGCGGTACCGAAGGAAGACGCCGGGATCGGCCTGACGGTGACATTTCTGGATGTCGGTCAGGGCAATGCCGTTATTGCCGAATCGGACGGACATTACATGCTGATCGACGGCGGTCCGGCGGACACTTCTTCCCTGGTCGTCCGCACCCTGAAGAATATGGGTGTTGAAAAGCTCGATTACATGATCGCCACGCATTATGACGCGGATCACATCAGCGGTCTGGTCGGCGCGCTGAATGTCTTTGAAACGGACCTGCTCCTGATGCCGGATTACGAGACAGATACAGCAATCTATCATTCCTTCATGCGCATGTATGAAAGAAACGGGTGCAAAAGCCATTCGCCGGTACCGGGAGAGACCTATGCACTCGGAAGGGCTGTCTTCGATATCGTTGCGCCTTTCGATTATACAGCAGAGCAGGAGAATGACCGTTCGAT
>CAMOZZ010000090.1 GCA_946631165.1 uncultured Lachnospiraceae bacterium | reverse complement strand
CATATCCTGAAAAACGCGGCGATCCCGTTGATCCACGGCATCCCCGCCAGTGTGCTTGGCGCGCTTGTCGGCGCCATCATCACTGAGCGTGTTTATGTGATCCCCGGTGCCGGTAATCTGCTTACGATCGCGATCAACCGGTACGATAACGGCGTCATCGTCGGTGTGACGATGTTCTACGCGATGCTTTCTGTTGTCTCGATCATTCTGGGTGATGTGCTGATGGCCTTTGTCGATCCCAGGATCTCGTTCTCCTCCAAATCAAGGTGATCAATATGGATAATAAGGAAATCAAAGATCTCTTCTCAGAGTATTCCGAAGAAGAACTGTTTTCCCATGTGGATCACAGCGATCTGGAATCAGAGAAGATCACGGCGCCCAGGTATTCCTACTGGCGTTCCGTATTCAGAGTGTTTTTCAGGAATAAAGTCAATATCGTCATCCTGACGATCCTGGCGATCCTTATCGCTTTTACGTATATTTATCCGGCTGTCAGCGAATATGACCGTTTCGCGAATCTGATGAACGATGCTGCGAAGCACTTAAGCCCGATGGCTGCCATAAAGAAATTCGGATTCTCGATCCACTGGATCCTCGGAACAGGCGCGGCCGGACAGCCCACCTTCGACGCCGTCTGGTACGGCTCCAGGATCTCCCTTTCGCTGGCGCTGATCTGCGCGGCCATCAACCTGACGGTCGGCGTTCTTGTCGGCGCAGTGTGGGGCTTCTCCAAGAAGATCGATCTGGTCATGACCGAAGTCTACAACATCATCGGAAATGTGCCGTATATCCTTCTTATTTCCGTGCTGGTGCTGCTTTTTGCGCCCAGCTTCTGGACGATGGTATTTGCGCTTACCGTCACCGGCTGGCTTGCGATCGCGTATTTCATCAGAACGCAGGTCATCATTATCCGCGACCGGGAATACAATCTGGCGTCCAGATGCCTTGGCACGCCGATCACCAGGATCGCGACCAAGAATATCCTTCCTTTCATGACATCCGTCATCGTTACGCTGGCTGCAGTCGAGATTCCGTCTTACATTTCTTATGAGGTGTTCCTTGCCTATATCGGTATGGGCCTTTCGGAGATGTCGCTGGGCCGCCTGATCTATGAAGCGGAAAGCGCGATGGTAACGCCGGGATGGGGATTTGAATTCTGGAGTCCCGTTGTCGTTGCATCGATCATTACGATTGCTCTTTATGTGACCGGACAGAACCTCGGTGATGCTTCTGATCCCCGCACACATATGTAAGGAGGTGCGGGATGGAAGAGAAAAAGGTATTGCTGTCCGTAAAAGACCTGGAAGTCAAATTCAGGGTGAGAGGCCGTGTGCTGACTGCCATCAGAGGCATTTCCCTTGACATTTACGAAAATGAATCGATCGCGATCGTCGGGGAATCCGGTTCCGGCAAATCCGTTTTTACAAAAACTTTTGCGGGAATGCTCGATAAGAACGGCTTCATCAGCAATGGTTCGATCTATTTTGATGATGATGAGCTGGCGGAGACCATTGCCGATAAGAATTCTGCAGGGCAGAGCTTTATGCAGTCCGTGAAGGCAAAGCTTGATTCGCTTTCTTCTCTGGAATTTGGCGCTGACATATATAAAAAGCGTATTATTCTGGAAGATGAGAGAAAGGAAAAACTGGCGCTTACACCGGAAGAAGAAGCCGGGATCAACGGAAAGATCGATGAGCTGAAATTCCGAAGGACCGAGATGTTCAATCAAAAGCAGACGTTCGATCCTTCAAAGGAAAAAGACAGGATCAGGCAGGCGCAGAATGATATAGACCGTATGGCCGCCGAGATCAAAGAGCTGGAAAGCAGGAAAGAGGAGCTCCTGAAGAAACACGAAAGAGAGCTTGCAGAGGATGCTTCCTACAATACGTATTACGAGACCGAGCATAAACGCCTGGATGATGAATATGCTTCCCTGATCTGCCGGCCGCTGACGGACGAAATGAAAGCCCGAAACGAGATCATGGCGAAAGAGTTCTGGCTCAGTACGGCAAGGCATAAGAGAAAACATAAAAATGAGACGCTGAAGGAATTGTACGCTGCGGTCGAACAGGCTTTTAAAACAGGAGAAGGCCTCTATGATCCTGAAGAGCGCGGACGCATCCTGGGGGATGCAGCATTATATGTAAAGTATAAAGGGGAAGATGAAAAGAAGATCTATGGCAGAGGCACACTCAATCTTGCCAGGGTAAAGGCGGACGCCGACTGGGAAAAGATCAGGGGAAGCCGTATTGCCACGGTATTCCAGGATCCCATGACGTCGCTGAACCCGATCATCACGATCGGCAGACAGATCATGTCGATCATTCTGAAACACCAGAACTGTTCGGAGGGAGAAGCCCGGATCAGGGCGATCGAACTCATGAAGAAAGTCGGTATTCCGAATGCGGAAAAGCGTTTTGACGACTATCCGTTCCAGTATTCGGGCGGTATGCGCCAGCGTATCGTTATCGCCATTGCACTGTCCTGTCAGCCGAAGATCCTGATCTGTGACGAGCCTACCACGGCGCTTGACGTTACCATCCAGGCCCAGATCCTGAAGCTGCTGAAGGATTTGCAGCGGGAGTACAACTACACGATCGTTTTCATCACACATGATCTGGGCGTGGTCGCAAACGTTGCCGACCGCGTGGCGGTTCTTTATGCCGGGCAGGTCATAGAGCTGGGCACGGTGGAAGAAGTGTTCTACGATCCCAGGCATCCGTATACCTGGGCGCTGCTGTCTTCGCTGCCGCAGCTTGCGGAGCGCGGGACAAAGCTTTATTCCATTACCGGAACTCCGCCGTCACTGTACAACAGTATTGTCGGGGATGCCTTCGCGCCCAGAAATCCTTACTGCATGAAGATCGATACGCTCGCCGAGCCGCCGATGTTCAAAGTGACGGAAACGCACTATGCCAGGACGTGGCTGCTCCATGAGGACGCACCGGAAACGAAGAAACCGGAAATCATTGAAGATATCCATGGTAAGCTGATGAACGCCTACCATCTGACGGAGGGATAAAACGGTGAGTGAAGAAAAAAGAATGAATACCGGGCATATCCTTCCGGAACACGGTCCCGTGGATGAGACCGGCAAGGAGGTACTGCTCTCGGTGAACCATGTCGATATTACATTCGGCAAGGGAGATGACGCCGTCCATGCGGTCACGGATGCGAGTTTTAAGATCTACAAGGGAGAGACATTTTCCCTGGTCGGAGAATCCGGCTCCGGAAAGACCACGATCGGCCGTGCCGTGATCAGGGTCAATCCCTGTGCGGCAGGAGATATTGAATATAAGGGCGTGAAGATCTCCGGAAAGATCTCTCATGCGCTTGACCGGGAAGTGATCAGGAATATTCAGATGGTATTCCAGGATCCCGCGGCGTCGCTGAATGAGCGCGCCACGGTGGATTACATCATTTCGGAGGGACTATATAACTTCCATCTTTATAAAAATGAAGCGGACCGGGTGGAGAAGGTCGAGAAGATCATCGAGGAAGTCGGTCTGCTGCCGGAACATCTGACAAGATATCCGCACGAATTTTCCGGCGGCCAGAGACAGCGTATCGGTCTGGCAAGGGCAATGGTCATGGAACCGGAGCTCGTCATAGCGGATGAACCGATCTCCGCGCTGGATGTATCGATCAGGGCACAGGTGCTGAACCTGCTGAAGAAATTCCAGGCCGATCTCGGACTCAGTTATCTGTTTATCGCGCATGATCTGTCGATCGTCCGGTATATATCCGATCATATCGGTGTTATCTACAAGGGAAGGATCGTGGAAGTCGCGCCGACAGAGGAACTGTTCGATTATCCGCTGCACCCTTACACACATTCGCTGATCTCTGCGATCCCGATTCCGGATCCGCAGCTGGAGAAGAACAAGGTGCTGTACACCTATGATCCTTCCATGCATGATTACAGCACGGAACAGCCGGAACTGACCCTGATCGGACACGACCATTATGTGTATGGCAGCCCTTCAGAAATTGAAGCGTATAAGAAGATCAGAGAAAAGAACGAACCGATTCAGACAGTCACCATACTGAGCCCGGAAGAAAAGGCGGAATATGACAGGAAGGAAGCAGAAAAGCTGAAAGACCAGGAACCGGTCCTTACCGGCAGTGATTCCATTCTGGACGCGCCGCTGCACGATACAGGCAATATGTGGTTCCTCGTGCTGGGATTTTTCCTGCCGGTCGTGTGTCTGATCGCTGCTTTTGTCTGTCTGAAGAAGAATTATATCAGGAATTTCAAGGTACTGCGCAAAGGCGCATTCTCGGGACTGATCGTAAGGGCAGTTATTATAGCGGTGTTCCTGATTGCGCTGGTATCAGCGATGTTATAAAATGAGAGCAGATGATGCGTTTACAGTAATTACTTCAGACAGGAGGGAGTATGAAATGAAAAAAGAAGAAATCATTGCAAAAGTGCAGGAAATGATCAATGCGCCCAGCTGCTGTGCTGATCTGAAAACGGCAGGACAGGCCTATATTGACGCTGTGGGTACTGAAAAGGAAGCGGAAGCACAGGAGGCGCTTGCTGCTGAACTGAAAGAGGATGTTACCCCGATTGACAGCCTGATCGCGTTTGCCGGTTCAGAGACCGGAAAGGCAGTCTTTGGGGAAGAAGGCGCCGGCGCCATGCTGATCGCGGCGAAGAATGCAAAAGCGGCCGGAGAGGATACCTGCCTCTGTGATGCGTGTCAGGCCGGCAAGGTACTGCTGAAAGAATTTGCCTGAAAAAGGCAGGGAATGTGTATTCAGCGTGCTGCCCGTCAGGAGGACAGAGAATCATAAAAAAGGACTGCCAGTTGAGAGATCGACTGGCAGTTTTTTTATGCCGCAGCATATCATAGAGCATTTCCCTGTGTTTATCCTTTCACGAGATCGCTCAGCTTTTTTCCGTAAAAGAAATTATGCACCATTTCATCATATTCCGACCACATCGGAAGCGTCTGGCAGGCGTCCTTTCTCGGACAGTCATTCGTCCCGGCAGCCAGGCAGGCAACGGAAGAAAGCGTGCCTTCCATCAGCTCCAGGATCTCGCCGACATTATATTCTTCCGGCTGCCGGCAGAGCTTATAGCCGCCGCCTTTTCCGCTGGCGCCGGTAAGCAGGCCGCCCGTGACCATTTCCTTCACAATGATTTCCAGATATTTTTTCGAGATCCCCTGCCTGGCAGCGATATCCTTTAACGGAATATAGCTGTCCGTTTCATTTTCGGCAAGATCGATCATTACGCGGAGTGCGTACCGCCCTTTTGTCGAGATCAAAACATCACCGCCCCCTTTCTTTTCGCCTATTATACCTCAGGTTAAATAGGTAAATCAAGTGTTTTGGCAAATAAAAACCTATTGACATAGTAGGTAAAAGGATGTAAAATGCTGACAGTACAAAAGAAAGGAGTACGAACGTGATCTATGCAGACAATGCCGCAACGACAAAAATGAGCGAAACGGCAATCAAGACAATGATAAAACACCTGAATGAAACCTACGGGAACCCTTCAAGCCTTTACAGCATCGGACAGAATGCGAAAGAGGTGCTTGAACAGGCAAGGGAAGATGTGGCCGCCGTGATCAACGCGGATCCGAGAGAGATCTATTTTACTTCCGGAGGCAGTGAAGCCGACAATCAGGCGATCCGCTCGGCTGCTTATCTCGGCAGACAGAAAGGGAAAACCCATATCATCTCCACGGCGTTCGAGCATCATGCGGTCCTGCATACCCTGAACGCGCTGGAGAAGGAAGGATTTGAAATAACGCTTCTGGACGTCCATGAGAACGGAATCGTCCGCCCGGAGGAAGTCGAAGCCGCGATCCGCGACAATACCTGCCTTGTCACAGTCATGTACGCCAATAACGAAATCGGAACGATCCAGCCGATCCGGGAGATCGGGGAGATCTGCAGAAAGAAGGGGGTTCTGTTCCATACGGACGCAGTGCAGGCTGTGGCGCATATTCCGGTGGATGTCAAAGCAGACAATATCGATATGCTTTCCTCGTCCGCCCATAAATACCACGGACCGAAAGGCGTCGGTTTCCTTTATGTAAAGAAGGGGATCAGACTGACGAATCTGATCGAAGGCGGCGCACAGGAACGCGGAAAGAGAGCGGGCACCGAGAATATTCCCGGAATCGCCGCAATGGCCGCGGCGCTGAAGGAATCCGCTGCAAATATGGATAAGAACGCAGCGCATCTGAAAGCGAGGAGAGACCAGCTGATCGCCGGTCTGAAGGAGATCCCTCATTCGGCGCTCAATGGCGATGCCGAAAAGCGTCTCCCCGGAAATGTTAATTTCTGCTTTGAGGGCATAGAAGGGGAATCCCTGCTGCTGCTCCTCGATGACAAGGGGGTGCAGGCGTCCTCCGGAAGCGCATGCACGTCCGGTTCCCTTGATCCGAGCCATGTTCTCCTGGCAATCGGAAGAGTGCACGATGTGGCGCACGGATCGTTAAGGCTCAGTCTCGGCGAGGACATCACCGAAGAAGAGGTGGACTATATCATCCATGCGGTAAAAGAAGTAGTAACGTATTTGAGAGGCTTTTCTCCCATCTGGAGAGATCTCATGGCCGGAAAGAAAGAATTCATTCTGTAAGTCCGGGATCTGGAACAGTTTGACAAAAGAAAAAAACAACTGCCGGAGGTATAAATCATGGCATTATACAGTGAAAAGGTAATGGATCATTTCCGCAACCCGCGCAATGTCGGCGTGATCGAAGATGCGAATGGCATCGGGGAAGTGGGCAATGCGAAATGCGGCGATATCATGAAAATGTATCTGAAGATCGAAGATGATATCATTCAGGATGTAAAATTTGAAACGTTCGGATGCGGCAGCGCCATTGCATCCAGTTCCATGGCGACTGAGCTGATCAAGGGAAAGCCGGTGGCCGAGGCGATGAAGCTGACGAACAAGGCTGTTGCAGAGGCGCTCGACGGTCTTCCCGATTACAAAATGCACTGTTCGGTCCTTGCGGAAGAGGCGATCCAGTCAGCGCTGGAGGATTATGAGAGCAGAAAAAAAGCGGACTAAATGAGTGATGGCTTCGGGATCCGGAAGAGTGAAGTGCCGGATCCCGAAAAAAAAAACATAAAACCTATTGACATAGTAGGTATATGGTGATAAAGTAACGGCAAGCAAAAAAGAAACGGCAGAGGACAGGGGGATTAAGGTCCTCTGCCGGAACCAGACGGAGGACAGACAAATGTTCAGGAATTTCAGATCAGCGTATACATTCTGCATGATGTGTCGAATGCTTAACTCCCGGGCAGATAGAATGGCTGGGGTGTTCGGCTGCACGCAGAACGCCGCAAAATGATCTGAATGACCAAATCCAGAGATCAGCCGATTGCCCGGGAGCTTAAGCAGAAGCCTCCGGGCTTTTGTTTTGCGATGGGAAGCAAAAATTATTTGTCATCCAGAGGAACTTCAGTTCCGAAGGATCCTCGCCGTAAAGCATTCGGTTTTACGAAAACTGAAGCCGTAAAGCAAGCGGTTCTGCTAAAACCAAAATCGATAAGCGGTGGATTCTTCAGGCTTACAGCCTTCAGAATGACATTTATGGATATCTTACACAGGACTTAATATCTGAGATAGAAGATCAAAAAGTAAAGAAAAGGGAGAAATAAAATGAGCGAATACAGATTCGAAACACTGCAGCTTCACGTAGGACAGGAACAGCCCGATCCGGCCACAGACGCCCGCGCCGTTCCGATCTATCAGACCACATCGTATGTCTTCCATAACAGTCAGCATGCCGCAGACCGTTTCGGCCTGGCGGATCCCGGCAATATCTACGGAAGGCTGACGAACTCCACACAGGATGTTCTTGAAAAGAGACTGGCAGCACTGGAAGGCGGAAGCGCAGCGCTTGCACTTGCATCCGGCGCGGCAGCGATCACTTATACGATAGAAGCACTCGCAGCGAATGGCGGGCATATCGTAGCACAGAAGACGATCTACGGCGGCAGCTACAATCTGCTGGCGCACACGCTTCCGCAGTATGGTATTACAACAACTTTTGTTGACGCGCATGATCTTGCCGAGGTCGAGAACGCGATCCAGGAAAACACGAGGGCGGTCTATCTGGAGACGCTCGGCAATCCCAACAGCGATATCCCGGACATCGATGCTGTCGCAGAGATCGCCCATAAACACGGACTGCCGCTGGTGATCGACAACACATTCGGCACGCCGTATCTCATCCGGCCGATCGAACACGGCGCAGACATTGTTGTTCATTCCGCCACGAAATTCATCGGCGGCCACGGCACGACGCTGGGCGGCATCATCGTGGAATCCGGAAAATTTGACTGGAAGGCAAGCGGGAAATATCCGAATATCGCGGATCCCAATCCCAGCTACCACGGTGTATCCTTCTATGACGCAGTCGGTCCGGCCGCTTTTGTGACCTACATCCGTGCGATCCTGCTGCGCGATACCGGCGCGACGATCTCACCTTTTGCGGCGTTCCTGCTGCTTCAGGGCGTGGAAACATTATCGCTGAGACTGGACAGACATGCGGAAAATACAGTGAAAGTAATTGATTATCTGAAGAGCCATCCGCTGGTGGAAAAGGTGAACCATCCCTCACTGCCGGATCATCCTGATCATGCGCTTTATGAAAAGTATTTCCCGAACGGCGGCGCTTCGATCTTCACCTTTGAGATCAAGGGGGGAAAGGAAGAGGCCTGGAAGTTCATCGACGCCCTGGAAATCTTTTCGCTTCTCGCCAATGTTGCGGATGTTAAG
>CAMOZZ010000089.1 GCA_946631165.1 uncultured Lachnospiraceae bacterium | reverse complement strand
CCGCATACCGCCATCTCCACCCCATTCTCTTCTATCCCCCTCATCATGCATTCCACCATCTCAGTTTCAAATGCATCATCGGAGTCCAGGAACCCTACATACTCCCCGGTCATCACATCCAGCCCGGCGTTCCTGGCTGCAGACAGCCCTTTATTCTCCTGGTGTATCACCCTGATCCGCGGATCCTTCTTCGCATACGCATCGCATACCCTTCCGGAGCCGTCCGTTGATCCATCATCGATGACTATAATTTCCAGGTTTTTATAGGTCTGGTTGATAACACTATCGAGTGCTTCGCAAATATATTTCCGGACGTTATAGACCGGGATGATTATACTAACAAGAGGTTCCCTTTTTATCTGCTGGTCTCCCGTCATATACAGTACTTCCTCCATAGGTACATAGCAGAAAAAGTTATGAGCAGACATTATCCATTAAATTATATCATTAAGCACCTGTTTCCACAATGTATTAATTTCGCATTTACCCTTTGCAAGCTTTCGAAATAAATGCTGAACTGCCGAATCTTCATTTCCGCAGCAGTCTTCGCGCCATCTCCATTGTCATGCGATACTCCGGAAGGTTTCTGAACAATATTGCCCCGGCAGCGAGAGCGGCTGCAGTGCAGATCAGACCTTTTCCGACCAGCATGATCCATGCCGCTGCTCCGACATGCTCCGGAATAAAACCGCAGATTCCCCTGCAGAGCAGGCACAGCAGCGTTGCTGCCGCAGCGTAATAAACCAGCATACAGAGATACCTGTGTCTGGGAAAGCCGTTGAATGTATATTTGAACAGGATCCGCGTCCCCCACAACGCATCCATCAGGACCTGGTACAGTATCGTTGCCAGCATTACACCTGTCACACCGATAAACTGTACGAGAATAATATTCATGACCAGATTGAATACACCGGCGGTTAAGGCACGATAACGTTCTTCCCACCAAAGTCCCGCCGCAGTCCGGTAAATATAACATACATCGTTCATGATATGCGTGTAAAAATACACACAGCATACAATGCTTTCTGTTTCAGAAAACATCATGTCAGGACCCAGCCAAAGTTTCATAAAAGGCTGGATCAGGCAGATCAGGCAAGTCACAAACCACACGCCGATCCACATATAGATCAGCTGGAACGTCTGCATGTTGCGGTAATTTTTTTCTTTGGATTCCGTAACGAGGGAATTGCCGATCCCTGCCTCTGCACTGGTAAGAAGAAGGATGGTTATCGAATGAAGCGCATTTACGATGAGAAGATAATTCTGAAAAACAGCCAGCGCAGTAAGTCCCAGAAACGCGGAGATAACGATGCTGTCAGCGGAATAGACGCCGATCCCGCCCAGTTTTGAAATGAACAGGCCGGCGACATGCCTTCGAATATCCTTCCTGACGGTGCGGTCCGGCGTGCCGATACATCTGTACTGCGGGTACATGCGTGCAGTAAGATGCCCGAGGATCAGGTTCTGCGCCAGCGTTGAGACAGGAAGAACCGCGCAGTAGACATAGAAACTGGGAAAACGAAGCAGCAGTACGATCTGGATGATCCCTGTGACCAGACGCACAGCGGCAGTAATTTCCTGTATGACGCCGACCTGCTGTGATGCGGTGAGCAGACTCTGACGGTACGCCAGAAACCAATAGGAAAAAACAGCCTGTACCAGATAGATAAGATACAGATAATAGAGATTAATGTCATCCGGAATCTGTCCGCTGATCAGGCGGGGAAGGAGCGGCATCACTGCAATTCCTGCTGTGAGGACTGCTGCTCCGACGATGCGATAGATCCTCCGGAAATAACTGAGCAGCTCACAGACAGTCTTTTCGTCTTCCTGCGCCATCGGAAGATATAAAGCGTAAACGATGGCGGCGCCGAACCCCAGTTCTGCAAGGTTCAGGACCTGAAGAAGTGAGGTGAAAAGGCTGCCGAGACCGAGATATTCCGCGCCAAGACGTTTGATTAAAACAGTGCGGATGATAAACGGGAGAACAATGCCGACAGCTTTGTTGACAGCAGCCCGGAACATATTCTGTTTTGCTTTCTGAAGTCTTGTTTCCATATGCAATCGTATTCTGCGAATCAGTACTTCTGCATTATTTTCCTGCGCTGCAATGCGCTTCAGGAACAGCCTTTCCCTGATATGGGAAGGTGCCTTTCAGCGCTTAATAACACTTATCATATTCCGGGCTTGGCCCTTCATTCCCGTCACATGCAAGCCGGCAGATCCGGCGTTAATAATCAACTCTGCCATTTCCGGGGAAATCCGTTCGCCCGGAACAATGAGCGGAATACCCGGAGGATAGACGGTGACGATATCCTGTGCGATCCTTCCGACGGAAGCCCTGACGGGAACACTTTCACAGGGGGCATAGAAAGCCTGCGCGGGAGGAAGGATATATTCGGACTGTACATCGGCAAGCGATGCGGTTTCAGTCAGACCGGCTGTTTGATAGCTGTCATATTTGCGGTCCAGATCGATCAGCGCCATCTCCAGCTTGTCGAGATTTTCTCCCGTATCCCCTGCCCCGCTCATTGCGATCACATAATCCCCTGCCGCCATCTCAGTCTCTATGCCATACTCTTCCCTGAGCGCCGTCATCAGCTCATTTCCGCTGCAGCCGGTCCCGGCGGCGGAAATCACGATTTTCGAAGGATCCCTGTCGAAGAAAAGTTCTGTTTTCCCGGGCGGGATCATCCGGAGCGTTTTCAGATTCTCTGTCTTTTCGTAAAAACAGTTCAGCATCCCGATCCATTCCGCGTCCCAATCCGCTTTTTCTCTGTACTGCAGCGCATTCTCGATCCCGCACAGAAAGATGTACGATGGACTGCTGGTCTGATAAATATCAAGAAATCGCTTTACACTGTCCGGGGAAACCAGACTGCCGCGACAGTGAAGGATACCGGTCTGGGTTGGCGCCGGAAGCGTCTTATGCAGACTTTGGATGACAATGTCAGCACCGAGAGAAATGGCACTGATCGGGAAATGACCAGCGGTGTCTTCCGCCGTCCCGGACTCGTTACTGCCAATATCGGTTCCTTCATCTGGTCCGCATGCTGTCCGGCGCACCGAAAAATGCGCGCCATGCGCTTCATCCACCACCAGCGGAACATTGTAATCGCGGCAGATCCCGGAGATCTGTCTGATATCGGAAACAACGCCTTCGTAGGTGGGGGATGTTATGACAACGAGAGAATACTGATCGTTCGCTTCGGCTGCTGTTTTAAGTGCCGCTTCGATTTTCTGTGGTTCAATGCTTCCCGCGAAGCTGTACACCGGATGCACCGGCTGATAAATATAATCAGGGCGAAGGGAATTCAGGATCACGGCATGATAGACGGACAGATGACAGTTCCTGGCCATCAGGATGCGGGCGCCGGGTTTTACGCAGGCGGATATACCGGCCAGAATACCGGCAGTGCTGCCGTTCACGAGATAGAAACTGCGGTCGGCACCGTAAAGTGCGGCGGCAGCAGACTGGCTTTCCAGCAGGATGCCGGAAGGATCATGAAGATCATCGAAGCCATGGATCTCGGTGATGTCGATGTCCTGTATATCCGGGACGGAAAAAACGCTGCTGCGACGCTTGTGCCCCGGCATGTGCATGGGGAGAACACCGGAGGCGGCGTAGGTGCGAAGTTGTTGTTCGAGGGTGAAGGATGGTGTTTTTTTCATGGTTTGTTTCTGTTGATTCAGTAGAGCCGCGTTATTAAGAGCGTGGATCCCTTGGCTTCGCTTTGCTCCGCTCAGGATGACAGAATTTCTTCCGGCGCTGCGGGGATTCCTTTTCTAATAGAGCCGGTGAGGTGCCATAACCGTAAAAAGGCCGGCATGAATGCCGACCTTTTTTGTTTCAAATCAGTTTCCTACGATATTTCTGAACTTGCAGGCAGAGGGATAACGATAGTCGATTCTGGAGAACCGGATACCGCCTCTGGGATAAATGCTGCCCTGATGACCGGAGGAATTGATAAGGAATCCTCTGCCGATATAGATCGCGCAGTGTCCGATACCCAGATTGTGTGCATTATGCGGATAGAAAAGCATATCTCCGGGTTTGAGCTCGGAGCGGGAAATCGCTTTTCCGTAGTTGGAAAGTCTCCAGGCTGTAGCGGAAGAACTTACCATAACGCCGGCATTCCTGAAGGCCTGTCTTGCGAAAGTGGAGCAGTCGATTCCCTGGGTCAGGGATTTTCCGCCCATCTTGAATCTTGTTCCGACATACGGAAGTCCGTACTGGCAGATCTTGATCCTCTGGCGGTTCTTTTCGGAAGAAGTATCCAGACCGAATGTTTCGGTGTCGATAATCCGCAGGCTTACCCAGCTGAGCGGGATATAACCGATGCCGCTCTTTCCTTTGCTGTAGACCTTGATCCATTTATACTGTCTGCCCTCTTTCAGGGATTCTGTATTCATGATGATGCAGTTGTTCTTGCGGAAAGCACCGACAACACGGCTCGATTTATCCATCTTGCGGTATACGCGAACATATCTTTTGGCGGTTGCCAGAACCATGTACTTTTCATCCAGACCGATATATCTGTCAAGATTGCCTTTTTTCTTTACGGTCTTCTTTTTCTTCTTGGCAGCCTTCGTAGTTTCCTCTTCCTCGGCAGAATCGTCTTCTTCGACGTCTTCTCCCTCAGCGGTGGTTTCTGTTTCTTCTGTTTCTACAGCATCTTCGCTGCTCTTTTCCGCAGAAGCTTTTGTTGCACCGGCAGCAGTGCTTGCCATAACGCACTCTCCGGCTGAAGCAAGTGCGATCACAGCAGCCAGCAGCAGTGCCGTCAGTCTTAAGCTTTTCTTCATCCTGTCCTCCTTTGTCATCCTTTTATACGAATATGAATGCGATTCCTGTTTAAGCGAATACGGGCTGCAAAACGCAGACTTCGCATTGTATCAGCCAGTATATACCATTGCTGAAATTATTGCAAGAGTGTGAATTCACTAAATATTTTCGTAAAATCTGACAGATAGAGACAGAGAATGAGGGAAGCCAGACAGATGGTCAGGACTGCACCGATAAGGGGAACAGCTGCAGAAATGGGGATTCCGGCGGCTGCAGTCAGGTGTCGGCAGTACGCAGCCGTGTCAGCACCCTGCTCACAGCGCTTCCGACCGATGCCGCCAGGCACACGAATGATCCCAGCAGCAGTCTTGGTTCTCCTTCGAATGTCCCCAGATAATAGAACACCAGAAAAGCAGCTGCAGCCGCCAGAAATACAGCAGGAAGCAGCAGTGGGTGCGTTTTCTTTTTTTCGTTTTCATTGCTCTCTTCATCCCTTATGTTCTTATCGGCCTTCTCAGGGGTTTCGCTGATTGCCCGCAGCAGATCTTCGAACCGGAATATCTCATCCTCCGCTCTTGCCCGCAGCCTGTCCACGATTTCCTGCTCCTCCTCATTGCCGGCAAAATTGTCACAGCAGAAATGAGCCAGCCTGCGAAGCCCGGCAAACAGGTCTTCGGTCATTCCGGGATGGGCAAGGAACACGTATGTTCCATCCCCTCTCTCTATGATCAGCTGCGGCCGCAGGATGAGATTTTCCGGCAAAAGCAAACAGATCTGACATTCGTTTGCAGCTTTCTCCAGATCATAGAACAGCATCCTGATCGCGGAGACTGTCATGGGATCTTTCCTGTATCTGTACTCCAGCGTGTTTCCGCCGCTGACGGCAAAGGCGCATCCGCCTTCCGGAACAAGCTCCGGCTTCATCAGATGCGCCTGCGGATGATCTGTCATGATCCTGTATGCTGCCTCGCTGATTTCCCCCTCCGGCAGCACCAGGAATGTTTCATTCAGATCTCTTTTGATATTTATTTCCATTTCTGTCCTTCATTCCTTCATCAGTGCCTTTACCCGCTCCAGTTTTCTCAGCAGTTTTACGGGCTTCCGTTTTGTCAGATGTGCTTCCGCCTCTGTCTTCACAGAAATAATGCCGATTTTTTCTTCGGATTCCAGTTTCGCCTGCACCTTTGCAGCTGAATTGCTGACGTACCGGTCTTCCATATTCAGGAAAAAGAAGCCGGCCGGCCCGCTTACCGATACCTTTTCGCCGGCGGCCAGCAGCGTGGTCTCTTCCGCCAGCACCGCTTCCGCCCGTGTCCTGTCACAGAGATATTCGCTCATGAAAAGACAGGTGATCAGAAGCGGGAGCAGGATTGCCATGATCAGGGAAGCTTCTACAGTAAAGGATGCCTTCAGTGTACTGCATCCAACCGGGCCATTGTTCCCGGATTCTTTACAACCTGCGGAGGCTGTGCTGCTCCGGGAATATTTACAATGCCCGCAGGATCCTGTCCGCTGCGAAAGCGCACAGAACGAACGGAATGAATGCAAAACTTTCATCCGCGCCTCTCCTTCCTTTTTTTATTACGACAGCCGCTGAATAAACGCCGGCTGCCAGAAAGCCCGTGCAAAAAATCTCCATGATCTCTTCCGGTTCCATGCCGAATCCGAGAGCGGTCAGGCACAGCGCGTCCCCTGTGCCGATCCTTTCACCGGACAGCAGGGACAGTGCGAGCAGCAGGATCCCGGGAAGCAGGGATAAGATCATTTCTTCCGGCATCCTGCCCGTGAGAAAACTGTCCGCTGCGCCGGCGGCTGCCAGGATCACCAGCAGGCTGCCGCTCACATATTTCCTTTTCAGATCTTCGGCTGCAAGCACCGTGAGAACAGTCATACAGATAATGTCTTTCATAGCAGCTGTAAATATTCCGGCAATGAAGGGCTCCGACATTTAGGCCGCTGTATCTTCCTGCCTCTTATTTCCCGCAGTTTGAACATGCCGGCAGCCCGCATTCGGACAGCGGCACGCAGCGCAGCGAACGTTTCAGCCCCGAACAGTCTCTGGTCACATGATACCTGTCTCCCTCAGGAGTAATGAATACAATACTGCCTGCGTCCGCCGCCGCTGCGCAATGCTCACACGGCTTATATCTTCCGCCGCCGCTGTTCCTTGCGGCGCCGACGGCTCCTGCCGATACGCTTCTCACCGTAACATTCAGGTGATAGCATCCCGGATCTTTATGATAAACAGAGCCGGTGTCGGCAACATAGACGATAACATCATTTTCACCGCCGGCATCCTCCGGCGCATTGCCGGTCTTCCCCGTCCAGCATTTTCTGCGGGAAGTCTGGCACAGCGGGATCGTGATCAGTTTCCCGAATAATCCCGGCAGCTGTACTTTGTAAGACGCCTGCAGGAATACATCTCCCTCAATCTCAAACCGGCTGCCGGACATATTCAGGCCCTTGCGGCCGCCTTTCACATGAGCGATATCCCAAAGAGCGCTGTCCGTATTGTCCAGGATCTTCTTTTTGGCATACGCTGCGAACACGGCGTCTTTTGCGATGCCAGCCGGCAGCGCATCCGTTCCTTCTTCCCGTTCACTGCTTTCCGTCATCTGGAGAAGAGGCGCACTCACTGCGATTCTCCCTCCCGTTTCCTCCATGGCACTCTGCAGTTCAGTCTGCAGCTGCATGACAGGAAACAGCAGCCATACGATGTATATAAAAAGAAAGAACATAGAGCAGATGAGAGCTGCCTCAACTGTCAGGGAAGCAGGCGGTCCCGCAGTGCAGGCCGGTCTGCTGAAACAGCGGCCGGATTCCTCCGCACTTCCGGCTGCATACAGGGATCTCTCTCCGCCGGAACCTGCCGGATATACCCGGGGTCTGGGGAGAGTGACTTCTTTTGTTACAGGACTTTTTTCTTCGCGAGCTCTGTTATCACCAATATATCCTGTCAGATTCCGGAGAGGAGACATCCCTGTATACCTCCTTGCGGGCATTCTGTCTGCAGCGGCCTGTTTTCAGCCCTGCAGCAGCGAAAATGCTGCGCTTTTTGTAAAGACGGCATACCCCCGGCTTCCTGCCATACGTTTGTACAGATGCGGGTACATAAATCTTCCGCCGCCTTCCACTGTGAGCCTGCCTTCGACCATACATCTGCTGCAGGAAAAGCCGGCGTGCAGCCGTCTGACGTTCCAGTCGATCACATCCATTCCGCGGTAGCTGAGCACGGTGTCTGAAGCGAAATACAGCAATATACGCAGATGATCACCGTAAGAAAGGCCTTCCGTTTCATCCTGCACGCCGGTGCTGCCGGTAATAACGGAATCAAATCCCGCGAAGGCAAGTCTCCATTGATCTGCCGTTTTAAGCAGCGGGATCCTTCCGTCCGCCAGCAGACTGCGGAGATCCGAAATGCTTTCCGCGGATGCCCATGCGGCAGCAAGCAGGCCGGTCATGCCGGCTATCAGCGCAGGGCTTCCGGTCCACCCCATACATAACAGGGCAGCTTCTTCTACAGCCATCCGCATCGCAGGCGTCTTCATAATCGTCATCGTGTTGCACGACACTCTCATCAGGAACAGCCTGATCAGTACAGACTTCAGGTTCCTGTCATCGCTCTTTTTCCCCGCGATCAGGTATTCGATCTCATATGCCGGTGAACCGCCTGTGTCCGTAGTAAAGCATGTCATGTTCCTCATGAGATACTCCCGGAACAGGATGGGATTGCCGCTGCCGCCGGAAGACCTGACATGCCTGCCCTTTTCGACGGAAGAGAGCGAGGACGGAAGCCCGCCCGACGGAACGGACGCAGCAGATACGGTCTTTCCATCCGGTATCAGCAGACCCATTAATCCGCGGGAAAGCGCTGTTTTCAGGCTGTTCAGGCGGTCCAGGATCTGCAATCCCTGTTGATCGATCTCCGGAGAGGCAGGTGCTGTACCATTGACGCCGCTGCCTGCCTCATTT
>CAMOZZ010000088.1 GCA_946631165.1 uncultured Lachnospiraceae bacterium | reverse complement strand
GAATGAATTTTTGGAAGAAACTGGATGAAAACTTTGAAGAGTATATCCTGATGGTCTTCCTGGTCGTCATGGCTTGCGTCATGATGTGGCAGGTCATCATGAGATATTTCTTCCATGCATCAATGCCCTGGCCTGAAGAGTTCTGCCGCTTCATGTTCGTCTTCTCAGGATTCCTGTCCATGGGATACTGTGTGAGAAAAGACAGAATGTTAAAGGTAGATATCCTGCTCGGCTTCTTCCCGGAGTGGCTGAAGAAAACAGTTGATATCGTTGCCCGCTTTGTTACCTTATTCTTCTTCGCCTATCTCTGCTACTGGGGATTCAAAACAGCCCAGAACCAGGTACAGCTCGGCATGAAGAGCGCGGCAATGGAGTGGCCGATGTGGGTCATCTACGGCTCCGTATTCGTCGGCGCACTGATCGGAACCCTGAGACAGATCGAAGATCTCGTGAGATACTTTACAAAAAAGAAGGAGGATGAAAAATAATGTTAGGACTTGTATTTGGAATCTTCCTTGTAGCGATGGTGCTGGCGCTTCCCATGGGTGTCGCCATGGGTGTCGCAACGATCGTTCCCCAGATGATCGATAAGACCTTTGCCGGAAATATGGGTTATGTCATCCAGGCTATGGTCGGCGGACTGAACACCACCCCGATCCTTGCGATCCCGCTGTTCATGCTCTCCGGTGCGCTGATGACCCGCGGCGGCATCTCCAAGAAACTGTTCGATGTATTCGCTTATATAGCAGGAAAGAAGACTGCCGGTCTCCCCTGCGCTGTTGTTATCACCTGCCTGTTCTACGGCGCGATCTCCGGATCCGGTCCTGCAACAGCTGCTGCTGTCGGCGCCATGACCATCCCGCTTCTTGTGGAACTCGGTTATGACAAGGTATTCTCTGCTGCGATCGTTGCTACGGCCGGCGGCCTGGGCGTCATCATTCCGCCCAGCATTCCTTTCATCATGTACGGTCTGTTCACGAACACTTCCGTCGGCGAGATGTTCACAGCCGGTATCCTTCCCGGATGCCTGATCGCTCTTTCCATTATGATCTGGTGCTATATCTACTGCAAGAGATCCGGGGAAGACAAGGCAAAAGTTGCTGCGAACTATGAAAAGCTGAAAGAGAGAGGATTTGTAAAAGTAGTTCTGGACGGTTTCTGGGCGCTGCTTACCCCCGTGATCATCCTCGGCGGTATTTACGGCGGATTTGTTACTCCTACAGAAGCTGCCTGCGTATCCGTGTTCTATGCGCTGATCGTCTGCGTATTTATCTACAAGACCATTAAGTTAAAGGATATCCCGAAGCTGCTCTCCGATGCGATCGGATCTTATGCGCCGCTGCTTCTCTGCATCGCGCTGGCACAGGGCTTCTCCCGTATCCTGATCCTGCTGAAGGCTTCCACGGCTGTCACCAACCTGTTGAATTCCACCGTTCATTCCGGCACAGGCCTGATGGTGGTCATGATCATCTTCCTGCTGATCCTCGGCATGTTCATGGACTGCGGCCCTGCCGTCATGATCCTGGCTCCGCTGATCATCGATACAGCAAAAGGCTTCGGCATCGATCCTGTTCATCTCGGTATCGTTATGGTCACTGCGCTTGCTACCGGTTTCGTAACACCGCCTTTCGGCATGAACCTGTTCGTCACCGCACCGCTGATCAAAGTGCCGGTCGCTGAACTCGGAAAGAAAGCGATTCCGTTTATCATCGCTTTCATCATTGCACTGTTCATCATCGCTTTCGTACCGGCGATCAGCCTGGTGCTGCTGGGAAGAGCGTAAACCAAAACATATTTTTAATCATGATGTTTCCGGCAATTCTGCCTGAATACATAAAAAAACTTAGGAGGAAACCTAAATGAAGAAAATGAACAAAGTTCTGGCTCTGATGCTGGCTCTTGCTCTTGCTGCTTCCATGGCTGCATGCGGAAGCTCAAGCGCACCTGCTGAGACCACTGCTGCTGCTGAGACTGAGGCCGCTGCTCCCGAGACGGAAGCTGCCGCTGAGACCGAAGCTGCTGCCGCTGAGACCGAGGCTGCTGAAGGTGCTGAGACCGAAGCTGCTGAAGAAGCTGCTCCCGCCGGCGAACTTTCCCGCGACGACCTCAAGGCTCTGGCTGCTGAGGGTATGGAGACCACGATCGAAGCTGAACCCGCTACTTTCACACTGGCATGCTCCGGTACCATCACCGGCACTGTCCTTGGTGACGCTGTAGAAGACGCCATCGCTGCTCTTTCCGAGTGGACCGGCGGAAACATGGTCGTAGATTTCCATCAGGGCGGCGAGCTCGGCGGAGACCTTGAGCTGATCGAGTCTGTTGCAAATGGAACCGTTTCCATGATGCAGGCTGCTCCTACTTCCCAGGTCACCCTGGTTCCCGAACTGAACGTTCTGGATATCGGCGGACTGTACAAGGATGTAGACGGTGCAAACACTGTTCTTACCAATATGTATGACAAGTTCGCAGCTGCTTACGAGGCAAAGGGTATCCATCTTGGCGCAATGTATGCTACCGATTTCCGTATCCTGACCACCAACAAGCCCATCGAGACCCCCGATGACCTGAAGGGCCTGAACATCCGTACACAGGAGAACAAGTACCATCAGACATTCTGGAAAGCCCTTGGCGCGAACCCCACTCCTCTTGCATTCGGCGAACTGTATCTTGCTCTGCAGAACGGTACTGTTGATGCCCAGGAGAACCCGCCCGCTTCCATCTATGGCGTAAAGCTTTATGAAGTACAGAACACCATCACCGAGACCAACCACATTCCTTTCATCAACACCTATCTGATGAACGGCGCTCTTTACAACAACCTTTCCGACAACCAGAAGAAAGCGATCGACCAGTTCTTCCTGTACATGGAGAGATATCAGCTGGCCGGAAGTGCACAGGATGACCAGAGAATGCTGAAAGAGTTCCAGGATTATGGCTGCACCGTATCCCCTGTAACGGATGAAGTTTATGCACAGTTTGCAGTAGCAGCTGACGCTGTTATCGAGCAGATGAAGGGCGACGGCACTGTCGATCCCGCTTTCATCGACGAGTATGTTAACGCTGCACGCGCACAGTAATTTAAGAACGATTCTTGAAAACAACCCGATAAACAGGAGGGCTGCTGCAAAACTGCAGCAGCCCTTTTCGCATGATGACAGGAAACTTTCTTGTTAAATTGTCTCTAAACAGGTAAAATATATTTGTTAACGAAGCGAAAGTGACATTTCGGGCTGCCCCGAAAGTACAGGAGAGGAAGAACATGTTCAGACAGACAAAGACAGAAAACGGCATGGTGAAAGGCATTCCCTGCGGATGGCCGTCCATTACGGCTTATTACGGCATCCCTTATGCGGCACCGCCTGTAGGAGATTTAAGATGGAGAGAACCGCAGCCGGCAGCCGATTGGGAAGGCGTCCGCGACTGCGCCAGAGGATCCGCAAAATGCTGGCAGCTGGGCGTGGGAAAAGGATCTTTCTTTGAAAACGAATTTTATCCCGTAGAGGAAGAGATGAGCGAGGACTGCCTCTACCTTAATATATGGACCCCCGCAAAGAGTGCGGAAGACAGACTGCCGGTGATCTTCTGGGTGCACGGCGGCGCATTCATGACAGGGTACGGTCATTCGGCGCATTTTGACGGAGAACATTTCGCCCGCCAGGGCGTGATCCTGGTCACGATCAATTACCGGATCAACGTATTCGGCTGGATGGTGGACAGAGAACTGACAGAGGAATCCCCTTATCACAGTTCCGGAAACTATGGTCTGATGGACCAGATCTGTGCGCTGAAATGGGTGCGCAGGAATATCGCGAATTTCGGCGGCGATCCGGACCGCATTACGATCGCCGGACAGTCAGCCGGCGCGGCCTGCATCAATGCACTCGTCTGCAGCCCGCTGACAGTCGGGGACTATGTCGGCGCGATCTTCCAGAGCGGCGGCGGCGTCGACGCGCTGCCGGATATGGATTATCCGAAGCTGGCTGAAGTGGAAGCCAGGATGAACATAAAGGAAAGCCTGGGCGTTGAAAATATCGCGGAAGCCAGAAAACTTTCCGGAGAAGAGCTTCTTGCCCGCTGGAAAGCGACCATGCCCGGTCCGGCGATCAACCGCACGCCGGTCATTGACGGTTATGTGCTTACAAAATCCACGTATGAAACGTTCATGAACAATGAGCAGGGACATGTGCCGTATCTGATGGGATATACCGCAAAGGAAGGCATTCCGGTCACACCGACACTGGAGGCTTATCAGAACCTGGCAAGACTCCTTTACGGAGAGAAGGCAGAAGAGTATATTGCGATCTCGGCAAAGGATGAGGAATCCTTCCCGGCATGCAGGGACGCGCTGTTTACCGAATCTCTGCAGGCAGCTGTGGAATGCTGGGCTGAAGTACAGGATTCACGCTGTGCAGCCCCCACCTATGTCTACGAACTCGCCAGAAATCTTCCCGGCGATGACAAAGGCCCGTTCCACGCGTCGGATCTGTGGTATGTTTTCAAGACATTCATGCGTGCCTGGCGGCCCTGGACGCCCCGCGATTATGAGATCGCCTGGCAGATGAATACCTATTGGGCGAACTTCGCAAAGAACGGCGATCCGAACGGCGACAGACTGCCGGTGTGGAAACCGTATACGAACGCTGCCCCGGAAACGCTTGTATTAGCGGATGACGCGACGCAGATGGAAGCGGTACCGCGAAATGCCAGGGTGGCTTTCCGGAAGAAATTCCTGCTCGGCGGAAAGAAATAAAGGAGAACGAATATGGCATTGGATCAGGTAAGAACAGAATCCGGCATCGTGGAAGGATATCCGGCCGGCAATCAGTTTATCACTGTCTTTAAGGGGATTCCCTTTGCAAAGCCTCCGGTTGGGGATCTGCGCTGGAAGGCACCGCAGCCCTGCGAACCCTGGGACGGCGTATACAAAGCTTACAAATTCGGCAATATTGCCATGCAGCCCCGCTTTGTCTCCGAAGGCGGCGGCACCAGCCTGGCTGCACAGGAATTCTATGTCCGGGATTATCCCATGAGTGAGGACTGCCTGTATCTGAATATCTGGACGCCGGCAAAGACGGGGGAGGAAAAGCTCCCGGTCGCCATCTACATTCACGGCGGCGGCTATGAGACCGGCTACAGCTATCTGAATGCTTATGACGGGGAAGGCTTCGCAAAACGCGATATCATCCTTGTCACCGTGGCTTACCGCGTCAATCTGTTCGGTTTCCTTTCCCATCCGGACCTCGCAGCGGAGGATCCCCATGATTCCAGCGGGAATTACGGGCTGATGGATCTTGTGGCAGCGATCGAATGGGTGCGCAGGAACATCGCCGGGTTCGGCGGAGATCCTGAAAATATCTCCCTCTTCGGACAGTCCGCGGGAGGCGGCTGTGTCCAGAATATGTGCGCCACACCCCTTATGAAAGGAAAGATCCGGCGCGCCATCATGCAGAGCAGCGGCGGCATCAGCAAGAACAACTTCGGCGACTGCCGCAGCAGGGCGGAGGATGAAGAGATCGGGAAGCGCTTCTTCGAATTCCTGGGCGTAAAAACTGTAGCGGAAGCACGCGCGATCGATGCGGAGACGCTGGAGAACAAATACAAGGAATTCAAGAACAGCGAATTCTACGGCATGCTGTTCGTTCCGAACGTGGACGGCTATGTCCTGCCGGAAGATCCGGCGGACTATTTCCTGTCCGGAAAGCATGACGACATTGAATACATGGTAGGGTGCACGAAGGATGAGATGCGGAAGTTTGGCGCGCCGGCTCCGTCGCCGGAAGCCCTGAAGCAGGATGCCGCCCGTTATGGAGAATTTGCGGAAGCGTACCTGGCAGCCATTCATGCGGATGATCCGGCCGCGGTACAGCCCTGCTACGAAGATCCGATCGGGAACTCTTTCCTGGCTGCAGCGCTGGCCTTCTGTGAGAACCAGAACGATCTTTCCCGCAAGCCTGCGTATATGTATTATTTCACCTATGTACCCCCCGGCGCGGAGGAGATGGGCGCTCATCACTCGGTAGAGCATCATTATGTCTTCCAGACGCTGGTGCGTTCGAAACGGAAATATACCGGCTTCGATTATGATCTTTCGAACGAAATGGCGGATTACTGGGCGAATTTCATCAAAACAGGAAATCCGAATCCGGAAGGGAAAGACGGCTGGAAGCCTTACACGGCTGACGCGCCGGAAGCCCTGATCATTGATCAGGAAAGAAAGATGGGAGAGGTCCCGAGACTGCCCAATATCGCTTTCCATGTAAAATATTCTCTCGGGAAACTGTAATGATCTGATCGTATGAATACGTATGAATAAAAGAACAGGAGGACAATATGTTTATTCACGAACCGTATCCGGGGTATGAGAATCAGTATCTTTCCTTCGCAAGCGGAAAGTTCTTTTCGGAGGAGGAACTGGAAGCGGGCAGAAAAGCCCAGTTCGAAGCGATGACCAGCTATGAGATTCCCGAAGGGATGAAGATCGAGGATAAGATCATTCCCGGACCGGATGAAGGACAGGAGCTGAAGATCCGCATTTATAAGCCTGCAGGACTTCCTGAGAAGGCGCCTGTCGTCATGGATATCCACGGCGGCGGCTGGGTTGGCGGAAGCCTTGATATTGACAATGCCAGATGCATCGCCATTGCCGTAAGAGTTCCCTGTGTCGTTGTCGGCGTCGATTACCGTCTGTCCGGAACGCCGGAAGTCGGATTCCCCATGCCGCTCATGGACTGCGTGACAGCCTACCGCTGGATCCGGGAGCATCAGGAGGAGCTCGGCGGAAACGGGAAGATCGGAACCCACGGCTCTTCCGCGGGCGCGAATCTGGTCGGCGGCCTTTCCCTGTATCTGCGCGATCATGGGGAAGAACAGCCTGCGCTGGCTGTCATGAACTGCCCTCCCACCAGCCTCGGATTTACTGCTGATCCGGCTTATACCCAGAATTTTGAACTCCGTATGGGCGGCGGTCCCAAGCACAAAGCGGCGGAGGTACAGTATCTGAACGGCTTTGACGGAACGCCGCTGCCGAGCTACTATGCCTTCCCTTACTACTGCCCGGATCTGGAGGGCCTGAATCCTCATTTTATTCTGGCAGCCGAATATGATACGTTAAGAGACGACGGTCTGAAGTATGCGAGAAGACTGCTGGATACCGGCATCACGACAGATGTTTTCGTAGGCGCAAAATGCTGCCATTGCTGGACAGCTGCGCCCGGCGTCATCACGGATATGACGCATGATGTGATCGCGCTGGCTTATAAGCGTGAATTCGGCATGCTTGATTATCTGAAGAAAGCCTGATCCCGGGGCAGCAACCGTCAGATATTCTTCATCAGGAAGTCTTTCAGGACGCCGAAAAATTCTCTGAAAAGATTATTCGGCAGATAAAATCTGTTTGAACCGGCCGGTATCGCGTACCCATCTGCGATGCCGGCTTTTTTGGCGATCCGGCAGGCGCGGTATATATGGAAATCATTGGTCACGATCCCGATGCTGCCGTTCCTGCAGTCGAACAGCTTCATCGAATTATCAATATTCTCTTTGGTATTGTGGGAATCCGTTTCGGTAAGAATACGGTCTTCCGGAATGCCGCGTTCCGTAAGATAATGCTTCATGCCTTCCGCTTCCGTAAAAGGCTCGTTATAGCCCTGCCCGCCGGAAACGATGCAGAGCGTTTCCGGGTTCCGGTCAAGATAGTCATACGCGGTATCCAGTCTGTATTGCAGCGCTTTGCTCGGACCGTTTTCATAGATCTGCGCGCCGAGGACGATAATGCAGTCCAGACCGTCCCGGGCAGTGCTGACAGCGCCGGAAATGATCAGGCTCTCCGTGAAGAGAAAGACCGCTGCGCAGAGGATCACCGCAGTAAGAAGGACTGCGCGAAGAAAAGGCGGCAGCGCAGACCATATCTGATGGCGCGAAAAGACAGACAGCAGGATAAAACCGCCGCCGAGCGCCATCCAAACCAGCCAGAAGCCGGTGCCGCTGCCGACACTTAACACGGCAAAGCCGTACAACAGACAGATAACTGCAAGCGCAGCCCAGAGAATGTACCATTTCATAAAAGCACCCCGGATCAGAGGATCAGAACTTCCTGAAGCAATTCCTATACTATCATACCGATGACCGGAAAATACAGCAGATTCCTGAACACTTTTTGAAAAATTGTGGTACAATCCCTGAAGAGAAATTTGCATGCCGGGGGAGCGTACCAGGAGACGGTTCTCCGGCACATCACAGGAGTAAGCAATGACGTTAAAGGAAAGATTTGATTTTTTCTGCCGTGCGATCGCTGATTTCGGCGTGCGGCACGTGGTGATCAGACAATATAATAAGGAAGTCTTCCGGCATGATTTTGAGCCGGCCGGGCTCTGCGAGCAGTTTTCCATCGCCAAGAGCGTTACGGGAACGGCTGTCGGTTTCGCAATATCCGAGGGACTCTTCAGCCTGGACGATCCGGTCCTTCCTTACTTTGAAGACAAGATCAAGGGGACAATGTCCGAAAACTGGCAGAAGCTGATCGTAAAACATCTGCTGACCATGCAGATGGGCTTCGACAAGCCGTATCTGATGGCTTTTCAGAGAAGGGAAATGAAGGAGACGGACTGGGAGGAATTCGTTCTGACCAAAGAAATGACGGACAGGCCCGGCCGGTATTTCAAATACAGCAACGCCGGTCCGTACCTGGCCGGAAGGCTGATCGAGCGGACGGCGGGTGTTCCCCTGACGGACTATATTGAAGCGCGGATCTTCCGGCCGCTCGGGATCAGGGAGTATACCTGGGGAAAGGATCCGGAAGGGCACACCTTCGCCGCGAGCGATCTGTTCCTGAAAACAGAGGACACGGCCCGTTTCGGGCAGCTCTGGCTGGACCGCGGCGTGTGGGAAGGGAAACAGC
>CAMOZZ010000087.1 GCA_946631165.1 uncultured Lachnospiraceae bacterium | reverse complement strand
CGGTAATCCGCCTGGAACTTCGCGATGCCCTGATCCGTAAGCGGATGTTTCGTCATCTGCTCAATGACTTTGTAAGGAACTGTCGCAATATCCGCTCCTGCGAGCGCGCTGGCGGATACGTGGATCGTATTGCGGATGCTGGCGGAGATGATCTGGGTCTCGATCTCATGGATCGCGAACATCTCTGCAATATCTTTGATCAGATCAATACCCGGCATATTGATATCGTCGAGCCTGCCGACAAACGGAGAAACATACGTTGCGCCGGCACGGGCTGCAAGCAAAGCCTGGTTCACGGAAAAGATCAGTGTAACATTGGTCTTGATGCCTTCCGCTGACAGCACTTTGACTGCTTTCAGACCTTCAGCGGTCATTGGGATCTTTACGACCATATTCGGATGGATCGCGGCGATCTCCCGTCCCTCTTTGATCATGCCTTCTGCATCTGTCGTCGTCGCTTTGACTTCCCCGCTGATTGGTCCGTCAACAATCGAAGCGATCTCCGCGATAACTTCTTTAAAATTTCTGCCTTCCTTCGCGATCAGGGAAGGATTTGTCGTCACACCGCAGATGACGCCCATGTCATTTGCTTTCCTGATGTCCTCCACATTCGCTGTGTCGATAAATAATCTCATTTTGCCTCCTTTTTGATGATCAGCCGGAAATGAATCCGCTGACGATTTCCATGTGCCATCCCCGTGTTTCAGGATCAGACTTTCCCATCCTGCTGCAGGACAGGTTATCTTCTTTTTAAGTATATCTTTACGCTGCTGAAATAACAAGCCTGTTCTGCCGCAAAGGTGCATTTCAACAGTTACCCTTCCTTCTTTTGACATTCCGGGTTTCCCTGTCTGCTGACGCCTTTCCCTTTGAAATACAGCCTCTCCCGCCTCATTCGTGCATATAATACTCTTTCTTACAATTATACTGCCACGGTTTGTGCAATATCTGCTTACAATAAAAAATACTGTACTGATCTGTGCAATAATCATCCTGTATAACTTTTATACTGTTTTAGCATTTTTTAGAATGCATTTTTTCTCTGTATCGGTTACAATGTAAATGATATCGTCAATTTTTCCGTCATTAGAATATCACCAGGAGAAAAATCTATGACAGTCTATGAATTCTTCACGCTCATGGGCGGCGTCGGCCTGTTCCTTTACGGCATGAGCATCATGTCCACCGGCCTGAAAGGCGCAGCCGGCGACAAGATGCAGACCATTCTGGAGCATGCCACAACGAACCGCTATCTGGCCGTCTTCGTTGGAATTCTCGTAACCTTACTGATTCAAAGTTCGTCCGCCACGGACATGATGGTCATCAGTTTTGTCAACTCAGGCCTGATGACGCTGGCACAGGCGATCGGCGTGATCATGGGCGCCAATATCGGTACTACGGTCACAGCGCAGATCACGGCGTTCAATCTGGGCGCGTACGCTCCGATGATCCTGTTTGTCGGCGCAGTCATGTACCTGTTCCTGAAAAAGAATACCGTGAAGTACATCGGTTCCATCATCATGGGTTTCGGTATGCTCTTCTTCGGTATCGCGCTGATCAAGCAGGCTATTGTACCGCTTTCACAGAGTCCGGAATTTATTTCCTTCCTGTCCACCCTTGAGCATCCGGCGATTGCTGTGCTCTTCGGCGTATTGTTTACAGCGGTACTCCAGAGTTCCTCTTCGTCCGTCGTTATCTTTCAGGCTTTTGCGGCGCAGGGACTTCTGACTTTTGACATTACCGTCTATCTGGTGATCGGCGCAGCAATCGGCTCGGTAGCACCCAACCTTCTCGCTTCCCTGACCACGAACCGGAACGGAAAACGCACCGCGATCCTGAACCTGCTTTTCAACCTGATCCGCGCGGCGATCATTATCCTGCTGATCAACCTGTTCCCGCCGTTCCTGGAATTCATCCGGAACCTGACGCCGAACAGCGTGGGACGGCAGGTGGCTAACGCCCATACGATCTTCGCGATCCTGGCCGTTCTGATCGAGTTCCCGTTAGCCGGCATGATCGTTTCCATGGCGACAAAGATCATCCCGATGAAGGAAGAAGAAAGCCGTCAGCTGGAGAACCGTCAGCTGAAGTACCTGAACCATCTGCCCGAAGTACTGCCTTCCTCTGTTGCCCTGCAGCAGTCACGCCGTGAGATTGCCCGCATGGGACACATTACGCTGAACAGCATCCGGGAAGCGATCGACTGCTTCTTCGATCCGGATGAGAAGAAGATCTCGGATGTGCTTGAAACGGAAGAGAGTGTGGATATCCTTACCGATGCGATCAGCCAGCGCCTGGTCGCGTTAAGAGCCCGTGATTATGGACCGAAGGATGTCTATCAGCTGTCGCAGATGATGATGATCGTTTCCGATATCGAGCGTATCTCTGATCATGCGGAAAATATCGTAGAATATGCGGAGCAGCTGCAGAGCAAGAAGGCTGTGATCTCCGAGACCGGCCGGAATGAACTGAAGCGGCTTGCCCAAGCAGCCTGGGCATCCCTTACGATGGCGCTGGATATTTTCGAGAATGAAAAATACGACCTGCTTCCCGATATGGAAGCGCTGGAGCAGAATGTGGACGATCTGCAGGTCGAGGTCATCAACAACCACGTACAGCGTCTGATGATTGTTGCGTGCGATCCCATGGGCGGCGTCATTTTCACCGATATGGCGACGAACCTGGAGCGCTGCTCCGACCATGCGCTGAATATCGCTACCGCGCTGGCAAAGATCCCCGAGGATCTGTAAGCAGCACGAAATCATTTTCACCGAAATACAAAAAACCGCCCGCGGGCGGTTTTTTTGATGCTGGTGCACTGTTTCTCTTATCCGGCCAGCAGTGTATACATCGCCATAAAATGGCACAGGCTGCCCGCCAGTACAAACACATGAAACAGTTCATGATTCCCAAAGAACTTTCTCTGCGGGAAAAGCGGGATCCGGCAGGCATAAATGATGCCGCCGGCGGTATAAATAATCCCTCCGGCAAGAAGCCAGCAGAACACCTGATGCGGAAGGAGCCGCACCAGATCGCCGAACACGAAGATGCAGATCCATCCCATCAGGATGTAAATAACGGAAGAAAACCATTTCGGACAGGTGATCCAGAGGCCCTTTGTGACCATGCCTGCCAGGGCCAGGATCCACACCGCCGCCAGCATGATCCGTCCTTTTGTTTCGTCCAGCACCAGCAGGCAGAACGGCGTATAACAGCCGGCGATCATAACAAAGATCATCATATGATCGATCTTCCGGAAGATCCTGAGCGTCCTGTCCTTCACGCAGACAGAATGATAAAGCGTACTTGCCGTATAAAGCAGAAACATACAGGATGTAAAAACAGCGGTCGCGATGACAGCGCGTCTGTCTCCTGTAAGCAATGCGCGGAACATGAGCGGAAACGCCACTGCCGCGCTCGCGATGACGCCGGCAAAATGCGTCAGCGCGCTTCCCGGTTCCCTGATAATGTCCGTCATAAGATCCTCCTTTCCGGATTATTCCAAAACCGCCATGAATTGTGGTTTTGGAATACCTGTAATCGGTTTTTCAATATCTCTTCAAAAGATATTTTAAGCTTTGTAAATACGGATGTCAAGCTTTAAGAATCCTTTTCACAGGTTTTTCATTATCCTTTTATCGGATCTTCGTTGACTTATCGTGATGCCGGTTTTATACTGTCTGCAGAGTCAGTGCAGCACATCCCACTGGTAATCCCGGAACGGTCTTTTAATCGAACAGAACATCCCGGCATCCCCTGTTTATTATTTGAAAGGAGCATCCATGCAGCAGCAGATCAAAGAAATGATAGCCGCGGAGATTTCGGCTTTCCGCCTCCCCCGCTACGACGATATTCCCAATGTCGGCCTGTATCTTGAACAGACGGTCCATTATATCTGT
The DNA here is from genome assembly GCA_946631165.1 of uncultured Lachnospiraceae bacterium. GTDB lineage: Bacteria > Bacillota > Clostridia > Lachnospirales > Lachnospiraceae > UBA3305. The sequence continues at coordinate 5,001 of CAMOZZ010000087.1, read as the reverse complement.
GAATACCTGGATCCGCTGTATCACAACGCCGTGACCGGCCCGATGATCAGCAATTACGTGAAGAAAAAAATGGTCGCCAACCCGGTCCGGAAACAGTATGGCAGGGAACAGATCGCGGAACTGCTGTTCATTACCGTTGCAAAATCAATCCTCTCTCTGGACAATATCTCGGTCCTCCTTACCATCCGTAAGGAACGTTACGGCATAAAAGAAGCCTACAACGAGTTCTGTGAGATCCTCGAGCAGGCTGTGAAGCAGGCGTTCGGCCTGTGTGCAGATACATTTCCGGAAGAAGTCCCGGAAGATAAGGAAATCCTGCGAAATACGCTGATCGCCGCGGCGAACAAGCTTTATCTGGAACAGTGGATCAGCCGCTATGCGCGGGAGGAAGGGAGGATCTGAAGATGCAGGAAATACCCATTACGGATTTTCATCTCATGCAGCAATACCAGAACTGGATCGCTTTCCTGATCCATCCTTCGGCGGACGTGCCGCTGCCCAGGCCGACGCCGTGGCCGACCCCCGGGAATAATTCATTTTCATATTTTACGCCGGCTGCCGCAAGCGCTCTGGCCATACGGGCGACATTTTCCGGCTGCACGGTCTCATCTGCATCCCCGATCCAGATGTAGGTCGGCGGATAGGCATCCGTCACATGCTCTTCCACGCTCGTGAACATTTCCCCTCTTATGGAAGCATCCGGGCCGAGCAGATTATCATGCGTATCCTTCTGTGTATATTCTTTCAGCATGGAAATGACCGGATAGATCAGGACCATCGCTTCCGGCTTCGGCAGGGAATATTTTGCATAGCCCATATTCTGCGTGCCGAAGGAAGCTGCCAGATGACCGCCGGCAGACGAGCCCCAGACGCTGTAATGATCCGTATCAAGGCCGAACCGTTCGCTGTTCTTAAAGATGTACTTCACCGCCCGCGCCAGATCTCTCTGCGGCGCGGGAAATCTTGCCATCTCCTTTGTATGATAATAAACGATAAAGGCGGAGATCCCGTGCCTGTTCAGTTCCCTGGCGAAAGGAACGCCTTCTATGTAACTGCACACTTTTGCATAAGCGCCTCCCGGGGCGATCACGGCAAAAGGATGTTTTTTCCCGTCGCGGATCACAAAACGGGTATCCAGCCGGCACTTATTGGGCTGAAAAAGATCGCGGATGTACTGTTTCAGGTCAGCATCAACTGGCAGTCCGAACATGTTTTTTCTCTCCTTCTCATCGATTTTTTGTTTATTATACTGTCTGTTAATATTACTGCAGACCGGCTGGTTCCTCAACCTGTTTTTGACCGGATCCACTTCCGGAATTCCGCCGGCGTCATATGATATTCTTCCCGGAATACACGGTTGAACGTCCGCTGGCTGCCGAAGCCGGCATCCAGACAGATCTCTGTCACCGGATCCTCCGTGTCTTCGAGCAGATGACGGCTGTACTCCAGGCGGGTGAGATTCAGATACCGGTTGAAGTTCATGTTAAATGACTGCGAGAAAATCCTGGATAAAGCGAACGGATTGACATACAGATCCCTCGCCATGGAATCCAGTGTGACCGGCTCCGTGAAATGCTCCGCAATATAAGACACTGTCCGTTCCACCAGGCTTGCTTCTTCTCTCTTTCTTGGTGTCAGTGCAAGGACAGGGAGGATGCGGCCAAGGAGGATCTGCATATATGCTTCGCGGATGGCCGCTGTGTAAGCCCCTGCTTCCTCTCCGGACGCGAGCGTTTTCAGCGCATACCTGATATCCGGATGGACCTGTCCGTCCCGGATCACCGGAATTTTCGCAACATTTGTCTCCAATATCTGAATAAAACTGCCCAGCAGGGAAGGATCCGCCAGAATATATTCCACCTGGCCGCCTTTCCCGGTAAACTCCTGGTAAAAATGGATCTGATTCGGGAACACGATGCCCAGATCACCCGTCTCCAGGTGATACAGCTCCCTGTCGACGCCGAACTCAATCGAGCCCTCGCATACATGAACGATTTCCAGCGCAGCATGCAGAGAAGGGGCAACAAAGCCGGCTCTTCTCTTAAAGATTTCAAAGTCCTGATCTTCTTTTTTATACAGGAGATGCATGGGAATCCTCCGTAAAGAACAAGCATTGTGTCATGAAAGCGCTTCGTTCACATGATAGCAAGATTTGGCTATTTTTTCAATGTATTTGACGAGCAAAGACCCGTTTTCGGGAGTATTATTCAGGACGCAAGCGAACAAAGGAGGTAAGAACGATGAGCGCACTGATGAATGCTTTTAAGAGATTTTTTGAGAATTACAAAGAGCACTGCGAAGAAAATCGTATGTTCAGATAAACTAACCCTGTAAGACAGAAACTTATATGCCACAAACGCCCCGGCAGCTGCCGGGGCGTTTTTTCGTTTCAGACGCCTGTCAGTATTCAAACAGGTAATCTCCGCAGGCATTGATCACAGTTGTTTCACCGTACGGTGTCACCCGCGGGATGTTCATACCGTAGTTCATGTGCATGTGCCCGTGCACGAAATATTTCGGATGGTACTTGTCCATCAGTTCCCGGAAACACTCGAATCCGCGATGGGATAACGCGTCCGTATCGTTGATTCCTCTGGCCGGCGCGTGAGTGAGCAGGATATCGAAACCGCCGTGCTTTCTGAGCTGCAGCCAGAGCTTTCTTACTCTGTGTTTCATTTCCTGCTCTGTATACATGCACTGACCTTCATTATATCTGCAGGAACCGCCCAGGCCGAGGATCCGGATCCCGTTTACAACAGTGATCCTGTCCTCTGCACTGATGCATCCCCCCGGCGGTTCTTTCAGCAGTGCTTCGTCATGATTGCCGAGGACGTAGACCAGCGGCCTGCCGGACATTGTCACACAGAAATCCAGATAGCTTCTCTTCAGATCCCCGCACGAGAGGATCAGGTCGATCCCGTCAAATTTCCCCGGGGTGTAATAATTGTAGTAGCGGTTCGACTCGACGTCGGAGATCGTGAGTATTTTCATTGATCTTTCTTTCTTCTCCCCGTTTTTCAGCTCTTCTTTCTGGCCGGACCAACGCCGATTTCCTCGACAAGATCTTTGGAATCATTATCCAGCTGGTCATATTCCGGGATCGTGCCCTTCACATTGACATCGAGCGAATCCATGGTAATGATCTCTTCGATCTTGTCCGGGCGCATCTCATCATCCCACTGCAGGCTTCCGTCATCCATGAGCTTCGGTTTGCTGAACGGATTGATCATACCGTTCCGGATGCCCTTGCAGAGGATATCCCCCAGGCACCGCACCCCGAAAGGCAGCTTATCGGAAAACCTGAGATCCACGGCGCCGGAGGACATGCCCCAGTAATAATTCAGGGAATGACTCGTTTTCTTCGATTCTTCCTGGTACGCGCCGCTGCGGATCGATGTGATCAGCCTGTCATAGATCACGCCCCAGTTCCAGATCGGATGGACAAGCGGGCCGCTCTTCTCATCCGTGACATCTACGATACCGAACATGTACTCATCGCTGCCGTACCGTTTGTCGGAAAAATCACGGTACGAAATCATGGAGATGCCTTTTTCCTTGAGTCTCGCTTCCGCTGCCTCCATACCGCCAAGAGAAGACCATTCCAGATAGACCTCTGCATCCGGATCCGTGAGCGTCACACCGCGGGCGAATGCATTGATCTCTGCGATCATTCCGTAAATCGGATATTTGCAGATATAGCCGATCTTTCTGTCACGGGTCAATGCGCCCGCAACGGCGCCGGCAACGTATTTCGCTTCATACGCGCGGGGATAATAAGTTCTCACCGACCTGTAGGGCTCATTGAGCGAGCAGACAAGGATATCGACATCCGGATGTTCCACCGCCACCCTTGCACACGCGCGGGTACTGCCGCCATCGATGGAAAAAATGACCTTCGCTCCGTCGGCGATGATTTTTTCCAGCTGTGCTTCTATGCTTTCGGAATCGTTTTTGACATAGACTGATGTTTCCACATCCGGCCGGATCTTCTCAATATACTGCCGGCCTTCCTCATGACTCGCATCCCAGGTGGAATTCTCCGCTCCCTTTCCATAGAAAAAGGCGGCTTTCAGCGGTTTCTTCGTAGTGATCAGCGGGATCTTGTGCAGGATCTTGCCGGTGATGCCGGGTTTCTCCTGCGGATCCAGCTTCAGTTCGACCTGCCGGTCATCTTTTGCGGAAGCGATCTGGTCCCAGAGTTTCCGGATGGCTGTCTTCAGGTCTGCCGGGGACATTTCATACATGTCCTCATATTCGTATAATTTCAGACATTCCAAAAGCGCATCCGCCGCTGTCGTTTTCAGATGTTTTCCGAATTCCGCATCATACGCAAGGCGGAAACGCTGATAAAGCGCTGTGAAAGCCTTCGCTTCATCTTCGGTCCACGGATCGGAGAACCGCTTCTTCATGATCGTCAGAAGCTCGCTGTAAGCGCCGGTTCTGGACAGTTCGATGATATCAACACCCGTTTTGTCCCGGAAATCCAGAAGCGCGAAGTATTTCTCTACCTCAGGATCCCCGGTCCTGTTCGGGATGATCTGCCTGACATAGGCAGGGATCTTATCCGCGCCGAAATATTTCAGGACACTGACACGTTTATTGCCTTCCTGCACATAGTAGCGGTTCATGTATTCCGTTACCAGGACAGGATCCCTGATGCCTTCGGTAAGATGCGCTTCGCAGAGGCGGTACCATTTCGCCGCAAATTCCGTCTCCTTGCCGACAACAGGCATGAAATTCCTGGCAAAGGATCTGGTGCGGCCGGCGGTCTTTGTGCCGATCACCCATTCCTGGGGGATCTCGGTGTAGCCGGCGTCCCTGACGGAACAGGTGTTGTTGTCCGGAATGATCTCGTCGAGGACGGGAAGGTAGGGGTATTCGCCGGCGGAGACCGCCTGCTTGAAGCTTCGTTTGCCCTTTTTCAGGGCGTCTTCGTAATATTCGTAGTAGTTTTCCATAGGTGTAAATACTAACCTCTATAATAATTGTCATCCTGAGCTG
>CAMOZZ010000086.1 GCA_946631165.1 uncultured Lachnospiraceae bacterium | reverse complement strand
TCAAAAGCTTCATCATCATAATGGGCATGCGTATCAAATATCATTCCAGTATATGCTCCATTCCCTGCGCGATCACGGAACGGACATGATCGTCGTCCAGGCTGTAGTAGATCTGTTTGCCGTCCCTTCTTGCTTTTACAAGGCGGTTCTGTTTCAGGATCCGCAGCTGGTGCGATATGGCGGACGGCGTCATGCTCAACACTTCAGCCAGGTCAGTGACGCAGGTCTCTTCAGCCGCAAGCGCCGACAATATGCGTATCCTCGTGGAATCTCCGAAAGCCGCGAAAAACTCCGCGAGCGCGTTGCAGACGTCCTCCTCCGGAAGCATGGTCCTTCTTTCGGTCATTAAAGCACCTCCATATCATCAAGCGAATCCAGATCGCCAAGATCTACCGTCGTTACCTTCTTTCTGTAGAAAATGTCATAAAGAACCGGCACAATGAAGAGCGTCATCAGCGTGGCATAGGCCAGTCCGCCAATCGTAACAATAGCCATACCGCGGCCCATCGTTCCCTGGAAGCCTGTATCAAGCGCCATGGTAAGCATGGCGAAAATCGTTGTCAGGGCGGTCATCAGGATCGGCCGCATCCTGCGTTTTCCGGTCTCCACGAGCGCTTCGCGCCGCTCCATGCCGGAGAGCCGCAGCTGGTTCGTATAGTCAACGAAAACGATACCATTGTTGACAACGACGCCTGAAAGCACCAGGAAGCCGAGCATTGCCACCATGGAGATCTCCTCTCCCGAAAGCAGGATCGCCAGCAGGCCGCCGGTGAAGGCAAGCGGGATCGTAAAGATAACAATGAACGGCGACAGCAGGCTCTGGAACTGGGCCACCATGATCAGGTAAATGAATACGCAGGCCAGCGCGATCATCTTCAGGATATCTTTGATCGACTTCATCACGCTCTCGGTCTCACCGCCGATATTCACTTCATAACCGGCTGGCGGCGTGTAGGATGCCAGCTTTTCACTGACCTGGCGGGACAGCAATGTCGTATTATAGCCGTCCATGGCAGTTGCCGTCACATGCATGAAACGGCTCTGGTTCTCTCTGGTGATATTGCCGACGCTGACGCCTTCCGCCAGTGACGCGAACTCGCTCAGCTTATGATATTCTGTCTTCTCCTTGCCGTCATCATCCGTTGTCGTGGTCTCGAACTCCAGATCCATGACATTGTCCATATTCAGAAGATGTGTTTCATCCAGGATATGAACTTCGTATTCGCCTTCATCCGCAAGGAGCGTGGTAGTGGTCTTGTCAGTCGCAAGCTCTTCCGCCAGCCGCTGATAGACCTGCGCCACCGTCAGATTATAGCGCATGGCCCTGGTCTTATTGACGAGGATCCTGTACGTCGGGCTGCCGGCTTCCTGCGCATTGGATATATTCTCAAATCCGGTGATCCCTTCAAGGATCTCCATCATGTCTTCGCTGATCTTTACGAGCACATCCAGATCACGGCCGGAGATCTCGATATCCATGCCGCTGCCGGTCAGGGCGCTCATATCCATGTTCGAGGTGGCGACGCTGTATTCCCAGTCGGAATCGACAAAGTATTCATCGACCTTATCGGCGATTTTTTTATTGTCATCTCCCGCTTCCTGATCCAGGATCATATAGATGCTGAACTGAGTATTGTTTCCGGACCCGGAACCCGTCAGCATGGAGATGCCTGCAGCGCCGTCCATAATACCGATGCTCTCCACGCCTTTCACATCCATCATGGTTTCCATGAAACGGTCCGCTTCCGCATACGCTTCATCCTTATCCGTATCTTCCGGCGCAGTCATGGTCATGCTCATCTGCATGCCTCCCATATCCGGCAGCATTACCAGTCCGATATCCATGACCTCCCTCGCACAGAAGAACATCAGTCCGACCGCAACTGCGACGGGAATGATCTTGAAACGGAGGAAGAATTTCAGTACGGCGCCATAAGCGTTCATCAGCAGATCGAACAGCTTATGCGGCATTTCATGAACATTTTTCAGCACCGTGGCACTCATGGAAGGCACCAGCGTCATGGCAACGATCAGGCTGGCGCCGAGACTGTATGCGATCGTCAGGCCCATATCGGTGAACAGCTGTCTGGTAAGGCCGTCTGTGAACACGATCGGCAGGAATACGCATACGGTGGTCAGCGTTGATGAAGTAATGGCTGCCGCCACCTGCATGGTGCCCTTCACAGCGGCTCTGGCAGGCGGTACGCCCAGGCTCCGCATTCTGTAGATATTTTCCATGACGACGATGGAGTTGTCGACCAGCATGCCGACGCCCAGCGCCAGTCCGGAGAGCGAAATGATATTCAGTGTGACGCCGGTAAAATACATCAGAACGACCGCGAACAGCAGGCTGAAGGGGATGCTGACAGCCACGACCAGCGTCGGTCTGGGATCCTTCAGGAAAATAATCAGCACGATGATCGCGAGCAGCGCGCCCCACAGCAGATTCTTGATCACGGCGTCCACGATCAGATAGATGTATTCACCCTGATCCATCAGATTGGTGAAATGCAGATCCGGATACTGCTCCTGCAGTTCTTTCATCGCTTCGTTCACGGTATCGGAAACAGCGGTCGTCCCGGCCGTGCTGCCTTTGGTAACGCTTATCATCAATGCTCTGTTTCCATTTACCTTCGCATAGCTGTCTTCAGCGTCATCCGTCAGTTCCACGTCTGCGATATCCCTGACTCTGATATCACCGATATCGTCAATATGCGTAAGCACGACATTTTCGATATCACTGATGCTGGCAAATTGTTCGCCGACCTTCAGCAGGACATCAATGCCGTCGCTTCCGGCGACATAACCGGCAGGCATGTCAAAATTCTGCGCTGTGAGCAGCTGGGAAAGCGTATCGAGTTTAAGCAGCGCGTCAAGATTGGCAGCGTTGAGTGCCGTCTCCTTTGCATCGGCAAGTTCTTCTTCCGCGTCGTCCAGCTGCTTTTCCCCGTCTTCGATCTTCGTACGGCCTTCTTCGATCTGCGTTTTTCCGGCGGCGATCTGCGCCTGGTATGCACCGAAGGAGGCGGCGGCGGATATCTTTCCGGCTTCCACCTGTTCGTACTGATCCAGCGCCTCCTTTACGGATTTGTTGATGGCGTCAAGCGTAGTTTTTGCGACCGTGATCTCCGTTTCCAGATTGCCGAGCTCAATATCGATCTCGGGGATCCGGACGTCATGTCCCTGCTTCAGCATGGTCAGATTCTCCAGGGAAAGCTGCTCCGCCGCTTCCTCCTGGCCGGCCTGCTGCAGGATACCCTGCAGCGCAAAAAGCTTTGCAGCGTCATTATCCAACGCATCGTCTATGTTTTTCGGCAGCGAGCTGATCGTCTCGTCAACAGCCGCCAGCGGCTCTGCGAATCCCTCCATGCCTTTCAGCTGCTTCCAGAGCGCATCGATGGTATCGGTATCTTTCGCCTTTACCTTTTTCGGCAGGGAGAGCATGGTCCTTGTATCCTTGTCCAGCGACGCCAGGATGGTATTGAGCGTCTCTGCCCTCATACTGTCCTTCATTTTGCTCCGCATCTCTTTCAGCGATGCATTCACCTGCTTATAAGCTTTGCTGAGCTCGGATTTTTCCATCTTAAGGGCTTTCTGATTTGCGACCAGCGAATTGTAATTGGCTTCATACGCTTTCTGCGTGGCGACCGCTTCATCAAGGAGCTTTGAATATTTTGCCAGTTCCCCTGTCGATTTGCTCTGCTGTTTTTTCAGTTTCTTTTCCTGGGATTCGATATCGGATTCGGCATCATCCAGTTCTTCTTTCGCATCTTCGAGATCTGCTCTGGCATCCGCGATCTCCTGTTCGGAATCAGCCATCTTGTCAAGCACCTTTTTGCGGAGCTTTTCATTGATGATATCGATCTTGTCCTGGTTCAGACTGACTTCGACCCGCTGTTCAACACCGCCGGAAACATCCACGCTGGCCACGCCGTCCTGCCGCTCAATATAAGGAACAACGGTGTCTTCGGCGAATTCTGTCAGCTCATAGATATCCATGCCGTCGACGTCCATCGTGACCATCATCGTAGCGAGAAGATCCGGTGATATTTCAAGAAGGATCGGTGCGGCTGCCTCTTCGGGCAATTCAAGCATATCAAGCTGCGAAGAAAGCTTGACCATGGCGGAATCCATATTTGTATCGTCCTCAAATTCCAGCATGACAACGCTGGCATTTTCCCTGGAGGTACTGTTGACATTCACCACGCCGTTCACCGTACCGAGACGTGATTCCAGCACCTCCGTCACAGCGCTTTCGACCCTCTCAGGCGATGCGCCGGGATAGGATGTGATCACCACAACATAAGGAAGCTCTATGGGCGGCAGCAGGTCTGTCGTCATTTCAGTAAAACTGACATACCCCAGTACCAGCACCATGATCACTCCCACGAGTACGGTAAACGGTCTTTTTACGCTGAATTTTGCCATGCGGTCTTCTCTCCTCGCAAAGAAGTTTTTTCAGTGCATTCCGGCACACCGTCCGGATGAATCCTGTTTACTGATTCTTGTTTACGATCCTTGTCTCATACTTTCCGGTCTCCAGATCGATGAACCGGACGAACAGCGATACCTTGTTGTCTTCATTCAGGTTTGTCCAGAGAAGATCCGTATAGGCATCGATATCGCCTTTGATATCCACTTGTCTGGGTTCTCCGAAGAAACTGGGCAGCGGCTCGGCATTTTCCTGATAGGTATGGATAAAATGGCCTTCTCCCGCTTTTGCGCCGTCATAGGTGAAGGTATAGCGTCTGCAGATCGCCGGATCTCCGTCCGCACTCTTCAGGATGGAAAGCGCATAGCACATCTTTCCGTCCTTTACATCGATCACGCCGGAAATACGGGGGGTATAGTTCGGCGCATCGGGCTCGAACTCCCTGCTTCTTAAGGATTCCTCGAATGATTTTCCAGCTGCCATGCCGTCATAGATCGTGTCTGTCTGATCGCCGTTGGTGACGATGGTGTGTTCTCCCAGGACTCTTACCGGCGCATAGATAATCAGGCTCGGATCCTGCATCCTGGAAGGATCAAACGCTTCCGTGCGGATCCCTTCTCCTTCGGTGACAAAAATACGGTTCCTGCTGTTCGTGCTGCGGCCCATAATAAAATAGGCTGCTGCCGCGTGTTTTCCGTCTTCGCTCATGCCCAGAACGATTCCTCTGCCGGGGTATGAAAGTCTGTTCAGTTCTTCCTTCATGCTGATCATATTGATATCCTCCTGGTAATAACTGCTCTTTTCCTTGCAGAGCGTTTTTTGATTTAAAAGTTTCCCGATCTCTTCCAGCACCTGCTCTTCAGAAAAGATCTGGACGGCATCCATGCCGACTGCCTTCGCGCCTTCGACATTTTCTTCTCTGTCATCATAGAAAATGCATTCTGCCGGATCCAGTCCGTATTTTTCAAAGAGAGCCCGGTAGATCTCCGGTTCGGGCTTGATCTTATGGATCTGATAGGAAATGATGCCCCCGTCGGCCAGCGCTGTGATCGGCGTATCTTTCAGATGCGCTTCAAAAAGCCATTCATTGTAATTGCTGAGCAGCCAGATCTTATAGCCTGCCGCCCGGAGCGCTTTCACTTTCTCCCAGACCCGCGGACGCGGCACGGGCATCAGATACGCGTGGTCAAGGAACCATTTCGAGAGTTCCCTGTACTGCGGGTATTTTTCTCCGTACTGTCTCACGATCTCGTCATTTGACAGGATGCCGATATCCAGCTGTTTCCATAACGGATCCGGGAAGATGGCGGAAGCAAAGTCCCATGCTTCCTGTTCCGTCAGGCCATGATCCTTCAGCATCGTCATCCAGTCATAGTCGATCAGGACTCTCCCTATATCAAAAACGATGTTCTTATACGTCATGAATAAAGCCTCCTTAAAGACAATATTTTACCATATCGGAGCACTCCGTACAATAAACGAAATAAGTTTAACATAGTTTTTATATCTGTACAATTGAACATGTGTAACAATCTGATCTGCCGCCCTGCAGTGGTCCCTCACCAATCAGAATCTGAATTTTGCCATTCCCACCAACGATCACAGAATGTAATCCCCTGGGTCATTTTCATTGCCGTATCCGGCAGAAAAACCCGGTCCTGACGGGCCGGGTTTTTGATATTGCCGCATTTATTTTATTCTCCCTCGAACAGCGGCGTCGAGAAATACCTCTCCGCCGTATCGGGAAGCACGGTAACAACCGTCTTTCCTTCCCCGAGCTTCCGGGCGAGCTTGATCGCGGCACAGACATTTGTACCGCTGGAAATGCCGCACATCAGGCCTTCTTCACTCGCGAGACGCTTCGCGGTATCGATCGCTTCCTCATCCGTGATCACGCAGATCTCATCATAGATCTCCTGATTCAGGATGTCCGGGATGATTCCGTCGCCGATTCCCATCTGCATATGCGTGCCGATGCTGCCGCCGGCCAGGATCGCCGCATTCTCCGGCTCCACCGCCCAGACAGTCATGTCCGGGTTGGCGCTCTTAAGGATCTCGCCGATGCCGGTAATAGTGCCTCCCGTGCCGATGCCGGAGCAGAATCCGTCGATCGGACCATCCACCTGGTCCAGGATCTCATTGGCCGTAAAACGCCTCTGCGCCTGGGTATTGTTCGGGTTTCCGAACTGCTGCGGCACGAAGACTTTCGGATCTTCGTCCCTCATGCGAAGCGCTGTATCAAGACATTCCTGGATACAGGCGCCGATATCGCCCGCATCGTGGATCAGCATCACTTCCGCACCATAATGTCTGATCAGCTTTCTTCTTTCTTCGCTTACGGAATCAGGCATGACAATGATCGTCCGGTAGCCTCTGACCGCGCCGACAAGCGCCAGGCCGATCCCCTGATTGCCGCTGGTAGGTTCCACGATTATGCTGTCCTTATTGATCAGCCCTTCTTTTTCCGCCTGCTCGATCATGTTAAGCGCTGTTCTGGTCTTGATCGAGCCGCCGACATTCAGGCCTTCAAATTTGACAAGGATGCGGGCGCTGCCGGGCTCCGCCATCCTGTTCAGGCTGACCATGGGCGTATGTCCCACCGCTTCAAGAATATTGTTATATATCATCGTTTCCTCCGTAAATGCCATTCTTTCCGTCACGAAGCAGGATTATAACACATTTGTAAAGATCGATAAAGACCATTTTTCAAAAAAACACTTCCCAGATCATTCTTATAAAGAAAACGGAAAGCACGACGGTCATCACCGGTTTTACTGCTTTCACCCCGTCATGGGCAAAATAATTCGATCCCAGAAAATTGCCGGCAATATTGAACAGGCCCGCGACAAAACCCAGCACAAAGATCACATTTCCGTTCAGCGCATACAGGACCAGCGAAGTAATATTGGTCGTCCAGTTGATCACTTTCGTCACGCCGTTCGCTCTGTGAATTTCCATATGTGCAAGGGAAGAGAGCAGGAGGATCAGAAAGGTACCTGTTCCGGGGCCGTAAAAGCCGTCATAAGTACCGACAGCAAAGGCAACGCACATGGCAATGACAACTGTTTTTCTGACGCCGAATGCTTCTCTTTCTTTCTCCAGCACCTTTCCTTTCAGCACGGCGAACGCAATGACCGGAAGAATGCACAGCATGATCACTTTAAAGGGGCCGTCCGATATCCTCAGCGCGATCCGGACGCCTGCCGCCGCGCCTGCGAATGCAGCAGCAACATAAAACCCGGCTTCCTTCCAGGGGATGTATCCGAGTTTCGCATATCGGAATGTACTGATGCTGGTCCCCATACAGGAACTCAGCTTGTTCGTACCGATCATGGTATGGACAGGCAGCCCGGCGAACAGATAGGCCGGAATGGAGATCAGGCCTCCGCCTCCTGCCACCGCATCAATAAAGCCCGCAAGAAACACAAGCGGGCAGACAATGATAAAATGAAGTGCGGTTAATTCCATTTTTTTTACTATGTGCCATACACTACAGATAAACGTGATTGAACAGCACTTCTCCTTTTTGATTTATTTCGACGATGCCGAACACTGGCCTGCGGCCGTCCTGCCTGGGTTTTGAAATGCTGCCGGGATTGAACAGGATCACATCTTCCTTATAGGCCAGCAGCGGCATATGGGTATGTCCGTACAGGACGATATCTGCGCCATATCTGCGTCCGGTCTCTTCCAGTTCTTCCGTCCCGTATCCGGCGCCGTGCCTGTGACCGTGCGTGAGCAGGATCTTCTTCCCGCAAACTTCGATCACTTTGTCGTCCGGATTCCGGCTGAAAAAATCGCAGTTCCCGCGCACGAATTCCCTCCGGCAGGGAATAAAGCTTTCGATCTCGCTCTGATCGTCTTCCACATCGCCAAGATGGATGAACAGATCGACCGGCTTTACTTTTTCATAGGCTTTCCTGATGTTTTCGACCCGCCCGTGCGAATCGCTGACCGCCATGATCTTCATGAATGTTTCCTGACCCACTCTTCGATGACCGGCCTGATTGCCCGTAAGGCTCTTCCCCTGTGGCTGATCGCATTTTTCTCCTCCGGGGTAAGTTCCGCTGTCGTCACGCCCCGGTCGGGAAGCAGGAAGATCGGATCATAGCCGAAGCCGTTCTCTCCGGCGGGCTCAAAGGCGATCCAGCCTTCGACGGCACCCCTCGCACTCGTTTCAAAGCCATCGGGAAATACTGCGCCGATCACACAGACGAATCTGGCGCTGCGGTCGCTGCCGGTGACGCCTTCAAGACGTTCGATGATATACTGGTTCTTGATCAGATAGGAAGTGTCCTCCCCCATGAATCTGGCTGAGAAAACACCGGGGGCTTTGTCCATGTAATCGACTTCCAGGCCGGAATCGTCCGCCAGGACGATATCCCCGCAGCGTTCGTGGACGGTGCGGGCTTTGATCATGGCGTTTGCTTCAAAGGTATCGCCGTCTTCGACAATGTCGGCGGAAATACCTGCTTCCTTCAGTGAGAGGATGGGCAGGCCGATGTCCCCGAGGATCTCACGGATTTCCTTCATTTTTCCTTCGTTGGAGGTGGCAAA